>JBBISU010000089.1:0-13250 GCA_037441225.1 Acidobacteriota bacterium
TTTTAGAATTTTTTACAATGTATCCAATATAGAGATAAGGGGGATTCGTAATATGATATATTGGATATTTTAAATTTCTTAAAAATTCAGGATAATTTTTTAAAGTATCTCTAACTTGAATATTCTTTCTTGCTAATAGCTCTGGTATTCCATAATTTACAGCATTTTTAATACATTTTTCTACAAGCTCTTTTTTTAAATCAAACAAAAAAATATGATCACTGAAAAATTCAGTTCTTCTTTCAAAAGGGATGGCTTCCAAAATAGGTAATATTAAGCTACCTTCCCCTGCAAAAAAATCAACCCAGCAGTAATTGTTTAATTTATCTTTAATATCAGGGAAAATAAATTTTTTAAATATTTCTATGGAGGTTAAATGGACTCCATAATCCCTTCTTTCATCAGGCATAAAATCCTTAATTCCATGATTACTGATCCAAAAATTCTCTTCTTTCATCATTTCTTCATTTCAAATTCTTCCATAACCATAAAAAAGTATAACACAAAAGATTTAATTGTCAAGACAAAATAAAATATTACAAAAATCAGAAATTTCATTTTTTTAAAAAAAATATCAGAGTATTTTTTTGTTGATTATAAATAAGGAGCTTTTTTCAAAAATGATCTAAAAACAAAAAAAATTGATCAGTTTATAAAAAATAATAATCTCTCAAAGATTTAAAAAATTTAATAATTTCTCTGAAAAATTAAAAATGAAAATGAAATAACCCCTCTGATAAAATTGCAAAAACTACGCCAAAGATAAAACTTAAAAACCTTGCGCCCCTGCCCCCACCGACTTTGTGAACCTGAGGCAGTAGATCTGCACCACCAATTTCCAAAAAAGTTCCAGCAGAAAATCCAATTAAGGCATATAAAAAACTTTCGGGTATATTTTTGAAAATTAAAAATGCTGGAATAGCAGATAATGGAATCAAAAGAGAATATAAAAGAAAAAGAGCCCATAGGTTTTTCTTGCTTAAATTTGTATTTTTTAATATAACTCCTAAGCTAAATGCTTCAGGACCTTTATGCAAGACAATTGCTAAAAATGTTATAAAGCCAAGAATTGGAGATTTTGTTAAAGTTGCAGAAATTGAAATACCTGAAGCAATTGTATGTAAAGATAAGCCAATAAAAGCAGCAATCCCAATCCTGTGGAACTGGCAATCTTCTCCAATACAGCCATGCATCATAAATAAATGTTCCCCTAAATAAATAAACAAAAATCCAATCAAAATCCAGAATGCCTTTCCACCTTCAATTGCCTCTGGAATTAAAAATAAAATTGCAATTGATAAAATATAGCCGGCACCAAAAGAAATTGCTTTTTCTTGTGTTTTAGGATCAATTATTTTTAGGGTAGATAAAATTGTACCAAGAAAAGCAGAGATAAATGACAAAAAAGAGTATAAAATTATAGTAAACATAAAAGTAATATAAATTATTTAAAACTTAAAATCAAGCTTACTTTAAATCTATTTCTTCATTTTTTCATAAAGATCTTTTAAATTTTTTTTCAACTTTTCAATATAAGGGTGGGAAGGTTCAAGGGTTTTTTCCCATATATTTAATGCTTCCTTATAAAGCATTTCTGCCTCTTGATACTTTCCCATTTCATAATAAATAAGCCCCAGATTTCTTTTAAATGCAGCATAGTTTGATGTATTTTGGAGAGATGAATTTTCCATTATTTTAATTGCTTCTTTGTATAAATCTTCTGCCTTTTTATACTCTTTTTTTCTAAAGTAAAGGGCAGCTAAATTGTTTAAACTAATTGCATATTCTGGATGGTTTTTACCAAAGATTTTTTCATCTATTTTCAATGATTTTTTAAATAAATCTTCTGCTTCTTCTAATCTATTTAATTTTGCATAAAGATCTGCCAGATTATTTATAGATTTTGAATAATCGGGATGATCTTTTCCTAAAACCTTTTCATCAATTGCTATGACTTCTTTGTAAATTTTTTCTGCTTCATCATATTTATCTTTAATTTCATATAAGATTGCTAAATTATTTAAGGAAGTTGATACATATTTATTGTAAATTCCAAAATTTTTTTGAAATATTTTTAATGCCTCCTTTATCTTTTTTTCTGCTTCCTGATATTTTCCTTCCTCTCTATATAATTCACATAAATTTGTTAAGAGTTCTCCTGCATTTATTTCTTTTTTTTCTTCTTCAAAGATTTTTAATGCTTCAATGTAATATTTTTCTGCTTCTTTATAATTGCCTGTAATTTTATAATAAAAACCCATATTTGAATAACTATCAGCTAAATCAATTTTGTTTTTAGAAAAGTTATTTTTATAAATTTTTATAGAAGACAAAAGAAAGGGATATGATTCTTCATAAAGACCAAGTTTCAAATATACAAGTCCCATAGTGCTCATTATTTTTGCCTTTAAAATTGGTTCATTTTTTAGTTCCAATTCAATTTTTTTTGCTGCTTCATCAAGTATATCTTTTGCTTTTACATCCTTTCCCTTTCCACTATAAGGGTCTGAAACTTCAAAAACATTTATAAGGAAATTAGAAATATATTTTGAAGTTTTTGCTTCCCTTTCTGCTCTTTCCTTTTCCTTTGAAATTTTGTAATTAAAAAAAACTGCAAAAATTAAAAAAATTGAAATTAAGAAAATAAATAAGCCAAGTAAAATTTTTTTTAGTTTTCTTACTGGTTTTTCTTTTATATAGTTTAATTTTTCAAAGATATATTCTGCTTCAGGCCTTTCTTCAGGATTTAAGGATTTCATCTTTTCAATTAAAACTTTCAAATCCTTATCAATCCCTAAGACAGGGAATGTCTCGCCTTTTTGTGCTTTTTGTAATGTTTTTTTGATTGTATCTTCTATTTTAAAAGCTGGCTTTCCTGTGAATAATTCTTGCAAAACTAAGCCAAAGGAATAGATATCGCTTTTTGTTGTCAAAACCAATCCCTTTGCTTGTTCAGGGCTCATATAATTTAAAGTGCCCATTATAGTGCCATCACGAGTTAAAGAAACATCTTCCTTGCTAACAGGACTAAAGAGAACCTCTGTTTTTTCTTCAAATCTGCTATTTTCAACCTCAATTTTTTCTTCTCCTTCAAACTTTGTAACTTTTTCTCCTCTTAAAATTCCTGCAAGCCCAAAGTCCAGAACTTTAACTGTTTTATCTTCTGTTATAAGTATATTTGATGGCTTCAAATCTCTGTGGATTATACCTTTACTATGCGCTATCTTTAAAGCATCACATACTTGAAGAGCAATCTTTATTTTTTCTGATTTTGGTAAACCCCTTTTAATTATTTCATTCAAATCCTTTCCTTTTATCAACTCCAAAACAAGAATATTTTCATCTTTTTCTTCAAAGAGATCATAAATTCTACATATATTTTGATGTTCTAAATTAGATAATATATATGCTTCTCTTTTAAATCTTGCCTTTGCAACTTCATTTAAATTTAATTCTTTATTTAAAATTTTTAAAGCAACTTTTCTTTTTAATTTTTCATCGTATGCTTCATAAACACTTCCCATCCCACCTTCACCTAATTTTCTTAAAATATCAAAATGAGATACTTTCCTCCCTAAAAAATTATCATCAAAATTCATATTTAAATTATATCAAAATTTTTCTATGGTACTATTTTTTTCTTCATTAAAATATAGGGAAAGGGAAAAATTATAATTGCTCCAATTAAAAGCCAGAGAATTTCAAAGATTATTCCATCAAAATTATTTAAAGCAAAGCCCCTGCAAATATTTACGCTATGATAAAAGGGATTAAAAAAAGCAGCAATTTTTACAAATTTTGGCAAATCATCAAGGGGGAAAAAGACAGAAGAAAATAAAAACATTGGAGTTATTATAAGTGTATAAAAATAATTAAAGGAATCAATGCCAGGAAGAACTGTTACAATGATTATTGAAACTTCTGCAAAGAAAAAGCCAGATAAAAATATAAAAGGGAGGGAAAATAAAATTTGATAAGATTCTATTAAACCAAAGAAAGTTATGACTAAAATTATTGTAAAGCCATAAATCAAACTTTTTGTAGAACCCCATAAAATTTCACCAAGTGTAAGTTCTTTTAAACTTATTGGAGTTGCAAGGATTCCATCAAAGGTTTTTTGAAAGACCATCCTAACATAAGTTCCATAAGTACATTCATAAATGGCTGCAAATATGGCAGAGGTTGAAATAATTCCAGTTGCTATAAACTTTATGTAAGGGATTCCATCAATTTCCTTTACATAGCCACCCAAACCAAAGCCCAGGGCAATCAAATAAATTAAGGGTTCAAAAAAATTTAAAGCAAAACTTGATTTATACAATTTTGTATAAACCTTAAAATTCCTCTGCCAGACCTTTAAAGCCCTTTTAATTTTCAAGCTTTTTCCCCGTTA
This sequence comes from Acidobacteriota bacterium, assembly GCA_037441225.1. GTDB lineage: Bacteria > Acidobacteriota > Thermoanaerobaculia > UBA2201 > UBA2201 > JBBFMJ01. The sequence continues at coordinate 4,394 of JBBISU010000089.1, forward strand.
ATTTAAGATATACATCTTCTAAATTTCCACCATACTTATTTTTTAATTCTTCTGGCTTTCCTGATTCTATAATCAAACCAGAATCCATTATAGCAACTCTGTCACATAAATTATCTGCTTCTTCCATATAATGGGTTGTCAAAATTGAGGTCTTTCCTTTTGATTTTAATATCTTTAACATATCCCATACATTGTGCCTTGATTGAGGATCAAGACCTGTTGTTGGTTCATCAAGTATTATAAGGTCTGGGCCATTTATAAGAGCCCTTGCAAGGACAAGTTTTCTTTTCATACCCCCTGAAAGTTTATCTATTTTATATTTTTTATATTCAAGCATATCTACAAATCTTAAAAGTTCTTCCCCTTTTTCCTTTGCAACTTTCTTTTTTATATCAAAATAATTTGCATAAACAATTAAATTTTCTTCAACAGACAAATCAGGGTCTAAATTATTTTCCTGTGGCATAACACCAATTTTTTCTTTAATTTTAGAAGGATATTTCTTTGTATCCATTCCAAAGACCTCCAGCACTCCTTCTGATGGTTCCATAAAACATTGAATCATCCTCATAACAGTTGTTTTTCCTGCTCCATTTGGTCCTAAGAAGCCAAAGCACTCCCCTTCCTTTATTTCAAAATCAATTCCTTTTACAGCAAGAAAGGTTCCATAATACTTTTTCAACCCCTTTGAATTAACAATAAACATAAATATAAAATTATACAATAAGTTTATTTTTAATTTAAATTTTTTTAAAAAAAATTTTTAGATAAATAATATGGTATAATAACTTTGAAAAAATAAAGGAGGTCCTATGATAGGAATTGTTGGTTATGGTTCTTATATTCCAAGGTACAGGATTAAAGTTGAAGAAATTTCAAAAATCTGGGGTGCAAATCCAGAAAATTATAAAAAGGGCTTGGGGCTTACTCAAAAATCAGTCCCAGCACCAGATCAAGATGTTATAACTGAATCAGTTGAAGCAGCAAGAAATGCTTTAAAGAGAGCAAAAATCTCACCTCAAAAATTGGGTTGTTTATACATTGGCTCTGAATCTCACCCTTATGCTGTAAAGCCCTCTGGAACTGTTGTGGCAGAGGCAATTGGCGCTTCTGGAAATATTCACATTTCTTCTCTTGAATTTGCTTGTAAAGCTGGTTCAGAGAGTATGTATCTGGCTTATGCTCAAGTGAAGGCAGGGCTTGTGGAATATGGAATGGGGATTGGTGCTGACACATCTCAAGGTGCTCCTTCTGATGCCCTTGAATACTCAACCGCTGCAGGTGCTGCTGCTTTTATTTTTGGAAGTGAAAATGTAATTGCAACTGTTGATTTTACCCATTCATATACAACTGATACCCCAGATTTTTGGAGGAGAGAATATCAACACTACCCAAGGCATGGCTCTCGTTTTACAGGTGAACCAGCATATTTTCATCACATTTTCAGTTGTGGGAAAGCCCTCCTTGAAAAATCAAATATGAAGCCTGAAGATTTCAAGTTTGCTGTATTCCATCAGCCAAATGGGAAGTTCCCTTTAACGATTGGGAAAAAACTTGGCTTTAAAGAAGAACAATTAAAAACTGGATTTTTGGTTCCAACTTTGGGAAATACTTATTCTGGTTCATCACCTATTGGTCTTACAGCCATTTTAGATGAAGCAAAGGCAGGGGATAAGATTTTTATGGTTTCCTTTGGTTCTGGCGCTGGCTCTGATGGTTTTATTTTTACAGTTACAAAAAAGATAAAGGAAGTTCAAAACCTTGCTCCAAAGACAAGAGATTATCTTGATAAAAAGTTATTCTTTGTTGATTATGGAACCTATGCAAAGTTTAGAAAAAAAATATTAAAATTAGTAGAATAGGGGGAAATATGAAAGAAATTGCAGTAATTGGCTATGGATTAACAAAATTTGGGGAATTATGGGATAAGTCCTTGAGGGACTTATTTGTTGAGGCATCTTTGAAGGCAATTGAAAAAAGTGGAATAGAAGAAATAGATGCCCTTTATGTTGGTTGTATGTCCTCTGGCTTATTTACAGAACAAGAACATTTAGGTGCCCTTATAGCTGATTATCTTGGAAAAAATCCTATTCCTGCTACAAGAGTTGAATCTGCTTGTGCTTCTGGTGGAGTAGCAATTTTGCAAGGAATTTATGCAATTGCAAGTGGCTTTTATGAAACTGTTTTAATTGGGGGAGTTGAAAAAATGACAGATGTATCAGGTGGTACAGCAACAATTGCCTTAGGAACTGCTGCTGACTCTTCTTATGAGCTTTTCTTTGGTGCTACCTTCCCAGGGCTTTATGCTTTAATGGCAACAGCCCATATGGAAAAATATCAAACAAAAAGAGATGCCCTTTCAATGGTGGCAGTAAAAAATCATTTCCATGGAAAATTTAATCCTTATGCCCAATTTCCTTTTGAAATTACAAAGGAACAAGTTTTGTCTTCGCCTATGGTTTCAGAGCCATTACATTTGCTGGATTGCTCTCCCATAACGGATGGTGCTGCTGCAATTGTTTTGACAACAAAAGAAAAGGCAGAAAAAACTGGAAAACCATATATATTACTTAAGGGTTTTGGTCAGGCATCAGATACAATTGCTTTACATCAGAGGGAAGATATAACATTTTTAAAGGCTGTGGCAAAATCTGCTGAAAAGGCTTATAAGATGGCAAATATAAAGCCCAATGATATTTGTGTTGCAGAAGTTCATGATTGTTTTACAATTGCAGAGATTATGGTTTATGAAGCATTGGGTCTTGCTGAAAAAGGAAAGGGACAGGATTTAATTTTAAAGGAAGAGACAAAAATTGGAGGAAAGATTCCTGTTAATACTTCTGGTGGTCTTAAAGCAAAGGGGCATCCCGTTGGAGCAACAGGAGTTGCACAGGTTTGCGAAATTTATCAGCAACTTACAAAAGAAGCAGAAAAAAGACAAGTTGAAGGTGCAAAGATTGGGCTATGTCAAAATATGGGAGGCACAGGTGCCTCTTCTGTTGTAACTATATGGGAGGTGATGAAATGATTACACCATCAATTGTCTGGAGGGAAAAAGCACAAAAATATAGGTTGGAGGCAGGAAAGTGTAAAAAATGTGGAAAAATTTTATTTCCACCAAGGTTGGTCTGCCCAAAATGTGGAGCAAGAGAATTTGATTTGATAAACCTTCCCTTGGAAGGAAAGATTTTGTCCTGGACAGTTATACATACAGGCCACCCTGCTTTTTCGGATTTGCAACCCTATGGAGTTGTTATAGTTGAAGTTATGGAAGATGTAAAAATATTAATGCCTTTTGCTGATTTTAAAAAAGAGGACTTAAAGATTGGAGCCAAAGTTAAAATTGAATTTAGAAAAATTCAAGAAGGCGGTGAGTCCGGAGTGATTGCCTATGGTTATAAGGCAGTTCCATGTTTAGAATAGAGTCAAAGTTAAATACTTCCTCTGAGGAATTTAAAGAAAATTATAAGTTTCAGAAGGAAAAGGAAAGGGAATATTTAGAAATTTTAAAGGAAGTTAAAAAGGGAGGACCTGAAGAAGCAAGGGAAAAGCATATAAAAAGAGGAAAAATGCTTGTGAGGGAAAGGATTGATGCCCTTTTAGATCCGGGTTCCTCTTTTATTGAATTAAATGCTCTGGCTGCTTATGGTATGTATGATAACCAAGCACCACAGGCAGGTATAATCACTGGAATTGGAAGGGTTTGTGGTCAGGAAGTTATGATTGTGGCAAATGATGCAACTGTAAAGGGTGGGACTTACTTCCCAATTACAATTAAAAAACATATAAGGGCACAAGAAATTGCAATTCAAAATAGATTGCCTTGTATTTATCTGGTTGATTCAGGTGGAATTTTTTTGCCCCTTCAGGAAGGAACTTTTCCAGACAAGGAACATTTTGGAAGAATTTTTTACAACCAAGCAGTTATGTCCTCTTTAAATATCCCTCAATTGAGTGCAGTTATGGGAAGCTGTACTGCAGGTGGTGCATACCAGCCAGCAATGTCAGATGAAACAATAATTGTAAAAGGTGAAGGGACAATTTTTATAGGAGGACCTCCTCTCGTAAAAGCAGCAACTGGTATTGATGTGACACCAGAAGAGTTGGGTGGTGCTGATGTCCATTGTAAAATATCAGGCGTCTCTGATTATTATGCATTAAATGATGAACATGCCATTGAACTGCTAAGAAACATTATGGAAGGGGTTCAAAAGCCAATAAAATTTCCTTTAGACAGGATTGAGCCAGAAGAACCCTATTATGATTCAGATGAAATTTATGGAATAATTCCTAAGGATTTAAGGAAACCTTTTGATGTGAGGGAAGTAATTGCAAGGATCTTTGATGGTTCAAGATTTTCTGAGTTTAAAGAATATTATGGTCCAACGCTTGTCTGTGGTTTTGCTCGCCTTTATGGTTATCTTGTTGGTGTTGTTGCAAACAATGGTGTTCTTTTTTCTCAATCCAGTCAAAAAGGTGCCCATTTTATTTCAATTTGCTGTATAAGAAAAATACCTTTGATTTTTTTGCAAAATATAACTGGCTTCATTGTTGGAAAAGAATATGAACATGGTGGAATTGCAAAGGATGGAGCAAAAATGGTTCACGCTGTTTCTGTTGCACAGGTCCCAAAATTAACTGTAATAATTGGTGCCTCCCATGGTGCTGGAAACTATGCAATGTGTGGAAGAGCTTATAATCCAAGGTTTTTGTTTATGTGGCCCTCTTCTAAGATTTCAGTAATGGGGGGAGAACAGGCAGCAGATGTACTGGTTCAAGTAAAAAGGGAACAACTGAAAGCAAAAGGAGAAGAATTGTCAAAGGAAGATGAAGAAAAAATAAGAAGACCAGTTTTGGAAAAATATGAATATGAGTCAAGTGCCTATTATTCAACTGCAAGGCTTTGGGATGATGGAATAATTCTTCCTTCTCAGACGAGAAAAATATTAGGGCTTTTATTAGAGGCATCTTTAAATGCACAAATTGAAGACCACAAATTTGGTGTTTTCAGGATGTAAAAAATGTTTAAAATTCTTTTAATTTCAAAATCATCTCCAACCAGCTGGGATAATGTTGGAATATTGAAAAGGAAGGATTTTAATGTAATTTTTGAAAGCAATTTTGAAGAGGCATTTCAAAAGTTAACGAAAGAAGATTTTGATTTATTCATTGCTGAAGAAAATCCCTTTGATAATACATTTTTAATCTTTATAAACCAGATAATAAATCAATTAAAAGTTCCTACCTTAAAAGGAATTTTAATTTGCTCTGAAACAAAGGATTTAGAAGAAATTGGACCTTTTAAAAAAATTCTTTTCACACCCTTAGAACCAGAGGATTTAAATGAAGCAATTGCAAAGGTTTTAAATTTAAAGCAAAGAGCTTCCAGAAGATACATTGTTAGGATGCATTTAGGAGTAAGTGAAGAAGGGACAGGGTTTTTTACAACCTGTACAACAATAAATTTAAATAAAGGTGGAATGCTAATTGAAACAACAAAAAGTTTGCCCATAGGCAAAGTTTTCTGGTGGACTTTTCAAGGGGCAAAAGAATTGGATGGCCTTACAATTAAGGGTAAGATTGTAAATGAAGCAATGATGGAATCTTTTTCCTTGAATTTCAGGTATGGAGTCCAGTTTTTAGAAGAATGCTCAAAAGAAATTAAAAAGATTGAGGAATTTTTAAAGGAGAAATTTTAATGAGAGAAGCAATAAAAGATTATTTTTCAGGCAAAGAGTGGCAGGATTTTATGAAAAATATTTCCAATCTTTTAAACATTTCCTTGTGTAATTTTGTTATCAGTTATAATGAAAAAATCCAGACATTTCACAATGAAAATCCCCTTTGTTTGAAATTAAGGGAAAGTGGAAAGGGTTTAAAATTTTGCCAGGAAATTTATGAAAAAAATTTAAAAGAAATAGAAGGCGAAAATAAAGCAAAATTGTTTTTATGTTATGCTTCTCTTGGAAGGGTTTTAATACCAATAAAATATAATAGTGGGAAAATTGTTTTTATTTTATGTGGGATTAGATTTAAAAAGAATCCAAAAGCTGATTATGAAAAATTAAAAGAAGTTATAGAAAAAGAAGATTTTTTAAAGTTTTATAAAAAAATCCCACTAATTCCTTTAGAAAAACTTAAATTAAATATAGAATCTTTGGATTTTTTGCTTAAAAAAATAGTTGATTTATTGGTTTTAAAAGAAAAATTAAAAGATATGATATAATAATCAAAGTTTAAAAGGAGGTAATATGGAAATTAAAAGAGTTTTAGAATTTTTTGAAATTGAAAAGATAAATTCTGGTGTTTTTGGGAAGGGATGGATAAAGGAGCCAGGGGGCGGAGAACTTTTATCTATAAACCCTTCAAATGGAGAAGTAATTGCTTCTGTTTTGCAAGCTGATGAAAAAGATTATGAAGAAGTTATAAAAAGTGCTTATGAGAGTTTTTTAAGCTGGAGAAAAGTTCCACCACCTAAAAGAGGTGAAATTATAAGACAATTGGGTTTAAAATTAAGAGAATATAAAGAACCACTGGGTTTGCTTGTGACTTATGAAATGGGGAAAATTAAAACAGAAGGTTTGGGTGAGGTTCAAGAAATGATTGATATGGCTGACTTTTCTGTTGGACTTTCAAGACAACTCTATGGTTTGACAATTGCATCAGAGAGAGAAAACCATAGGATGATGGAACAATGGCATCCTTTGGGCATAATTGGAATTATAACTGCCTTTAATTTTCCAGTTGCTGTCTGGTCCTGGAATGCTTGTATTGCTGCTGTTTGTGGAGATACAATGGTCTGGAAACCTGCATCAGATACTCCATTAACTGCAATTGCTGTTCAAAAAATATGTGATAAAGTGATGAAGGAAAATGGCCTGAATTCAATTTTTACACTTTGTATTGGAAAGGGTTCTGTTGTTGGTGAAAAGATGATAAATGACAAGAGATTGCCTTTGATTTCTTTCACTGGTTCCTGTGCAATGGGAAAAAGAGTTGCTGAAAGAGTTGCTTTAAGGTTTGGGAAGACAATCCTTGAACTTGGTGGAAACAATGGAATAATCTTAATGGAAGATGCAAATCTTGACTTGGCGTTAAGAGCTATTTTGTTTGCAGCAGTTGGAACTGCTGGGCAGAGGTGCACAACTTTAAGGCGTCTTATAATCCAAAAATCTATCCTCGAGAGTTTTTCAAAGAAGTTAATTAAAGCTTATTCAAGTATAAAAATTGGGAATCCTTGGGAAGAGGGAATTTTAATGGGTCCTCTTGTAAACAAAGGTGCACAGGATACATACAAAGAGGCAATTGAAATAATAAAAAAACAAGGTGGTAAAATTTTATGTGGTGGAAAAATAATTGATAGGGAAGGTTTTTTTGTAGAACCGACAATTGTTTTAGCAAATCCAAATATGGAAATAGTAAAAGAAGAAACTTTTTCACCAATTTTATATCTTCTTCCCTTTGAAACACTGGATGAGGCAATAAGAATTCACAATGATGTTCCACAGGGTTTATCATCTGCGATCTTTACAAATAATTTGCAATCAGCAGAAAAGTTTTTATCTTGTGAGGGTTCCGATTGTGGTATTGCAAATGTGAACATTGGGACTTCTGGCGCAGAAATTGGAGGCGCCTTTGGTGGTGAAAAAGAGACAGGCGGAGGAAGAGAAGCAGGTTCTGATTCCTGGAAGGCATATATGAGAAGACAGACCTGTACAATAAATTATGGTTCAACACTCCCACTGGCTCAAGGTGTAAAATTTGATGTAGAGTAAAATGAGCCAAAAGTTTGCCTTAATTGAAAACCTTGAAAACCTTCTTCCTTTAGCTTTTACTGAAGACCTGCCAGACATTACATCAGAGGCAATTTGTTTGACTTCTGAAAATATTTTAGCAAAATTTATTTCTAAGGCAACAGGAGTAATATGTGGAATGCCACTCCTTCCTTATATTTTTCAGTATAGAATGGCAAATATTTCAGTAAATCCTTTTGTCCATGATGGGGATGTTGTTCAAAAAGGAACACAAATTGCAGTTATTGAGGGCTCTGCCTTAGGAATTTTATCTACTGAAAGGATCGCACTAAATTTTTTGCAGAAACTATCAGGTATTGCAACACTCACAAGGAGATTTTTGACATTAGTTCAGGGGACAGGTGTTACAATTCTTGACACAAGGAAGACAACACCTGGTTGGAGATACCTTGAAAAATATGCTACAAGAGTAGGGGGTGCAAAGAATAACAGGATGAATGCTTCAGAAGCAGTTATGATAAAGGATAATCATATTGCAATTACAAAATCAATTACAAAAGCAGTTCAAAAATCAAGGGAATTTTATGGGGATAAAATTGAAATAATCTTAGAAGTTAAAAATTTAGAGGAATTGAAAGAAGCACTTTCTTTGAATGTATCAAGGATAATGTTAGACAATTTCTCAGTAGAAGATGTAAAAAAGGCAGTTTCAATTGTGCAAAAAAAAGTTCCTCTTGAGGTTTCTGGTGGAATTAATTTGCAAAATGTTAAAGAATATGCCTCCACAGGTATTGAATTTATATCAATAGGTGCAATTACTCACTCTGCCCCTGCTTTGGATATTTCCTTAGAAGTTCAATAAAGCAGACGAAGAGGTAATCTTGCAAATTTTATAATTTTATTTATGTAGCCGCAACCTTTAGAGGCTGTCTGGTAATTAAAATTTTTAAAATTGTTATGCAATATATTGTATTATCCTTTTTAATTATACCATATATATTGTGTATGGCAAATCAAAATAATACATTGTCGGACAGCCTCTAAAGAACCTGCGGCTACAATTTTTTGATTATTATTTCACAGGTCGTGCAAGCACCACCCCT
>JBBISU010000090.1:0-13077 GCA_037441225.1 Acidobacteriota bacterium
ATATTAAGGAATAAATTTAAAGAGAAAATTCCAATGGCAAGCCATTTTTTACCCCCAAAACCAAGAGACCAAACTAAATATAAAGATATGCCTATAATGATATAAAGGGTAGTCCATACAGGTCCAAAAATCCAGTTTGGAGGATTAAATGATGGTTTTTTCACTGTTGGATACCAATCATTAACTGATGTAGATGTAGTTCATAATTTATCATTATACATAATTTTTTGGATTTATGATTTAATTTTTTTTCAATTATTTTTTGTTAAAAAGATTTAATAAAGATAAAAAAATTTTTTATTTAAATTAAAATAAAAAAAGAAATTTTTTAACAATTGAGATTCTTTTTTCTTAGCGAGCAAGGTTGCCCCAATGAAATTTTTGTTATAACTGAATAAAATTTAAAAAGAAAAAAGACAACAGATAGAGGACACGGACAACGGACTGCTGCTCTGTAATGACATCTATTATTTTCAACTTTATTTTTTGGATTAAATAAAGTTTATCAAGAGTTATTTTTTTCTAAAATTATTTCCTTTTTTTAAATAAAAAGACAAAGTTTCAAGGCGGATTTTTAAATCAACATTTAACATTGTTACCCCTTCCTTTTCTTTTATTTGGATTGGGGCAAAGTTTAAAATGCCTTTTACACCACAATTTGTTAGCCTCTCATAAATTTCCTGGGCAGAAGATGGATGGACAGCAATTACTCCAATCTTTACCTTTTCTTTTTTTATAAATTCTTCTAATAAATCAACAGATAAGATTTTTGTGCCTTTCTTTGTAATCTTTCCAATCTTTTCAGGGTCTTTATCAAACAAGGCAATTGTTTTAAATCCTAAGGAATTAAAACCCTGAAAATCTGCAAGTGCCTGTCCTAAATGCCCTGCGCCAACAATTATAACTTTCTTTTCTTTTTTTAAATCTAATATTTTAATTATTGTTCTTAAAAGGTTATTTACATCATAGCCCATTCCCCTCCTGCCAAATTCTCCAAAATATGCCAGGTCCTTTCTGAGTTGGACAGAGGAAATTTGAAACCTTTCTTCTAATTTTTTTGAGGAAATTGTTTTAATATTCTCACTCTTTAAAATGTTTAAACATCTTAAATAATAACTCAACCTAATAATTGTTGCCTCAGCGATATTCCTTGAAGTTTTAAAAGAACCCAATAAATACCTCCACTGCTTTTGTTGCTCTCTCAAATATATATTGAGGGAAAATTCCAAAATAAATTAAAGAAACAAAAATAATTGCAAGCCCTAAAAGTGAATAAAAATTCAAATTTAAGGGTAAAACTTCTTCTTTTTCTTTCATATAAAGAAAGTATATAACCCTTACATAATAGTAGATTGATAATATGCTATTTAGAATTCCAATAATTGCAAGGAAATAAAGTTTTGCATCAATAAGTGAATAAAATAAAAAGAATTTTGCAGAAAAACCTTGAAAGGGTGGGATACCTGCCAGAGATGCCATAGAAAAAGTTAAAACAAGAGCAGGGAAAGGATAAACATAACCTAATCCCTTATAATCATTTAATAATCTTGGTTCATTTTCTCCACCACCTATTATTCCAAGAACAGCAAAACCACCCATTGTCATAATTATATAAGCAAAACCATAAAACAAGACACTTTTTGTTGCCATATCACTGGATGCAATTAGCCCTGCAAAGAGATAACCCATATGAGCAATCCCTGAAAAAGCAAGCATTCTTTTTAAGTCTTTTTGTACAAGAGCAATTAGGTTTCCTATAAACATTGAAAATATTGCAATGATTGACAATACTTTAACTGAGTTTTCCTGATATAAAAAGAAAAGGTTTGGTAAAAATGTGTAAAAAATTTTAATTAAAACAGAAATTGTTGCAAATTTTGGAAGGGTTGAAAGGAATAAGGTTATATAAGAAGGGCTTCCTTGATAAACATCTGGTGCCCAAAAATGAAAAGGAAAAAGGGAAAGTTTAAAAATAAATCCACTGGACATTAAAACAATTGAAAAAATTAAAAGATAAGTGGGTGTCTTAGATGCAAGAGTCAAACTATCTGTCTCTCCAAAATAAAATGCCATTCCAAACAGTGTAATTGAAGAAGCAAAAGAAGATAAAAGAAAATATTTTAAGGCAGCTTCTTGTGAAACCTGTGTTTCTTTGTAATAACCAGTTAAAATATATAGATTTAATGATAAAAGCTCAAAACCAACAAAGATTAAGATTAAATTATCAGTTGAAGCCATCAAGAACATACCAACAGAAGCCCATAACATAAAACTATAAACCTCGCCTCTTTCAAGTCCATCTTTTTTAAGCAAACTCTGGGAAATTAAAATTGTTATAAAGAGACCAAATAATATTCCAATCTGGAAAAATAGTGAAAAACTATTTACATAATAAATGTCATAAAAGAAAAAGCCCTTTGGTTTTTCAATTGTCAGGTAAAAAGAAAAGAGAAGGGAAATTAAAATCAAAGGAACAAAAATTTTTTTTAATTTTGGAATAAAACTTTGAATTAAAATTATTAGAAATCCTAAAAATGTTAAAAATATTTCCGTTGAAAGGGCTTCAATTTCCATCATTTTAAAAACCCCTTTATCATATTCAAATAAACTTCAAGGGATGGTGAAATTTTTGAAAGGAAAAATTTAGGATAAATTCCAATCCAGACAATTGGAATTGAAAAAGATATGAGCAAAATCCATTCCCTTAAATCAAGGTCGGAAAACCTCTCATTTTCTGGATATTTAACTTCACCAAAAAAGACCCTTTTTATTGCTGTTAAAAGATAAGCAGCAGATAAAATGACACCAGTTGCACCTAATATAGCATAGATCTTTTTCTCCTGAAAGGTACCCAAAAGGACTAAAAATTCACCCCAGAAACCATTCAAGCCAGGTAGTCCAATTGATGATAAAGAAACAAAAATGAAAAAAGCAGTAAAGGTTGGTATTACCCTTGCAATTCCGCCAAAGTCCTCAATCATTCTTGTATGCTTTCTCTCATATAACATTCCTACAAGCAAAAACAAAGTACCTGTTGAAAGCCCATGGTTTATCATTTGAAGGACTGCTCCATTTAAAGCATAAAAGTTTAAAGAAAAAATACCTAAGGTAATGAATCCCATATGGGAAACTGAAGAATAAGCAATTAATTTTTTAAAGTCCTCTTGGGCAAAACTTAAAAATCCGCCATATATTATTCCAAGGACTGATAAAATTAAGAGAATAGGAAAATACTGGTAAGAAATTTTTGGAAATATTGGAACTATAAATCTTATAAGACCATAGGTTCCTAATTTAAGAAGTATTCCAGCAAGGATTATAGAACCTCCTGCTGGTGCTTCTGTATGGGCATCAGGAAGCCAGGTATGAACTGGGACCATTGGGACTTTTATTGCAAAAGCCAAAAGAAATCCAAAAAAACAAAGGGTTCCTGCCAGTTGAGGTAACTGCATATTATAATAAGAAAATAAATTAAAATCTAAAACATTTTTTTGAAAATAATTATAAGAGACAATATATAAAATTGATAAAAACATTAAAAAAGAACCAAAGGCAGTAAAGATTAAAAACTTAATTGCTGCTTCAATCCTTCTCTTCCCTCCCCATACACCAATTATAAAATACATTGGCAATAGCATAAGTTCCCAGAAAACATAAAATAAAAACATATCAAGAGCAAGAAAAGAGCCAACAACGCCTGTTTGTAAAATAAAGAAAGAAATATAGTACATTTTTAAATGTTCTTGTATATATTTAAAAGATGATAAAAATATAAGGGGAATTAAAAAATTTGTTAGGAGGACTAACAATATTGATATTCCATCAACTCCAATATTATAATAAATATTAAATGCTTTAATCCAGATTTGCTTTTCTTGAAACTGCATCCCGCCCCCTGGATTAAATTTCATAAATATAATCATTGAATAATAAAAAGGAACTAAAGAATAAAGAAAAGAAAACCAGTTAATTATTTTGTTTTTCTTGAAAGGCAAAATTAAAAGAATTATTGCACCAATTAATGGAAGAAAGATTAGATGGGAAAGTGTTGGAACATTTATAATATCAGCCATATTATCACCACAATACCTGAAATTATATAAACAGCATAAGTTTTTGCATTCCCTGTTTGAAAGAACCTTAAAATTTCACCAACCATTTGTAAGATAAAACCTATTGCAATCAAAAATCCATCAATTATAATTTCATCAAAAAATTTATAAGAGATTTTACAGATTAAAGTAAAAGGTTTGACAAAACTTAAATTATAAAATTCATCTACATAATACTTATTAAACAAAACTTTATATAATGAATTAAACTTTTCCTTTAAATTATTTGCAAGTACAAAATCTTCATCTTTTTTATATAATACATAAGCAATCCTTAAACCAAAAAGAGCTACAAAAATTGAAGCAAAGATTAAAATAATTTCCGTTGCAGGAGAGAGATGGCTTTCTGTTAAATCCTTATAAAAAGGATGGAAATATTTATTTATTAAATTTATTTTTTCAACTGGAATTGCCAGAAAACCAGTTATAAGGGAGCCAATTGCAAGAACAATTAATGGAATTGTCATAACATTTTCTTCATGGTGTGGCTCCTTTTTATATCTTGGTTTTCCCCAGAAGACAATGTAATATAATCTAAACATATAAAAGGAAGTCAAAAAAGCAGTGAGGAGTCCTAAAAAATAAAATATATAAACCCAATTTTTATGCTGTGCTTCTATGAAAAGGGATGAAAGGATTGCATCCTTTGAAAAAAATCCAGAAAAAGGAGGAATGCCAGCGATTGCAAGGCAGGCAAAGAGAAAAGTCCAGTGGGTTTTTTTCATTTTTTCTTTCATTCCACCCATTTCAAATATATCATTTGTATGGAGTGAATGGATTAGTGCACCAGCACCCAAGAAAAGACAGGCTTTAAAGAAACTATGGGTAAAGACATGGAAGATTCCATAATGGTATTTATGGGCTCCTGTTGCCATAAACATATATCCAAGCTGGGAAATTGTAGAATATGCAAGAATTTTTTTAATATCCCTCTGGGTTAATGCCATAGTAGCAGCAAAAAAGGCAGTTGCTCCACAAATTATTATAATAATTGAACTTGCAGTGGGACTTGCTTCAAAGATTGGATTTGCCCTTGAAACCATATAAACACCAGCAGTTACCATTGTTGCAGCATGTATTAAAGCTGATACTGGTGTGGGACCTGCCATTGCATCTGGAAGCCATACATATAAGGGAATCTGGGCTGATTTTCCTGTGGCACCCATAAAAAGAAGGAGAGCAATTGGAGTTGCATATTTTAAATAAATTTCTCCACCTGAAAATAAATCACCAAAAGAAAAAGTACTTTTTTCTGAAAACAAAAGAAAAAGACCTAATAAAAATCCAAAATCCCCTATTCTGTTTACAATAAAAGCTTTTCTTCCTGCATTGGAGGGCCACTCTTCCTTAAAATAAAAGCCAATTAGAAGATAAGAACAAAGCCCAACTCCTTCCCAGCCAACAAACATTAAAAGAAAATTGTTAGCAAGGGAAAGGATTAGCATAAAGAACATAAATAAATTCAGATAAGCAAAATACCTTGAGTAACCTTCTTCTTTTCCCATATAACCAATGGAATATAAGTGAATCCAAAAACCAACAAAGGTCACAAAAAATAACATAAAAACAGATAGTGGATCAATTAAAATTCCAAAATCAATCTTTAATCCAATAAAATCCAAGAGGGAATAATAATTAAAATTTAATGGTTCTGGATATTTGTTTAAAAGATAAATAATTATTAAATATAAAGAAAAAAAGAGAGAAAGCCCAACTGAACCAATACCAATCAAAGAAACAAATTCCTTTTTTAATTTCCTTCCAAAAAATGCATTAAGCAAAAAGCCAAATAAAGGGAGAAGCGGAATTAAAAGAATGATTAGTTCCATCTAAAACCTCAAAATCTTAAAAAAATCAATGTAAGCTGATTTGAAGCTTCTATAAGCAGAAATAAATATTGCAAGCCCAACAGCTGCTTCTGCTGCTGCAATACCAATTGAAAATAAAACAAACAAACTACCTTCATAATTATTATTATTAGCAGAAAATACCACAAAAGCAAGGTTTGCAGAATTTATAATAAGTTCAATCCCCAAAAACATTAAAATCAAATTTCTTCTTAAAAGAAAAGTCATACAACCAAGTCCAAATAAAAATATGCTTAAAATTAAACCTTCCAGTATCATATTTTCCTCTTTGCTAAAATAAAAGCACCAACAGCAGAAGCAAGGAGTAAAAGAGTTATAGCTTCAAAAGGAAGCCCATAATTTGTAAATAGTTTGTGAGCAAATTCCTGAATTGGCAAATTATACCCCTCAACTGGTTTTTCAATTTTTTTAAGGAATAAAATACCTACACCTGCTGCTGAAAAAGCAAAAAATAAAATTGGTGCAAGTACTTTAAAGGCAGGATGCTCACCACCTCTTTCTTCTGGCTCAAGTCTTAAAAGCATTATTACAAATAAGAATAAAACAAGGATTCCCCCAGCATAAACAATCAATTGAATAAAACTTAAAAATGTTGCACCATAAAAGTAAAATAAGACGGAAAGAGAAGATATAAGACCTAAAAGAGATAAAAGAGAGTATAAAGGTGAACGAAAAAGGGCAACAAATAAACCAAAAATTAAAGCCAGAATCAAAAATGTATAAAATAAAACACTTGTCATCATAACATTAACCATTTAAATGTAATTGTTAAAACAAAGTTTAAAAAACTTAAAGGAAATAAAAACTTCCATCCTAATGCCATAAGTTGGTCATATCTAAACCTTGGAAGCGTCCATCTTACCCAAACAAAAAGCCATAGAAAAAATCCAACTTTTACTGAAAAAGAGATAATCCCTAAAATTGCTCCTAAATTTCCAGAAAGATTTACAAAAGGAATGTCTGAGCCGCCTAAAAACAAAACAGTTATAAGAGCAGAGGCAGAGATCATATGGGCATATTCACCAAGAAAAAAGAGAGCAAACTTCATTGAACCATATTCTGTGTGATAACCAGAAACAAGTTCTGCTTCTGCTTCTGGTAAATCAAAAGGAATTCTATTTGTTTCAGCAAACATTGTAATTAAAAATACAAAAAAGCCAATAAATTGTGAAAAAATAAACCATTTTGGCAAAATTGAAAAACTTGTCCCAATTTGAACAGAAATAATTCCTTTTAAGGAAAATGTATCTGCTGCAATTAAAACAGATAAAATTGACAAAGACATTGGTATTTCATAAGATATAAGCTGGGCAGCAGACCTCAAACCACCAATCAATGGATATTTTGAACCAGAAGAAAAGCCAGCCAAAACAATGCCATAAACAGAAAGTCCAGATAATGCAATTATATATAAAATTCCAAAATTTAAATCAGAGATAAGGGGTTCAATTTCATAGCCAAAAATTTTAAAGGTTGTTCCAAAAGGAATTACAGCAAAGATTGCCAGAGCAGGTACAAAAACCAAAAGGGGTGAGATTAAATATATAAATTTATCTGCTTCCAAAGGTATTATTTCTTCTTTAAATAAAAATTTTAAACCATCTGCTACTGGTTGAAGAAGTCCAAAAGGTCCTACTCTATTAGGACCCAATCTGTCTTGAATCAAAGCAGAGCCTCTTCTTTCAACCCAGGTCATTAATGCAACAATAGTTAAAACAGCTCCAAATAAAATTGCTATTTTTAAAAATATAATTATTAAAGAAGCTATTAAACTCATAAGCTCCCAACCTTTAAAGGTAGTTTTTCATACTTCTTCCCATTAGAAATTCCTGTTTCCAAGAAGCATTCCTCAATCTTTTCAAAGGGAAAGGGATTTATATTCTTAAAGAAATCAATTAAATAATCAAAAGTAGAAGGAAGTTTTAAAGGAGAATCAAAAACTCTTGGAAAGTGTTGTAAGATATTATATTCAGAAAGATATGTTCCCTCCTTTTCAAAAAAGAGAGAAGAAGGAATTATAAGTTCTGATTCTGAATCGTAATTAGTTTTATGCCTTGTATCAATTATTTTTATTTTTCCATTTATCTCAGGCAATTTTATTAAAGGATTATATATCAGAAAAACCTCTTCAAGTTTTTCACCTTTATAATAAGGAATTTTAAAATATTCAATTCCATTACAATTTGGAGCTAAATTTTTCGATTTAAGCCAGACATACTTTGATTTTATCTTTCTTTCTTCATTTTCAGGTTTTAAAGCAAAAATTGAGGAAAACCTTTCTTTTAGCAAATATATTTCTTCAATTGTTGCAAAAGGAGTGATGAGGACTGAGAGTTTTCCTCTTTCATAAATTTCTTTAAACTTTTCCTTTGCCTTCTCATATTCTACAATCTCACCATTTACTAAAAAATCAAAATGATCAACTTCATTCATCCATTTATAAGAAAACCTTCCTTTATCACAAAGCCAATAGTTATTTATGTCTTCCTTTAACCTTGGCAGGAATCTATAAATTTTTCCACTTCTATACTGTATATAAATATTACAGCCAATCCCACAATGAGGACAAATCGATTCCTCTGTCTCTAAATTCCAAACCCTTTCTTTAAACCTGAAATCTCTTATAGTCAAAGCACCAACAGGGCATAGGTCAGCAACACAAGCGGATAAAGGATTTGATAATTCCATTGAAGGATGTAAATCAACAAGCATCTTGTGTCCTCTTTTTGCAAAGGTAAGTTCTCCTGTTCCTGCAATTTCTTCACAAAATCTTATACATCTGGAACAGTGAATACATCTGTTTTGATTTTGAAATACATAAGGTCCCAAAGCCCTTCTTTCCGCTTCTTTATATACCCTTTTTTCCTCCAAATATCTTGATTTAGGAAAACTATACTCTTCACAAAAATCTTGTAAATAGCATTCCCCTGCTTGATCACAAATTGGACAGTCAAGTGGATGGTTTATGAGCAAAAATTCCATAACTTGCGCCCTTATTTTTTTAACCCTTTCTGTATCTGTATGAACAACCATTCCTTCTTTTACAAAAGTTGCACAACCAGGTTGAAGCTTTGGAATACCTTCAACTTCCACAAGACAAATCCTACATTGACCAACAATTGATAAAGCAGGATGATAACAAAAAGTTGGAATTTTTACACCAACAATTTTTGCTGCTTCAACTAAATTTATGCCTTCCGGTGCCTCTAATTCTTTTCCATCAATTATGAGACGAGGCATTTCCCTTCTCCAATATGTTTTAAAAATTCTTCCTCAAATTTTTCAACAAAAGACAATAGGGACATAGCACAGCCATCACACAAAACACAAATTGTTGTTCCAATCATACCTGAACAAATATCTTTTATCAAATCCAGATCTTCTTCCCTTCCTTTCCCTTCTGATATTCTTTCTAAGATTAATTCAAGCCACCTTGTACCTTCCCTGCAAGGAGAACACTGACCACAGGATTCCTCTGCAAAGAAGGAGACAATCCTCAAAGCACTTTTAAACAAACACCTTTTTTCATTTAAAACAATAATTGCACCAGAGCCAAGCATTGATTTTGCTTTCAGAAGAGAATCAAAATCCATTGGAATTTCAAATTCTTTTTCTGATAAAACGGGGGCAGAAACCCCACCAGGAATAATTGCCTTTGGCTTTCCATCAAAGCCACCAGCATACTTTTCAATTAGTTCCCTTAAGGGAATTCCCAATGGTGCCTCATAGACACCTGGTCTTTTTACATCTCCCGATATTGGAAATAACTTTGTTCCTGAATTCTTTGGATTACTGCCAATTCTTGAAAACCATTCAGCGCCATTAGTTAATATGTGAGGAAGACAGCTTAATGTCTCAACATTATTTACAACTGTCGGTTTCCCTAAATATCCTTTCGTAGCAGGAAAAGGAGGCCTTAAACGAGGATGTCCTCTTTTCCCTTCCAGTGACTCTATAAGTCCTGTTTCTTCACCACATATATATGCGCCAGCTCCCCTTGTAATCCTTACAAATAAGTTTTTTCCACTTCCAAGGTAATTTTTCCCCAAATAACCTTCTTTCTCTGCTTTTTTTATTGCTTCTTCAAGTATTTTTGCTCCTTTTACAAATTCACCCCTTATATAAATAAATGCCTCTTCTGCACCAATTGCAAGGGCTGCAATTGCAATCCCTTCCAAAAGCATAAAGGGCTCTCTTTCAATTATAACCTTATCCTTAAAGGTTCCTGGCTCACCTTCATCAGCATTTATTACAACATACTTTGGTCCTAAATAATCCTTTGGCACAAAACTCCATTTCAAGCCCGTTGGAAAGCCAGCTCCACCCCTTCCCCTTAAACCCGATGCCTTTACTTCTTCAATTATATCTTCTGGTTTCATCTTTATTGCTTTTTTTAATCCAGAAAATCCCCAATTCTTTAAATATCCTTCTAATTTATTTGAATCTGGATCTTTTATATATTTAGTTAGGATTGGTTCCATATTTAACTTTCCAAAATTTTTTCAACCCACTCCAAATCAACAGGACCCACATAGTCATCATTTACCATTACAACTGGAGCCTTATCACAGGCACCCAGGCACTCAACTTTTTCAATTGAAAATTTTCCATCCTCTGTTGTTTCACCTTTTTTTATTCCAAGTTTTTCTTCTAACTTTTTTAAAATTTCTTTTGCTCCTTTTAACTGGCAACTTACATTTGTACAAACCCTTATGTGTATCTCTCCTTTTTTTTCAAAATGATACATTGTATAAAAGGAAGCAACTCCATAGACAAAGGATTGAGAAAGTTTTAATTTTTCAGAGATTGCTTTTATAACTTCATCATTCAAGTATCCCCAATATTTTTGTGAAAGATGTAAAATAGGAAGAAGTGATGCTTTCTTTTCAGGATATGTTTTTATTAAAGTATCTACCTCTTTGTTCCATTCTTCAAAGTTCTCTAATCTTCCCATTTAAAAGCCCTTTCTTTTAAAAGGTAAATATAAGTAAATAAGACCATAATTAGGAATATTATAATTTCAATTAAAACAAATTCATTTAAATTATCTTCTAAGATAGCAAGGGGATAAAGAAAAACAATTTCTACATCAAAAATTAAAAATAGCAAACCAACAATAAAATATTTTATAGAAAGTTTTTTCCTCGATTCATCTAAAAGGGGCATACCACTTTCATAAGGCGTAAGTTTTTCTTTTTTTGGTTTTTTTACACCAAATATATAAGAGAAAATTATTATAAACACTCCCAAAAGGAATGCTAAAAAGACCATTAAAAACAAAGCCCAATGGTTCAAAGTGATATTTTTCACAATTTAAATATCCTATAGGATTTTTTTTAATTTGTCAAATCAAATTTTCAAAATTTAAATTTTTTAAAAATATTAATATTCAAACTTTTAAGTTTTTATAAATTTATGTTATAATTTAATTATGAAAAGCATTGATAAAGTCATTGAAAAGTTCCCAGAGGATTTAAGGCTTCCAATGTATGAAGCATTAACTATTGCAATTGAAGAAAGCAGAAATATTTTAATAAGGGATGAAATAACAAAGGTATGGGAAGCAATAGGAGAATTAGCAGAAGCACAAAAGAGAACCGAGGAACGCCTTACAAGATTAGAAAAAGTAGTTGAAGAATTAGCAGAAACACAAAAGAGAACCGAGGAACGCCTTACAAGATTAGAAAAAGTAGTTGAAGAATTAGCAGAAGCACAAAAAAGAACTGAACAGAGGGTAAATGAATTAGCAGAAGCACAAAAAAGAACTGAACAGAGGGTAAATGAATTAGCAGAAGCACAAAAAAGAACAGAAGAAAGCTTAAGAAATTTAATAACAGAATTTGGTGAAATGAAGAAGCAAATTGGAGGTATAACTGATACAATTGGATATACCCTTGAAAATGAAGCATTCAAACACCTTCCACAATTGCTTTTAAAGGATTTGGGGATAAAAATTGAAGAAAAAATTAAAAGGACATATTTAAAGAATATAGAAGGGGAAGAAAAAGAAGTGAACATATATGGAATTGGGAAAAGGAATGGAGAAGAAGTAACTATAATAGGAGAGGCAAAAAGCCAGTTATCAAAAAATGAAATAGACAGATTTTTAAAAAGGATTGAAAAATTTAAAGGGCTATATAAAAATATTGTGCCAATAATGGTAACCCATATGATCTCTGAGCCAGATGCAGAAGATTATGCAAAGGCAAAAGGGATAAAAATTTATTATTCTTACGATTTTTAAAAAATCTCTTTTTTGAATTTTCTAATTTCATTTTGGTTTTCATTCCTTTAGTTTTTGCCTTTTTTATTTTAATCTTTATTTAAAAATTTTTAGCAAATCTTTAGCTCGAAAATGCTATTTAAATTGAATTTTTAAGTAAAAAAACTTTTTTTTCTTTAATAAAAATAGCATAAAAAAGCAAAAAAGGAGGATTAATAAAAAATAATAAAGGACATTTGCAAAAAAAAATAAAAGTTTTTTGACGCTTGTACCCACAATATTTAAAAAATGCAATAAAATTTTTTTTCTGCAGGTGCTTCAATTTATTCAACTCGTAAAATGATATTTTTTGGAATAGAAATGCGTGCGAGCTTGCTCGCCCTCAACAACATCTCCGCTGTCCGTTGACCGTTTTTAAAAAAGATAATGGCAATTGACGAATTGACCTTAATGTTCTAATTTTTAATTATCAAAAATTGTAAATTTATTTATTCGGGCGGGGACGAGCCCTGCCCCTACAAGCTGCTCTGATTCCTCCCTGCCTAAAGACCTGCGACTACATTAAGAATATTTCGTTTATGTATCCGCAACATTTATGAGCCTGTGTCAAAAATAGATTTTTATATTAAAAAATTCTACCCCTTTTAATGTTTACCCCATTGTTTTATTTTTACACTTTATTTTTTCCTTTAATTTCTTTCATAATCTTCATATTTCCTTTATTTCAGCTACTATTCATCATCATAAATTTCCAAATCTTTGTTAAATTGTATCCTATAACAACTAAAATCCACTCCGCTTTTACCTTTTTTAGCCCTCTTAACCCGGAAAATGCAATTGAAATAAAATTTTGAGTAGAAAAAAACCTCCTTTT
>JBBISU010000091.1:0-12895 GCA_037441225.1 Acidobacteriota bacterium
TACAACTTGAGTAAGTTGTCTTAAAAGTTCTAATGTCTTTCTTCCAGCCCCTTCTCTTTGCCCTTCAATTGTTCCATCCTCATAAATTTTCCTTTTAACTCCATCTGACAATGTGACAAATATTTCATTTTCCTTTGAAAAATCAACTTTTGTAGTTTTATCATTTTCTAAAATTTGATATGCTTTATTGTTGTATTCTCCTATTGCTTTATCATTTAGATTAAAACCAATTTGGTAATTTTCTGGATAATTACTTGTTATTCCAATTGTCATAAGGTGTAGAAATTTATTATTTATTGAATACCATAAAAAACCATTATAAAATCTTTTTATCTCTGATAAATGACCAGGTATGCATAAGTCAAAAAAGTAATGCTTATTGTTTTCTAAGTTAATGAATATACATTTAGATGGATAAAAAGGTGCATTGGTAATTTTTATCATTAAATCCTTTTTATTATTTCTTAATGAACTAATTAAATCAAAATATATAGTATAGGTTTTTGGGAAGTCAAAAAAGTGATCAGATAAATACCTCAAATCAACCTCCTGAGTTATAAATTTTTCTCCATTTTCTTTATAGATAGGAAGGTCCAAAGTTTTATTTTTAAAATCCAAAGTATGAAATCCATTTAAATATATCTCTTTTTTCCCGTCAGAATCAATGTCCATAATCTTATATTCATATGGTTTAAATGAAATTGGTTTTTCCCATAGGATTTTTTTATTGCTCAAGCAAATTATTTTATTTTCTTCAATTTTTAAGTCCGTTGGCTCATATCTTTTTGTTAAAAATTTTTCATAAGATATATAAAAAATTATTGAAATAAATAAGAAAACAAAAAAATATAATAATTTTTTCTTTTCTTTTGGAAGTAGTGGAAGTCCTTTTTCAAAAATATAATTTTCAATTTCCTTTTCTTTCCACCTCTTTTCTGGTTTTTTAATAAGCAACCCTGATATTAGTTTCTTTAATTTTTTTGAGATTTTTTTCTTTGTCTTTGGTGGCTCTTTAAATTGATGTCCTTTTATAATTTCTGCTTCAGTACCATCAAAGGGAACTTTTTTGCAAATCATTTCATATATTGTAATTCCTAAAGAATAATAATCATAAGCAGGTGTTATCTTTTTATCAAATGCCTCTGGGGGTATGTAATGGAGTGTGCCTATTATCTCTTTTGTTCCTGTTAAGTTTTCTTCTTCATCTAAATAAACAATCCCAAGGTCACCAAGGATGAAATTTCCATCTTCTTTTATAAATATATTTGATGGTTTTATATCCCTGTGGATTATTCCATTGCTATGTATATATTTTAATCCATCCAGCATTTGTGCTAAAAATTTTTTTATTTCTTTTTCATCAAATTCTTTTTTTGTTAACTCTTCTGATAATGTTTTTCCTTTTATGTATTCCATTGAGACAACTAAATAATTTTTATCTTCATAAACCTCATAGTATTTTAAAATATTTTTATGTGTCAGTTCTCTTCCCTTTAAAACTTCTCTTTTTATCCTTTTTATTTTTTTATCAGAAAGATTTGCCTTTGGAAAAAACTTTAAAGCAACTTGTGTTGAAAGAAATTGGTCTTCTGCTTTAAAGACAATCCCCATCCCACCTTCACCTAATTTTTCAATTAGTTTAAATCTTCCAAAAAATACCTTTCCTGCCTTTAGTTCTTCATCAGGCTTTTCTTTTTCTTTTGAGCCAACTACTTCTGTCTCTTCCATTCAAAATATTTTATCATATATTTTTTTTAAAGAATTAATGAGATGTAATAAAAAAATATTTATAGAGGCTCCGACTTGTTCCTGTATGCAAATTTGGATTTTTCGGACTAAAGATTTGCGGCTATAATTTATAAATATTTTGTTTATGTAGCTGCAACCTTTATGGTTGCGAATAATAATATATATAAATAATATATTGGGCATGCTAAAGCCTGCGGCTCCATTAAAACAAAAAAAAAGCAAATTTAGGACAAAGACCAGCTGCTAAAATTTTTACAATTCATTTTTTTGCAGGGACTGGTATTTCTCTGCAGGAATAATGAAAAACAAATACAGCAAATGAAATCTTTTACGAAGATAGAAAGCTTAAAAGAGATAGTTGATTTTTTAAGATAATAAATAAATCAGCACTGCCTTTTGGGCATGTAAGCGGTTTTCTGCTTCATCAAAGATAACTGATTGAGGACCATCAATTACATCTGCATCAACTTCTTCACCCCTATGAGCAGGTAAGCAGTGCATAAAGATTGCATTTTTCTTTGCCATTTTCATAATCTTTTGGGTTACTCTATATGGTTCAAATGTCTTTTTCTTTATCCCGCCCGGGTCTTCCTGTCCCATTGAAAGCCAGGTATCTGTGACAACTACATCTGAATTTTTAACTTCTTCCAAATTTTCTGTAACTGTAACTTTTGAACCGCTCTTTTTTGAAACTTCTTTTACCTTTTCCACAACCCAGGCATTTGGCATATAATTTATTGGTGAAATTATTGACACATCGACACCTAATTTTGCACAAATTATCATTAAAGAATGTGCCATATTATTTCCATCTCCAATATATGTCAATTTTATATCTTTTATTTTTCCAAGTTTTTCTTCAATTGTTTGAAAATCAGCTAAGACCTGACAAGGGTGGAATAAATCAGACAGACCATTTATAACAGGAATTGATGAATATTTTGCCAGTTCTTCAATTGTTTCTTGCCTGTAAACCCTTGCCATAATTGCTTGAACATATCTTGATAAAACCTTTGCAGTGTCTTCAATTGTCTCCCCCCTTCCAAGTTGCAAATCATTTGCAGATAAATAAATTGGAAGCCCCCCAAGTTCCCACATTGCTTGTGTAAATGAGACCCTTGTCCTTGTTGAGGGTTTTTCAAAGATCATCGCAAGGGATTTGCCTTTTAAACTTTCTCTGTATTTTTCCCTATCCTTTTTAACTTTTTTTGCTAAATTTAATACTTCTTCTATTTCTTCTTTTTCCCAATTTAATAAAGTTGTTAAATGCTTTTGCTTCATTTATACCTCCTTGAAAAATTCTTATATTTTATCATAAATAAAAATTTTTTTATAAATTTTTGAGGTTTATCATTTGAAAAAAATTCTTTCAAATCTTGTTAGATTTAATTATTTTTATCAACTATAGCAAACATCCTTTCTCTTAAATGTCTCAATTCCTTCCTTTAAAAGAAAAAGAGAAATTAAGATTCCAGCAACTGGGTCTGCCTGCCATATTCCAAATAAATAATTTAGTCCAATATAAAAATATGCTAATTTGAGAGCTCTTTTTCTTAATTTTTCTTCTTCATACACTTTAAATTTAACTTACATCAATTTAAATTTATTCCAATTATAAACCTTGCCCTTGCATAATCACTTTCATCATTCAAGCCAAAAGAAGAAAAATTGAAACTTCCCCAAAATTGATGTTCTCCAATTGAAATTGTAGGACCTAAATAATATGTCTTTTCTCCTTCTTCATATATTCCAAAACCTTCTATTCCAAGATTTATATTTTTAATTATCTTTTTTGTCAAACCAAAAATTAAGATGTATTCAAATTCTTCAACAGGGCTTCTCTTATATTCAGCAGTTAAATTTAAAGCCCATTCAATTAAGCTATATCTTTTTCCAAAGATTGCTTTTGCTTCAATTTTATCCTCTTTATCAAAGTTTTTATTTTTAAAGTATTCAAGGTATGCAACAAAGTCCAATAATTTCTTTCCCTTTTCATAAGGTTGAAACCGCCCTCTTAACTTTATTCCTTTAAAATTAAAAGCATTATTTTTTTCTTCAAAGACCTGGTAAAGGGATAGGTCAAATTTTTCAGAAATGCCTGCTTCAAATTCAATTTGGTGTTCCCATATATTTTTTTCTTTT
The DNA here is from genome assembly GCA_037441225.1 of Acidobacteriota bacterium. Taxonomy (GTDB): domain Bacteria; phylum Acidobacteriota; class Thermoanaerobaculia; order UBA2201; family UBA2201; genus JBBFMJ01. The sequence goes on from JBBISU010000091.1 coordinate 3,892, forward strand.
TCTCCTTTTTCTGGCTCTTTCAAAGTTGTATAAATTTCCATTTCATATTCCCCAGGTTTTTCAATCATTGGCTGGTATGTCCAGACAAATAACCTCTGGTCTGAAAAGATAAAGGAACTAAAAAGTAAAAATAAAATAAAAAAATACATAAGATCTCCTTATAAAATATTGTTATTAAATTATAACATTGTTTGTCATATAAAACATTTTTAATTTGCATTTATTTTTTGAAAATATTTTTTATTTCTATGCTTTTGATAGAAATTTTCTATTTTATAAAATTCATCTTTTCATAAATTATTACATGCTTCAAAATATATCAAATAATTCTATTCTTTTTAAAATTTATGAGCATATTTTCTAAAGAACTCACAATTTTTTCTACAATAATCAATCTTTTCTTTAAGGCTTAATTTTTCAATTTTTCCACCATCGCATTTTGTTCCAGTCACTTTCCAGCAATCCAAGCCCCTATTTTCAAGATAAGCACGACATTTATATCTTATTTCAAAATCACAATTTTTAAATTCCCAGCAATTCAAAATTCTTCCTCCTTATTTATTATTTTTATTGAAAAATCTTTTTTGATTTTTCCACCCTTTAAAACAGAAGCAAAAATTCCTTCCGTGGGCATTATGCAAATGCCATTTTTTTTATAAATTTCACAAGGCTTATGGCATTTTTTCCCAATTTCTTCAACTTTGAGTAAAACATCCCTTCCAATTTTAATTAAGTCCCCAACTTTTATTTTATTGAAATCTATTCCTTTTGTTGTTATGTTTTCAGCAAATATCCCTGGTTCAACTTTTAAATTTTTTATCTTTGAAAAGGACTCAAAAGGGAGAAGGGAAATTTGCTTTTTTCCTATACCACTGTGGGCATCACCTACAATTCCAAAATTTTCCTTTAAGATACCAAAAGAAATAGATCTTTTCTTTTCACCTTTCTTTTCACTAATATTTATGCTAAATACTTTTCCTTTCATATCCTTTAATTATTTTTTCTAAAAATATTCCAAATAAAAAACCATAAAAAAGGTTTGTAAAATACATTGCAAAAGAAGTTGGGAAAAAAATAATTTTTTCAGTATTTCTTTCTATTTTAATATTTTTCAAAAATTCAAAAGAAGTAAGAAGTAAAAGGGGGGATAAAATCTGCAGAGGGAAATTTGTTGCAATTAAAGATAAAGTTCCTCCAAATAAAAATACTAAAAAAATTTTAAATAAGCCCAATATAATTAAAGAACCATTTGTCTTTGCACCAAATTTGTTTTGTGCTACAATACCACTTGCACCATGGCAGAAAGGAGCATAACTAAAAAAGGGAGCTAAAATATTCATAGAAAATAAAGAAAAGGAAATTTTTTTTTCATTTACATTTTCATTTTTAAAAATTTCCTTTGAAATTGCAATCGTCAAAACTACAGAATTTAAAATTGTAAGGGGGATTTGAATTGCTGACATTTTAAGGGAGGAATAAATTTCATTTAAATTTAAAAATGGAATTGAAACATTTAATTTAAAAGATAAAAAATTTAAATCTTTAATGAAAAAAAGACCAAAAATAAAAATTAAAAAGGCAGAAGGAATTTTAAATTTTAGATCAAGGAAGACAAGAGAAAAGGCAAAAAACAATAGTAAAAGGATTTTTCCATTAATTTCACCTTTGAAAATCAATGAAGTGGAAAGTTCAATAAGTTTTAAGCCCAAAACAATTTTTAAACTTGAAATCACTGCTGTGCTTATATTTTTTGTTATAATTTTTAAAATACCTGTAAAATAAAATAATAAAACTATAAAAGAAGTTATGAGTCCAGATAAAAACAAGACCTCTGAAGATTCATTTTTTGTGATGGTTTCTATTGCAATTGCTTTCATTGGCTGGAGAGAAATTGGAATTGAATAAAGGAAGGCACAAAAAATATTAAATATTCCAGAAAAAAAGAAAGTATTTGTTAAAGAAATTTTATTTAAAATAGAAAGAGAGAGGACAAGAGGCAAAAATGTTCCTAAATCACCAAAGGCACCTGAAATTTCCCTTAAATTAAATCTTGCCTTTTTTAAATTCCCAAACAATTAACCTCCAAGGGAAACCATACTTAAATTACTTAAAAATTTTTCTTTCATATTTTTCTTTAAATAAATTATCTCTTTTATCTTTTCTTTTACTTCTTCTTCTTTTTCTTTTGATTTAAATATTTCTTTTAAATCTATTCCTTTTTCTTTTTTCAAGCAACTTAAAAGAAAACCATCTGATGTAATTCTTAATCTATTACAATTTATGCAAAAGGGCTCTGAGACAGAGGGAATAATTCCAAAAATATAAAATTTGTTAAAATAATAAATTTTTGCAGTCCCGTTATTTTCTTTTTCTTTTACTTCTCCATATTTTGAGATTTTTGATAAAATTTCATCCTTTGAAATAAATTTATTTCTTTCCCATTTAAAAACAGAATTAAAGGGCATAAATTCTATAAACCTTAAAAGGAGCCCTTCATTAAAAGACCAATTTAAAAGATCCATTATTTCATCATCATTTATGCCTTTAATTAAAACAGTGTTTATCTTAATAGGAATTCTTTCTTCTTTTGCCTTTTCAATTCCTTTTAAAACAGAGTTTAAATTGCCTTCTGTTAAATATTTAAACTTATCTTTTTTTAATGTGTCAACACTGACATTTACTCCATCTATCCCTTTCTCTTTTAATCCCTTTGCCATTTCCTTTAGTAAAATGCCATTTGTAGTTAAAGAAATCCTTTCAATTCCTTTTAATTTTAAACTTGAAACCATCCCAATTAAATTTATAAAACCATTTCTTAAAAGAGGTTCACCACCTGTAAACTTTATTTCTTTTAAATTAAAATTTTTTAAGAAAAACAATAAAATATCTTTTATTTCTTCAAAGGAAAGTACATTTTTTTTCTTTAAATAAAAATTTGGCTTGCAATATTTGCAGTTTAAATTACACCTGTCAGTTACAGAAATTCTAATTTTGAGTTTCATTTTTCAATAATGATATAGTTAGTTTTGCTAAATTTTTATAAAATTCACTCTTTGATGCAATATTTAGGGCTTCTAAATAATTTATTGCCCAATTTAAAATATGTTCTTTTAAAAATCTTTCTTTTAAATCTTTAAAATATTTTAATTTATCAAGTTCTCCTTTTTTTAAGAACTCATTTTCCTTATATAAAATTATTGATAAGAACTTCAATTCAACACCAATGTGATCAGGCAATTCATTTTCCAAGTCCATTCCAACATCTGCACTTCTATAAAAGTTTAAAACATCTTCTGTTGCCTTTCCAAAAACTTTTCCTTCGCCAAGCCAAAAGGAAGCATAAGGAGGAGGGGATTTGCCTTTTTTTAATGCAAGAAATAAGACAGAAAAATCATTTGAAATCTTTTCATATTCTTCTTCTATATTTTTTTGAGAGAAAAAATACTTTAACTCTTCTTTTTCTGGTTTTTTTAAAAAGAGTTTTGAAATTATATAAAATAATTTATATTTATCTTGAATAAAATTTTGAGATTGCAGGTCCATCTTCTTTGTGACAACCAAGGCATATGCTTCTGTCAACCTGCCCTGGGCAGTCCTCTGGAAGTTCTTTGTATTTTCTTTGATATAAGAAATCCTCTGGTAATTTTTCAAGGTGACAAGAGGAGCAATCAATTCCCAATACTTCATTGTGAATTCTATGAAACCTTTGCTCTAAACCCATCCCTTCTTCTTTTCCAACATCTATCTCTCCTTCTTTAATTTTTTTTGCAATTTCAGGGATGCCAAAGGCAAACAAGAAGCTTCCAATTAAAAGAGATGTTAAAATAAAAAATAATCTCTTATATTTTTTCATAAACCCCTCTCTTATAAAATGTAATAAACTTTTGGCTTTGTGCCAAATTCTTTTTTAATTTGTGTGCCATTTTTTTCTGAAATAATCTTAGAAATTTCACTTTCAGGGTCATCCAAATCACCAAAAAACCTTGCTTGAGCAGGACAGACATTTATACAAGCAGGGGATGTGTCATAATCAGAGCCAACCTTTTTCCCTTCTTTTAATGCCTTTTCAATCCTATGCCAGCAAAGGGTACACTTTTCTGCTGTCTTAATTTTTTTCCTATGTAAGGGATGTTTTGCTTTATCTTCAAGGTTTTCTAAAGCAATTTTTTCTCCATCAGGAAATATTTTTTCTTCCTTTTCAATAAAATGTATAACTCCATAAGGACAAGCAGCAATACAATATTTTTTCCCTTTGCATTTATTATAATCAATTAAGACAATTCCATATTCATTTTTAGAAATTGCTTTTTCTGGGCATGCTTTCATACAGGAGGGCTCTTCACAATGCATACAATTCATTGGAGTAAAAATTCTTTTAACATTTGGAAATTCTCCTATTTCATATTCCAAGACATAATTCCAAAAATTCTTTTTTTGAACTAAATTTTCTGTCTTGCAAGCAGCAACACAAGCCCTGCAACCAAAACATCTTTTTGTATCAATTAACATCCCAAATCTCATATAACCTCCTTATACACTATAAATCTTTACTTTTGTTCCATTAAAGGAATTCATACCTGAAATCCTATCTGGCTTAAGTTCAATTATCCAGTTTGGATTTGCACCTTTTTTAACATAATTGGGAAGCCCTGTTGCCCATTGCCCAAAGTGATAACTTATTGCAACTGTATCAGGTCTTATCCCTTCAGTTGTCTTTAATTTTATTTTAATTTTTCCAATCTTTGATTCCACAAATACATATTCCCCATCTTTTAAATTTCTTGCAATTGCCTCTTTTTTGTTCATCAATACAAAATTTTCGTCTGAATCAGGGGCAATTTCTCTCAAGTATGGATTTAAAATATTTCCTGTTTGATTAAAATACATTCTTTTGTAAGTGATTAAATAAAAATCAAAGGAACCTTTTTCTTCTTTTAAGTATAGGGAATGTTCTTTTAAAGGAATTGGAGAAAATATTATATCAATATTGGAGGTATCAATGTTTTTTATATTATTTTTTTCAACTGTTTCCTTTACCTTTTCTTTTGTCAAGACAAGGTTTTCTGCGTATAATGCCATTTTTGGCTTATTTGGTCCTTTAAATTTTTCTTCAACTCCTTTTAAATATATATCTTCTATTGTAAACTTTTTTACTTTTAAGCCATTTTCTTTCAAATAATTTAAATCTGTCCCATTTGCCTTTGCAATTTCAGCTACAACTTCCTCAGATGTATATTTTCTCCCTTTCCCTAAGTTTATTTTAAATGCTTTATTTATTTCTTCTATGTATTTGTCCAATATACCAACCCTTGAGGCAATTTCCATCAAATAATCAAAGGCATCATATTGCAAGTTATAAACATTTACTATTGGCTGTCTTATGGCAATGTGTTTTGCTTCCAAATTCCACCTTGTAGGGCTCCAGTGCCAGGACTCTAAGTATGTTTTATCGGGAAGGAGAATATCTGCAAAATCAGAAATTTCAGTCCTTTGTATGTCAATTACAACAGTGAAAATATTTTTATAGCCCTCTATTTGATTTTTAATGTTAGATGTAGAAAATATTCTGTTTGTTGCATAACAAATCATTATTTCTGGTTTATATTTTAAATGAAACTCTTCTGGATTTTTTAATGTTAAACCAACTTGTTGTGCAATATTGTGTGTTGAATGGGGGAAATATACACTTTCTTGTAAGTCAACTCTTTTTGGTGGAAATTCACATTTAGATGGTTCCATATACTTTGGTTCTTTATATACATTATGTAAGTGCATACCACCAACTGCATCAAAGGAGCCAACAAGCATCATAACAATTTGTCTTGCCCTGTTTGTTTGAACTGAATATTCATTGTGTGAAAGCCCTCTAAAAGTGTGGATTGAAACAGGTCTGTACCTTAAATTTTTCCCTTCCTTTCTTGTTGTAGTTCCAATGAAAGCATTTTCCCCAAATTCCCTTGAAATTTCAATTATATCTTTTTTGCTTATTCCACAAATAGAAGAAGCATATTCAGGTGTTATTTCTTGAATACTTTCTTTGAAAGTTTGAAAAGATGTCTTATATTCTTTCTCATTTATTTTATATGAACCAAAAAGAGCTGGTAAGACACCTTCTTCAAAGGGATTTGCTGACTCAGTTTTCTTGTCAAATACAAGAATTTTTCCATTTCCATCTCTTAAAAATTTCCCATCTCTGTCAACTAAATATGGTGCATTTGTATAGTTTATTAAAAATTCTTCATCTATATAATTATTATTTATAAGTTCCTTTGCCATTGCAAGCAAAAATATTACATCTGTTCCTGGTTTAATTGGAACCCATTTATGTGCCTTTGTTGCAGTATTTGAAAGCCTTGGTTCTATAACAACATATTTCATTCCTCTTTCTATGTTTTCTATTATTTTTCTGTCAAGCCACCTTGCCCATTGTTCTGCTTCCATTGGATTTGATCCCATATTTATAAAATATCTGCAATTGTCTAAATCAGGCAAAAATCCATGATAACCCCAGGTCAGCTCATCTGCCACATGCCTTGCTGCCTCACAAACTGTTGTCCTGTGAACTACATTTGGAGTTCCAAAGGCTTTGCAAAATGCTTTTGGAAATTTGTCATCTATGAGATATTTTCCATGGGCATGTTGCCATATCAATTTTTCTGGTGAATCTTTTATTGAAAGCAATCTCTTTGTAATTTCTTCAAATGCCTCTTCATAACTTATTTCAACCCATTTTGGATCTTCTCCAATTCCTTTTTTTGGATTTGTCCTTTTTAAAGGTTTTTTCAATCTATAAGGACTGTATGTGTCAAGGAACCCCAAAACTCCTTTTGGACACAAATGTCCTTTATTATGAGGGCTTTCTGGATTTCCATAAATTGCCCTTATAATTCCATTTACCCTTCTCACTCTTATTCCACAAAAATTTACACATTGAACATCTGTTGAAGGAATTAAAACATCTTCCTTTGGAAGGTATGGAATTTCGCCCTTCATCTCCTTTGCCATAATTTCATCAAAATTTAGAATTCCTGAAAAGTATGAAAGCCCTGCCAAAATACCTGTATCTTTAATGAACTTTCTCCTTGTTATTCCCATAAAAATCTCCTATTTGAAATTATAAAAAAATGTAACTTTAAAGTATAAATCATTTTCAATTTCCAATCCATTAAATTTATCGTAATTCACAAACTCAAAGTTAGGAATAACTTTTATATCTTTTGTTATGCTAAAGTCAATTCCAAAAATGTAAAGATAAAAGGGACAATTTGTATCAAAAGGTATATAATCCTGCTTTCCAATTAAGGGATTTGGATCATCCATTCTGTCTATTCTAAGAAGTAGTGTTATTTTTTCTGATGTTTTAAGATTTAAAAAAGCTGAAAAGACATCTGTTTTTATCCTTTCTTTCCCTTCGCCTTGCCCTTTATCAAAATTATAATAATGAAAACCAAGAGTAAATTTTTCTTTTTTCAAACCAAGAAACCCTTGAAAGACCTTTACATCTGTTTCATCTTTTCCCTGCCCATAATCTGAATAAACTTCAAAGAAAATTGGTTCTTTTTTAAACAATAAAGAAAGATATGCTCTTTTATCTTTATTTACTTCCGATTTTGTGCCTTCTCCGTTTCCTAATAAGAAATGATAAGAAAAATGGGGTGAGATGTCACCTTTAAAGGCAATTCCAGTGTCCCTTGAACTGGCAATTTTATAAAGATCACCTGGTGTTTTTTCAACTGCTCTATATCCCCAGAAACTTTCAATAAATTCCCAAGTTGGTGTTGGAGATAAGCCTATGAAACTTTTGCTTTTCCCAAAATTTATTCCAAGGTATGCATCCTTGGCGTAGGGTGTTAAATTATTGCTTGTTTTAAAATCGCCAGGGCTATTTAATTCTAACCTAAACCTTGTAAAAAATTTTTCTGAAAATTTATAGTCATAAGTAAAATAAATCCTTCTAAACCAAAAGCCATTTTGCCCTTCAATTTCTTGATTGTGATGTTTTTGGACAAAATAAATGTCCCCAAACATATAACCAGAAAAACTTCCTTGAGAAAAGGAATTAAAAGAAAAAAAAATGAGAAAAATACAAAAAAAATACTTCATAAATACCTCCCTTTATAAAAATTCTTTTTAAATTAGATGCAAATTTTATGCCTAAATATTTTTTAATAATTGTTTCTTTTTGGAAACAATTTGTTTCCAATTATTTCAGGTTTTAGTTTTTTCTGTGAAAAATGGGAGTTGATTGACTTTGCCCAATCAAAAGGAACGAGTATATTATTCTTTAGAGAAGATAATTGCTCCGAAATATTGAAAAAAATTTTTCATAATTTATAATACGATTATTAAATTTTATACTTCGTTAAAAAGCATTTTTTGAATTAAATAAAAATGAGATTTTAGATAGAGATTTTTGTCTGAATAAAGAAACGGAGTCCCCTTACATTTAAGGGGGCTTTTTTCAATATGATAATAGGCATTGAAAATTATTAGGAATAATTCTCATTAAATTATGTATAAAAAAAATATTTGACTATCTTTTATATTCATTCTTCCAGTTTATATTTTTTTTGTCCTCCTCCATAAGAACATGACCATTTACAAGTTATGCAACCACATTCAAAAGAAGTAACCAGGCTACCTTTGCCTGTGCAAAGACTTGAAGCAGCAGTTTCGCACCTGCTACAATTTGAGTTAAATTGCTCCGTCGTACAAGCTGGTGCTGGTGCTTGATTTACTATTTTTCCAGTAAGAGAACCATTTTCATAAAGGTAAGAATAAATTGACTTTTCTTTTATGAACCACATATTATAGGATGTTCCAGCATAATATGGTATAAATAATATTTTATCACCTTCTTTAAACTCAACTTTATTTATAATAAATCTATATGTTCTGTGCTTATTGAAATTTCCTTTAAAGCTTTTTGAAATCATTTCCTTGACATATCCATCTCCTGATAGCAAAATAGCGCTAATTGTTATTTCTTTTAAATCCTCATTAA
>JBBISU010000092.1:0-12862 GCA_037441225.1 Acidobacteriota bacterium
TTTAACACCTAAAAATACCTTTGTCAAGTCCAATTTATCTATTCTGGGACTACCTCGCCTAATTAAAGTTTTTTAGATAAAAAAAGTGCAAATTTTTGTAAAAATTTGATTGAAAAACCAATTTTTAATGAAATTTTTTCCAAAATCTTTATTATTAAAAACTATTAATCAATAAAATTGAGCAACATGGGTTAAGATAACTTCAAATGTTTTCATAATTCACCTCTAAATTAAATTTATCAATATAAATTGAAATCTCTTTTAATATTATAGTATATTTTACCATAATAAGTTCACTGTTATCAATAAAATTGATGAAAAAAGAAAATTTATTTTATTTTTAAAAAATTTTTTATATGTTTGAAAAAAAGATTTTAAAGATGGCTTTTGAAATATTTATTTGCGACGGACAAAAGGGCAAAGATAACAAACACATTTACGCCCGCTTCATCACAAAGCAAAAGCGAAAAAGACAATTTTAAGTTTTTCTCTGCCAACAAATTCTTTTAAAATAATTTCCAAAATTTTTGATGCTTTTTTAATTATTTTTTCTCGTTGGGTAAGCATATTTATTTATATTTTTTTCATTCCACCCTTGCCGGTCTTTCAATGGTTTTATTATCCGGCTTTCTGGTTAAGATTAGATATTTAAAATCTTACAAAAAGAAATTAAATTTTGTGTCCCGATAGTACCACTTATTTTTTATCTCTGAAATAAGCTTTCAAGTTTTCTTTCATCCAATCATAAAAATCTATTTCTAGAAATTCAAGGAGCTCTTAAAATCTTTTTCACTAAATTTTACCCCTAATTCTTTACAATACTCTTTGTAAATTTCTTTTATTTCTTTTTTGTAATTTCTCATCTCTTCCATACAATATGGCTGTTAATATTATGTTTTTCATACATTTCTAAAATATCAATGCAAAATTTTAAAAGTTCCTCATTATTTTCCTTTTTGGCTAATTCGTATAATCTGATAAACATCTTTTTGCCTGTCTCTGTCTGTTTTAAAGCTTTCTTGATTAAATTATGTTGAGCGCATAAGGTTTGCCCATTTTCTATTGTCGATTCTCCGCCTAAATATTTTGGTTTGATATGATCAACATGTAACTCAACACCTTCCCTTTTGCCTCGTCCGCAAATAACGCACTTATAACCATCTCTTTTTAAAATTGCTTCTTTTAGTTCTGGAGTAAAGTCTTCTAATTCTATTTGCTTTATTGCATTAGGATCATAGCGATAAACCCCTTTTTTAACTTTTATTAAAAAACCGGCCTCATGCAAATTCCTGATTGATCGCCAAATATCTCGTGGTTTTTTGTTGTAAAGCTTTTTATATCTCGCTTCAACCTAATCGACAACAGGACTATGTGGCATATCTTTATTGGGATGCGCCTTAAAATATTCAATTAACAAATCTTTAATTGTTTTCCTCTTTTTCATGGTAATTTAAACAAAAAATTTTGTTAATTAATTTTTGCTTCTTCTTGTAAGCGTTTTATTGCTAAATCGCAGTATGTTTTATCTATCTCTACTCCTATCCCTTTTCTATTACTAAGAAATGCAGCGATTAAAGTTGTTCCACTACCTAAAAAGGGATCAAGAATAGTGTCTCTAACAAAACTAAATAATTTAATACATCGGCGGGGTAATTCTACAGGAAAAGGAGCAGGATGACCTACTCTTTTTTTACTCTCACCATTAAAATTCCAAACACCATTAGTCCATTGCATAAATTCTGTTTTAGTTATATCTGATTGTTTGCTCCCACTTGTTTTTTTCCAGTACTTTTTGTACAGAACTAAAATTATTTCTACCGGCGCAATAACATAAGGGGCAGCAGCAGACATAAAAGACCCCCAAGCTGTCCTCCGTGAAATATTTCCTTCATTCCAAATAATCGTAGAATGATAATTCCAGCCAACATCTTTTGCAATCTTGGTTATATCAGCACCAACCGATTGTTGTCCACCTTTATTTTTATCTAAGGGAATATTTAAACAAAAACGACCATCATCTTTTGCTAATTCATAACATTTCGCAATCCAATTTTTAGAAAATTCTAAATAATCTTCATATAGCAAATCATCTTTTTGGCTGTTATAGTGAATATCAACATTATAAGGCGGCGAGGTGACAATTAAATCAATGGAAGATTTAGGGATAGCAGTAATTTTTAAAAAATCTGCTTTGTAGATAATGATTTTATCATCATATTTTAAATACAGCTTTTCGTTTTCCACATTTTAACCTTTTTTATCTTGTTTTATCATAGTTAAATTTTGCATATTATTTTATTAAGCCCTCTATATTTATTCCTTGCGCTTTGGCAATTTTTGTCATTATAAAAATAAAAAGTTTTTTAATAACTCTGCTTACTTTTTCCAACAAACGGAGAGGGGGGGATTCGAACCCCCGGTCCCAGTCTCCTGAGACAACTGCTTAGCAGGCAGCCCTGATCGTCCACTCCAGCACCTCTCCTAAATGAAACTTTTAAGCAGCTTTTTTGTGGCACTCCATACACTTTGTTGGAGCTTTCTTTCCTTCCTTTTCATTCTTTTGTTTGTGGCAATCCTGACAAACTTTGTGGAAAGCATCTTTTACAGCAGGTGCTTTTGGATCTGTGCCGTGGCATTTTGAGCATTTTTCTTGTTCCTGCCCTTCTTTTGTTGTATGATGGCAGGTCACACAGGTGATTTTTAATGTTTCAGCATGGGCTTTGTGTGGGAAAGTAACATCTCCATTTTTTGCCTTCAAAACAACTTTCTCAGGTGCATCTGCTGCAAAGACAGAAAAAGCCACAAAAAAAGCAAAACAGAATAAAACAATTGCTAATTTTTTCATCTTCTCCTCCTTTCTTTATAGATTTCTTTAAAATATATCATAAAAAAAGCTTCCCGTCAATTTTATACGCTTGAATTTATATTATAGTTTGAATATTTGGAATAAATTTTTTTAAGTTTTAATATCCAGTAAAAATTAAACAAAAAAATACCTAAAAAGAAAATCCCATTAGGAAATTTTTCTGGAAAAAAGCCCTCTATTATATTTTTTGTTTCATAAAAAAAGGAAATTAAAATTATAATAAATGAAATAAGGATAAATAAAAAGTCCTTAAAAAAAATTGGGACTGGATAGCCCTCTTTCCAGAAGTAAAAAAGAAAAATTGAAAATATTATGAAGCTAATGGAACACAATACTGGTGCATAAACAGGAGATGCCCAGGGAAAAGGGATTAAAAATAAAATATCCCAATCAAAGATTGATTTAGGCCATTTTAAAAATAAATATAAAAAAATGTAATAAAAAATATCCCATATACCAAAGATATAAAAAAAGGAAGCAATTTTGGTTATTCTTGTTTTTCCAGATAAAATCGCAGATGAAAAAATTAAAATCAATGTTGAAAACTCTCTTAAAATTTCAACAATTAAAATATTTTTAGGAATTTCTTTTAAAGGAAATAAATTTCCCTCTGGATAATAAAGGTTTCTTAAATAAATCACAACAGATGACTCAATAAAGGCAAAAGAAATACCCAAGAGGGTTAAAAAAAATAAAAAATATAGCACTTAATAATTATAACAAAAATTAAAGAAAATAAGTTAAAGCAGAAATTCCTAAAGAAAATAGTACATAAATTTTTCCAGCAAAATTAGAAGTGTTTTCTTCTTCCCGATAAAATAAATCTATGAATGCCCTTCTCAACAAAAATGTGTATAAAGTATAATATAAGAAAGGAATTATGTGTTTATATAATGGATAGTCCTTTAAACTTTTACCAAAAACAGATAATATCCAGTCAATTTGTGTGTACATAGCCACAATGCTTAAAATGGCATTTATAAACATCCATTTGACTTCATCAATTCCAAATATTTTTATGTAAAATAATGTATAAATTGCTATGGCAAATCCACCATGAAAAAAGAAAAAAGGAATTGGAACATTTTTTGCAAAATAAGCCATAATAAAACCAGAGATACCAAAAATCAACATATGTAATAAAAAAAATGGATAAATTTTATACCATGGAATTTCATCTCCTTCCTTGTACTCTACATTATTGAATATAAAGTTGCCTCTTATCTTCATTAAAATATTATATCACTTAAAATTATTGTATAATAAGTTCAATGGAAAAGAAAAAATTTGTTTGTCAAAATTGCGGATTTATTTCTTTTAAATGGCTTGGAAAATGCCCCGAATGTCTTTCCTGGGAGTCCTTTAGAGAAGAATTTGTTCAAAAAAAAGAAAAAAAGAAAGAATTTAACAATAAGGCAATAAAATTAAAGGATTTGGAATTAGAAGAAAAAAAGAGAATTCTTTTAAGTTTTCAAGGTTTAAATAGGGTATTAGGTGGTGGTATTGTCCCCGGCTCTTTGATTTTAATTGGTGGTGAACCAGGTGTTGGAAAATCAACACTTATGCTCCAGGCCTCAGAAGACCTTTCAAAGGAAAGAAAAGTTCTTTATGTAAGCGGTGAAGAATCAATTGAACAGATAGTTTTAAGAGCAAAAAGATTAGGTATAAAAAGCGAAAATAATTTTATTTTGTGTACACAAGATTTAGAAAATGCAATTGAAGAAATTGAAAATGTAAAACCAGAAGTTGTAATTGTTGATTCTATCCAGACATTATATCTTTCATCAATTCCATCAATTCCTGGAACAATTACACAAATAAGAGAAGTAGGAAACCTTTTAATGGAAATTGCAAAGAAAAAGAATATTGCTTTATTTATAACTGGACAGGTCACAAAAGAAGGAACTTTTGCAGGGCCTAAAGCACTGGAACATTTGGTTGATGTGGTTATTTACTTTGAAGGTGAAGGGAAACTACAGTATAAAATGATTAGATGTTATAAAAACAGGTTTGGTCCTTCTTCAGAGGTTGCTTTTTTTGAGATGAAAGAAAAAGGATTGGAAGAAGTTTTATCACCTTCTTTTTTATTTATGACTCAAAAAGAACCATTGCCTGGGACTTCCTTTGCAGGTTTATATGAAGGTTCAACACCACTTATTGCAGAATTGCAAGCTCTTGTTGTTCCAACTCCTTTTGTCTCCCCAAGGAGGACCTCCGTTGGCTTTGATTTGCAACGCCTCCATTTAATTATTGCAGTCCTTCAAAAACATTGCAAAGTTGACTTATCCCATTTTGATGTTTATCTTTCTGTGGCAGGTGGATTTCCTTTAAGAGAATCGGGAGCAGATTTATCTGCTGCTATTTCCCTTGTTAGTTCTTTTAAAAACATTAAAATTCCAAAGGAGTATTTTTTTATTGGTGAAATTTCATTGACAGGGCTTTTAAAGCCAGTGCCACAAATAAAAAAAAGAATAGAGGAAGGAAAAAAACTTGGCTTTAAAAAAGTCTTTTCTCCTGAAATAAAAGAAAAGATTTCAAGTGACATAGAAATAATTTTTGTGGAAAAATTAGAGCAAGTTGTAAATATTTTAAGGATGTGATAAAATTTACTTTTAAGGAGGGAACTATGAAATTCTTTTTATCTTTTTTATTTTTATTTTCCTTTCAAGTTTTTTCTCAACCAAGGATTGTCATACTTGAATTTGTTAACAAATCCTTTGCAGGACATCGCTATTGGTGGGATGAAAGGGTTGGAGCTGCTGCACAAGATATGCTTATAACTGAACTTGTAAAAAGCCAGCAATTTAGAGTTATAGAAAGAGAAAGGCTTGATGCAATAATGAAAGAAAAAGGGCTTGCCTTATCTGGAGATATAGATCCCAAAACAGCAATGAAAATAGGAAAACTCTTAGGTGCAGAATATTTGATTGCTGGCTCTATAACTGAATTTGGAAAAACAGAAAAAGGAGCAAGAGGTGCCTGGGGAATTGGCTTTGGTGCAAAAAAGGTTGAATTTGTCTCAGCAATTGATGCCCGACTTTTTTCTGTAAATACAGGTGAAATATTATGGGCTGATTCTGCTTCTGAAAAGGAATCAAATTTTAATCTTGAAATATTTGGTTCTGGTGGTGGTGTTAAAGAAGATGAAAGGCTCTTTGATAAAGTTTTAAGGCCAGTTGTGAAAAAGCTTGCCCAGAGTTTGCTTAAAACACAGCTTTCCACATCAACTGCTTCCCTTCCAAAAGTAGGAAAGGTTGCCTCTGTTTCAGGTGACACTATTTATATAAATCTGGGTTCTTCTCATAATGTAAAAGTAGGAGACACTTTTGGAATATATAAGGTTATAAAAGAAATTAAAGATCCAGATACAGGAGAAGTTTTAGGGAAGGAAGAGAAAAAAGTAGGTGAGATTAAAATTACAGAAGTTAAAGGAGAAAAACTATCTGAGGCAAATATTATATCTGGTAAGGCAGAAGAAGGGGATGTTGTAAAATGACAAAGAACTGTGATGTTTGTGGTAAAAACAATGCAGAGTATTTGATAAGAAAAACTCCACCTAAGGAAGATAAACCCCCTGTAGAGTTATATCTATGTAGTGCTTGTGCTTGTGATTACATCAAACAAGATACAGTTTCAATTGTAAAAATTTCTAAGCCGCCTGATTGTTAAACTTTGAAAATACCTTTAAGTATAATAATTCCTGCTTATAATGAAGAAGAAAGAATTGAAAAAACAATTGAAAAAATTTTTAATTATAAAAATGCAGATATTCCTGAAATAATAATAGTAGATGATGGATCAAAAGATAAGACATATCAGATACTTTTAAATTTAAAAGAAAGATATAAAAACCTAAAAATTTTGCAAAACGAAAAAAATGAAGGAAAAGGCTCTGCTTTAAAAAAAGGAATCCTTGCCTCTGATGATAAAATCCCTTATATTTTAATTTCTGACTCAGATCTTTCATCACCAATTGAAGAAGTTGAAAGATTTTTTCCCTACTTAAAAGATTATGCAATTCTTATTGGTTCAAGGGGTTTGGATAGATCTTATATAAAAAAACACCAGCCCTTTTTAAGAGAATTTATGGGAATTGTTTTTAACAGAATTGTTCAAATTTTATTTTTCCCAAAAATTTATGATACCCAATGTGGCTTTAAATTATTTAAAACAAGAGTGGCAAAGGAAATTTTTAACGAAATAAAGATTAAGGGTTTTTCATATGATGTCGAAGTTTTAATTTTGGCAAAGTTGAAGGGATATAGATTTAAAGAAGTCCCGGTATTTTGGTATCACGAAGGGAAATCAAAAGTTAAACTCACAAAAGCTCCCTTTATGATGTTTTTTGAATTGATTAATCTATATCTATCCTATCGCAACCTTTTGAAAGCTTCAAAACCCTTTTTTTGTGGCGGAAAACCTTTGAGGAAAAAGGCGTATTAAGAAAAACCTCTACAATTTTAATTGCAAGCTCTGGTGCAATAACCCTTGCACCTAATGTTAAAACATTTGCATCATTGTGCTGCCTTGCAAGGGAAGCAGTATATATTTCATTGCAATTTGCAGCTCTTACCTCTTTATATCTATTTGCCATAATTGCCATACCAATACCAGTTCCACAAACCAAAATTCCTTTCTCAAATTTTTTTTCCCTTATCCCTTCTGCTACCTTACAAGCAAAATCAGGATAATCCACTGATTCTTCTCCATTGAAAGTTCCAAGGTCATAAATTTCAAAATTTTTTTCCTTTAAAAATTTAATTATTTCTTCTTTCAGTTTAAAACCAGCATGATCTGAGGCAATACCTATTTTCTTAGGCATTTTAAAACCTCTCCAATAAAATATAAAGAACCAGTGTATAATTGAATATTTTTTTCAAAGATTGATTTTTCAAAATCTTCTCCCTTAATAATTTCATAATTTTTTAAACCTATTTTTTTACATAAAATTTCCCATTCCTCATATTTTAAAGCCCTTTCATTATTTAAGGAAAAGATAAATAATCTTTTAGAAAAAGGCACTATCTTTTGGATTAATTTTTCTGGATTTTTATCTTTGAAAGCAAAAAAACCAATGTTTAAATCATTAAGTTTTAATTTTTTAATTGAATTTGTGAGGGCAACTATTCCACCTATGTTATGGGCACCATCTAAATAAATTCCCTTTCCATTTAAATTATATTTTTTTAATCTTCCAAGCCAATTAGTTGAAGCAACTCCTCTCTCAACTGCTTCAGGGGTTAAAGGAAATTTTAAGGTTTCTGATAAATTTTCTGCTGCTAAAATTGCAAGGGAAGAGTTTTCAATTTGATACAAACCTAAATGGGATGTAAAAATATTATATTTATTTTTTTTTGTAATCAATTCAAAGGATAACCCTTCCAATAAAAGACTTTTATTTTTTATTTTTGCTTCCTTTGAAAGTTCAATCAAACTTGATGACTTTTTTTCTGCTTCTTCTTTAAGTACTTCCAAAACACTCTTTTTTTGAGGTGCAACTATTGTTGGAACTTTTTCTTTTATTATCCCTGCTTTTTCTTTTGCTATACTTTTAAGGTTTTTGCCTAAAAAATTTGTATGATCAAAGGAAATAGAGGTAATCATTGATAATATAGAGTTTGCTATATTTGTTGCATCCAACCTTCCCCCTAAGCCAACTTCAAGGATATTTAAATCTGTTTCCTCTTCTTTAAAATACCAAAGAGATAAAATTGTTAAAAATTCGAAAAAAGTTAAATCTTTTTTATTTTTTTCCAATAGATCTTTTAAAAGAAAAGTATATTTATTTAAAGAATCAATATCAATTGGCTTATCATTTATTCTTATTCTTTCAAAAAGATCAATCAAATGGGGGGAAGAAAAAAAACCAATTTTTAAACCAGCTTTGCGTAAAATAGAAGAAAGATATGCACAGGTTGAACCTTTGCCATTTGTTCCTGCTACGATTATATTATTTGATGGTATTTCAAAAGGAAGTATTTTAAGAACACCTTCCAATCTCTCTAAACCCAAACTCATATAAGAAGGTTTTAAAAGTTCCAAATAACTTATGGCGTCCATAAAAGTTTTAAAATATTGGCAATTGTCTCTTTCAATTTATTTCTTGGAACAACAATATCCACCATACCATGCTCTTGCAAGAACTCTGCTGTTTGAAAGCCCTCTGGAAGTTTTTGCTTTATTGTTTGCTCAATTACCCTTGGACCTGCAAAACCAATGAGCGCCCCTGGCTCTGCAATATTTATATCTCCTTGCATAGCATAAGAGGCAGTAACACCGCCTGTTGTTGGATCTGTTAAAATAGAAATATAAGGTATCTTTGCTTCTTTTAATTTAGCAATAGCAGAAGAAATTTTTGCCATTTGCATTAAAGAAAAAATCCCTTCCTGCATCCTTGCTCCACCAGAAGCAGATATAATAATTAATGGTTTTCTTTCTTTTAGTGCCTTTTCTGCTGCCCTTGTAATTTTTTCTCCTACCACAGAACCCATTGAGCCACCAATGAATTCATATTCCATAGCACATAAAATAACATCAATTCCATCAATTTTTCCCTCAGCATTTAAAACTGCTTCATTTGTTTTTGCTTTTTCTTCTGCTTCTTTTAATCTGTCTTTATATTTTTTTCTATCTTTAAATTTTAAAGGATCAAGAGAAATTAATAAATTATCAAACAGTTCATATTTCCCATCATCAAAAAGCATTTCAAATCTTTCTTTTGCTGAAATATAAAAATGGTAATTGCACTTTGGACATATCTTTCCCAATCTTTGTACTTCTTTATAATATATGATTTCTTTGCACTTCTTACACTTAACCCATAGTCCTTCTGGAATTTTTATTGAACCACTGGGTCTTTTTTCTTCTGACATATTTCTTATTATAATTTAAAAAAAAAATTAAATCAAGGCAGGTAAATTATAAAAATTTTTATTTAATTTTGAAATTTTGTAAATTTAAAATTTTAGGGAACTTTTTTGTTTTATATATTTCTCCATTTGGATAATAAAAATCCACCAAAACTTCTTCATTCTTTTTGCAATAACTTAAAAGAATTTCACTTGCCAAATTTATTATTTTTTCATCTTTTGTTGGATCCATAATTCCAAAAGGAGCAGGAACTGAAGGCACTAAAATAATAAAATTTTTTCCCTTTTCCATTAAAACCTGGTTTTCCTTTTCATCCCTTCCTATTATTAATTTTACTTTTTCTGATAATCTAAAATGCCTGCCAATTTTGATTAGAAAAAAATCGAGGTAATCTGGTTCTTTTTTAAATTTTAAAAGATCTAAAAATCTTCCCTTATAATTTTTATCAGTCAAAAAACAACACCCACCAGCAGGGCTTGGAAAATTTTCAAGACCCAAATGTTTTGCAAGCTTTATTTGTTTCTTTCTTCCCCTCCCTTCAATACTTTCAAAAAAATCCCTATTAATTATCCCTCTTTTTTCAGGGATTGTTAAAGGTAAAAGTTTTTGTGATAATGGTCTTATAATCAAACCTTCCAAACCACTTTTAATTTCAATTAACTTCATTGTCCTTGGCATTTGTGTCATTGGCCTTTGCTTTAATACTTCACCTGTAAAAATAAAATCAAAGGATTCCTTTTCTAAGATTTCTTTTGCTTTCTTTAACATCAAAATCCTGCAATCAATGCAAGGGTTAAAGGCAGAACCATAACCATATTTTGGTTTCTTTAGTAATTCTAAGAATTCTTCCCTGATATCAAGATACCTTAAAGGAATATTATATCTTTTTGTAAATTCTTCAACTGGATTTAACTTTTTTTCTCCCATTTTTTTTTGTGCTTCAATTATACAAAAACCATTATTAAAATATAGCCCTTCTATCTCTATCCCTTGCCTTAAAATAAGAAGTGCAGATAAAGAAGAATCCAAGCCACCTGATAGAAGCCCTAAAGCCCTATATGCCATATTATAATTTTATTTCATCTTTTTTGCTATTTCAAGACAGGTTCTTCTTCCAACAATTACAGAAAGACCCTTATAATTTATTTCCTTTATTAAAACTTCCTTTATTTCCTTTATTTTTTGGGGATGCAAATCAATAAAAATTAAATGCCCTTTTGGTATTCCTATTCCTTCTAATAATCTTTTTAATCCTTCAGAAGATGTCTTTGTTGGTTGTCCCCCTGTCATTGCAACACCTGAGTTGTCTAAAATAATCAATGTCATATTGCTACTATCTTCTATTGCATCCAATAAAGGAGTTATCCCAGAGTGCATAAAAGTTGAATCACCTATAACAGCAAGGACAGGATGGAAACCTGCATCTGCTGCCCCCTTTGCCATTGAAACAGAAGCACCCATACAAACACAAGATTCAATTGCATTATATGGTGGGAGTGCTCCAAGGGTATAACAGCCAATATCTGATGTTACAATTGATTCATTTCCAATTTCCTTCAATGCTTCTTTTAAAGCAAAATACATATCAGAATGGGGACAACCCTGACATAATTGTGGTGGCCTTGATGGAAGTTCAATTGGAATTTTTTCTTCTTCTTTTTCTTTCCCATTAAATAATTTTAAAACTAAATCAGGGTTTAATTCTCCTGTTTGTGGTAAATCGCCTGAAAGCTTTCCATAAATTGGCTTCTTTAAATCAATAAAACCTTTCAACCTTTTTTCAATAAAAGGATACCCTTCTTCTATAATATAAATCTTATCTACATAATTAAAGAATTTTTTTATCTTTTCCTCAGGTGGTGGATAAAAACCAATATGCAGATGAGAAAAATTTTCATTAATTTTTTCCTTAACTTCTTCAAAATAATTTCTACCAATCCCTGTCGTAATCACTCCAGATTTTCCTTCTAATTTTAACTCATTATATTTAATTTCTTCTGAAAGTTTTTTCATTTCTTCATATTTTTTTAAAAGTTTTTTAAATTGAACCCTTGCATTTGATGGAAGGAGAGTCCATGTCTTAGAATCAGGTACCTTTTTAAGGTTGTTTTTTTTCACCTTTTCTTTTACATAAACCATTGACCTTGAGTGGGCAACCCTTGTTGTTAACCTTAAAAGAACTGGTACTTTAAATTTCTCTGAAATTTCAAATGCCTCCCTTGTCATATCATAAGCTTGTTGCTGGTTTAATGGTTCCAAAAGGGGAACAAAAGCAAATTCTGCCAATATTCTTGAATCCTGTTCATTTTGAGATGAATGCATACCAGGGTCATCAGCTACTGCTATAACAATTCCACCATTTATCTCAACTATTGCAGAATTTACAAAGGGATCAAAAGCCACATTTAAACCAACATGTTTCATTGAAACAATTGCTCTTCCCCCTGCAAAAGATACACCCAAACCTTCCTCATAAGCACATTTTTCATTTGTAGACCATCGGGCAACAAAATCATTATTTTTCTTTGATAATTCAATTAAGCACTCAGTAATTTCTGTTGAAGGCGTTCCAGGATAAGCATAAGCACAATGGATCCCAGAATGATATGCACCCAATGCAACTGCTTCATCTCCCAATAAAACTAGTTCTTTTTCTTCCATAGAATCTCCTTGAATCTTTTTGAAATATATTTTATCAAAAAATCAAAATAATTTCAGCAGATTTAAAATAAAATTAAATATAAAGAAATTTTGCAATTGTTTTGGTAAACTCTTCTCCTTTCGCACATACAGGGAAAAAAATTTTTTTAATTTTTTCTATTAAAATCCTTATTTGTACAAGGAAAAAATTAATTAGGCAAATAGGAAAAATAAAAAAAGAAAAATGAATGAAGGATTATTAGGAAAATTTGATAAATAGAATTTTTTAATAGATATGAAAATTTTATTTATATTTTTTGAAAATCTTAATAAAAAAGCTATTTGACAGGGGGAATTTTTATGTTTTATAATAAAATTATGAAAAAGCCATTTTTTGGCATTTTTTGTTTTATATTTTCTTCATCTATTTTGTTTCCAAATAATAAAAATATTGAAAATAGAATAAAGGGTTGGAAGGTTTCACTT
>JBBISU010000093.1:0-12532 GCA_037441225.1 Acidobacteriota bacterium
AGTTGAAAATAAAATGCTACAAGATAAGATAAGATAAAATAAGATAAGATAAGGTTTAATACTTACCTCCAAAAATTTATTTTACGATTTTATTATACTAAAAATAATCATCTTATTCAAGTGATTGTAGAATTCCATAGCATATTGGACTTTTGTTTTTTAAGGGGATAGAGGATTAAAGGGGAAAGGGGGAAAAAGGAGATATTTTAGATGGGAATATTATTCAAATTGGCTTTTTAACTATTTTTTTATCTTGAATTTTGAATTATTTATATCAAAATATCCTTCTATATAAATCTTTCTCATATTCATTACTCTTTTTTTTTATTCTTTAAAATTTTATCATTTTTTTAGTATTATTTCCTTTAAAAGAGTTCAATATTTTTCTTTAAATTTTGCAACCATTCTCATTTATAAAGAAGGAATAAGAGAAATTTATTTGCCTTCTTTTAATGTCAGATAATAGGAAAGGGAAAAAAGAAAAAGGTAAGTTTTTACAAAAACATTTAATATGTTTCCACCTAAAAGATTTAAAAGAAGATAATTTATAAAAAATAAAATTAAATGGAAAAGGGTTAATTTTAAATAATTTTTAAAGGAAAGAAGAAAAGAATTTTTAAGGACTAAAAAAGTAAAATTTTCAAAGGAAAGAAAAATCTTCAAAAAAGCAAAGAAATATCTAAATAAAAGAATAAAAATTAAAAAAACTATGTTTATTAAACTATGCAAAGCAATCTTATAGGTCTCCATAATTACATAATCAGTATTACTTTTAAGCTTTGAATTTATGTAAATGTAAAGATAAGATATCATTATATAAATTATCAATTGAATGATCCCAAAAATTAAAACAAAGATTGAGTTTTTCAAAGAAAAAGATAATTTTTCAGATTTTAAATTTTTATAAATTAAAGGCAGTAAAATATGATATATAATAAAAATTAAAAAAAATGTTAAAAAAAATAAAAAACCAAATTGGGAATTAAAAAAATCTTTTATTTGTAAATTTGCTAAATTAAAAAATTCAAATAAGCTTGAAGAGTCTCCAAAGAAATTTTTATTTTTTATAAAACTTAAATAAAAATTTAGTGGTTCTGCTTTTTCTCCTGATAAATTAAAAGAAATTAAAAAGGAAGGGAAAAAAGAGATGAAAGAAAATATTAAAAGTAAGAGAATTAAAGAAAATAATTTAAAACTTCTCTTTAAAGCATTTAAAACCAGCATAACATACCTTCTAAAAGTAAAATTATTTTTGAAAATATAAAGAAAAATAAATCATTTTTTTCCTTTTTAAAATTTGCAATGTTATTTGAAGGGTTTACATCTAATAATACTTTATTTTCTGGATCAATTATTACTTTATTAATTTTTTTATTTTGAAATGTAAATATTTGAAAATTTTTATAGCCATCCCAATTTATTGTTTCCTTTGTTTTATCTGAAAAAATTACCAATATTTGCAATGGAACAAAAAATTCACCTTTTCTTTTTACAAAAAATTTATTTTCTGAAATAATTTCAACACTATAATCAATTAATTGGGGTTTATTTGCAAGGTTGTAAAAGTTTTGAGCCCAGCCAATACCAAAATTCTTTTCAATTAATTTTAATAAATTTTCTGTGTGGGGATGTAAAAATGAATAATTAGAAAAATAATCTTGAAGAAAGATTTTCATTTTTTCTTCACCTGCATAATTTTCCAGAGTTTTTAATGCCATTGCTGGTTTGTTGTAAGCATATATTCTATAATTTAAATAATTAGGATATTGATAGCCAGCAAGAGCAAATTTGCCAATCCCTTCATCATTATAATAATTGAGATTAATATATAAAAAGGGATTAATATAAAAATTTTTTAAAGAATTAAATTTTAAGAGTAAAGGCATATTTATCTTTATATCACCAAAATTTTTTTCTAAAAATTTCGATGAGACATAAGTTGTAAAACCTTCATCAAGCCAAGGATCTTCTACTTCATCAGAAGCAATAAGTCCATAAAAATATTGATGTGCAAATTCATGGGCAATTACATATTCTAAGGATAAACTTCTCTTATCTTCAAAATGTTTTATTCCGCACATAATAAGCTGGGGATATTCCATACCAATTTGTCCTTGTGAAGTATGCCAGGGCGGAAAAAGGCAAGAAAAGTTATTATATAAATAAGGACCAATCCATTCATTATAAAAATTAAATGCCTTAGCTAAAATATCCATTACTTTTGGAATTTTATAAACATATTCTGAAGGAACAAAAATATTTATTTCTATTGGATTATCTTCTGTAATGCTTATATTCCTTTTGATTTTTTTCAATTCTCTTGATAAAGCAATTGCAACATCATGGACATTTTCTGCAATTATTTTTATATTTTTCCCTTCTCTTCCCTTTTCCTCAAATATCTTTCCTGTAGAAACAACCTCCCATTCAAAAGGTATCTTAAAATTTATTTCAAAATCAGAAAACTCACCATAAAACTCAGTAAAAAGATGAAATTGGTGAGCTATCCATTTTCCACTTTCAAAGACAGCCATCTTTGGGTACCATTGCATTAAAAAGATGCTTTCTTTTGAATAACCACTTCTTAAATAAAATCTGTGGAGCTTTGTTTTAAAATAAATTTCTAATTCAATTGTTTCTTCTGGAAATATTGTCCTTGGCAGAATTACCTCAATCAATGTCTTATCTTTTAAGTTTCCATCTTCTGGAGATACAAATCTATATTCAACAATGTTTTTTTCAAATAAAATATTTAATATCTCAGTATAAGAAAATGCTTCTTCCCCAAATTTTTCTTTATATCCATCTAAAAAATCACTTTCTTTCCATAGAGTTGAATCTTCTTGAAAACCATTTTGATAAAGGTTAAAATAAAGGGAATTTATTGGAAAATTAAAGGTATTTGTAAAATTTATGGTTTCCTTTCCACTTAAAATTTTTTTTGATAAATCAATAGCAATATCCATATTATATTTGTTTAAAGAAAAGACAAAAGAAGGAAATAAAAGAAAATAAACAAATTTCTTAAACATTTTTGTTTTTAAAACCTCCCATTATTGTTAAAGCAATTATTTTTAAATCAAACCAGATGTTCCAGTTTTGAATATAGTATAAATCATATTGAAGACGCCTTTTTATTGAGGTAGGACCCCTGAAACCATTTACCTGAGCCCAGCCAGTTATGCCACATTTTACTTTATGCCTCAAAAAATAATCAGGAAACTTTTCAATAAATTCATCAACAAATTCAGGCCTTTCAGGCCTTGGACCAACAAGAGACATATCTCCAAAAAAAACATTTATAAATTGTGGTGTTTCATCCAGAGACCATTTCCTTAAAAAACCACCAATTTTTGTTACTCTTTTATCATTCTTTTTAGACATAATTGGCTTATCCTTTTCTGCTTCCACTTCCATTGTTCTAAACTTAAAAATTTCAAATTCCTTGCCATCAAGCCCCATCCTTTTTTGTTTATAAAATACAGGTCCTCCATCTTCTCTTTTTATTAGTGCTGAAATTATTAACCAAAAAGGCAAAAGTAAAATAATTCCAAAAAATGAAAAAATTATATCCATAATCCTTTTAATTGTTTTTCCCCAACCTTCAAGGGGAGAAGGATTTAAATAAATTAAAGGCAAATCATAATATTCTTCAATTGTTGTCCTTAAAGTCAACATTTGAATTATATCAGGAACAAAATAAATATCTAAATATCTCTTTTGCAATGTGTTTATAACTCTTTCACCTTTTAATTTTTGATTATATGGAAAAGCAATAAAAGCGCCATCAATATCGTATTTATTTAAGGTTTCTTCCAATTCATTTAAATTTCCTAAAACTTTTATTCCTTCATAAGAAAAATTTGCCTTTCCTGGATCATCATCTAAAAAACCAACAATTTGAAGTCCCAGTTCCCTGTGTTCTCTTAATTTATCAACTAAAAGTTTTCCTAAATTTCCTGCTCCCAATATTATTGCTTTTTCTATAAGTTTCCCTTTTTTATGAAAAATTTTTAAAATTTCCTTAAATCCAAAACGCCAAATTGAAAGAGAAAGGATTAAAAAAAAGTAAAAAATAAATAGAAATAATCTTGAAAAGGAAAAGCCCCTTATAAACTGTAAAAATGCAGAAGTGATTAAAAAAGAAAAAAAACAAGAAAAAATTATTCTAATAAAAGAAGAACCTTTCCAAATAAAACCTTTGTAAGTATAAAGACCATTTGCCTTCAATGATATTAAAGTTGCAAAAAGAACAAAAATAGAAAGATATATATAAGGTTCAATTGGTGGTATCCCCAAAGGCGCTTGAATAAATTTAAAACGAAAATAAAAGGAAATATAAAAAAAGATAACTATTAAAAGAAAATCGCCAATAACCAAAAAATTTTTAAGTTTTTTTTCTCTTCTTTTTAGCATTTCAACATTATACGAATTAAAATTTAAATAAATTTATTTTGACTTGCTTTTTTTAAACGATCCATAATTGCAAGCCCTAAACCTTTTTGTGGAACTTTTTCAGCCAAAATTAAATCAAGATTTAAAGAATCAAGTTCATAAAGATAAGAAAAAAAATTTTTTGCTGCTTCTTTTAAATCCCCTTTTTTAGATAAAATCCTTATTTCTTGAAATTTTGCAAACTTTGGCTTGGAAGAAAAAGCGAGAAAGCCAATTCTTTTTTTAGAAAACTCCTTTGGTAATTTTTCACCTTTTAATAAAAAAAGGGGGGTCTGAGGTGCATAATGGGAAGGAAAACTCCCTGGAGCTTCAATTTTTGGAATTTCCCTCAACCTTACCTTTTTTTCTATAATTTTTTCAATATCTTCAATAGAAATACTCCCGGGCCTTAAAAGATAAATATCTCCATTTTCTTCTTTAATTATTGTAGATTCAATTCCAATTGGAGAGGGTCCGCCATCCAATATCAAATCCACTTTATCCTTCAAGCCTTTATAAACTTGTTCTGCATTAGTTGGAGAAAGCTTTCCAAAAGGATTGGCAGAAGGGGCAGCAATTGGAGTATCTGATAATGAAATTAACTTCAAAGCAACTGGATGTTGAGGCATCCTCACAGCAACAGTTTGAAGTCCTGCTGTTGTTAATGCAGGGATTTCATCTTTTTTTGGAAGAACAACAGTCAAAGGACCAGGCCAGAAAATTTGTATAAGCTTTTCAATTTCTTTTGGAATTTCTTTTGCAACTAATTCAAGCATTTTATAATTTGAAATATGAACAATCAAGGGATCAAATTTAGGTCTTCTCTTTGCTTCAAAGATTAAAGCAACTGCAGTAGGATTAAAAGCATCTGCCCCAAGCCCATATACAGTTTCTGTTGGAAAGGCAACAATTTTTCCCTTTTTAATCATTTCTGAAGCAAGATAAATATTTTTTAAATCTGCTGGTAAAATCTTTGTCAATTTTTTAAATCCCTTAAATTTTTTAACACATCCTTTAATGGAGGAACTTCTTCAAACCAGACCCTTCCAGTTAATTCATTGCAAAAACTTGTATAAAGATTTGAAATACCTTCAAGCAATTCCTTTGGCAATTTTGGTGGTTCTGTTTTTACTTTTTCCTTCCAGTTATTCCTATCTTCTTTTTTTCTTAAATTTATTTCTTCAAACCAACTGGTCTTTCTATAATAAACCCTTGCAATTTCTTTACTTAAATGAAATCCTTCCATAAAGAACCTGCATTCATCAGGCGTTCCAAAAACATCCACAATCATTAAATTTCTTTTTTGATCCAATGCCATTTCAATTTTTCCATCTATATGTACTAAATTAAATTTTGAAACTTCTTCAGTTATCATACTATTTATTTTTAGAGTGATTTCTTTTAATTTTTGAAATTCTTCTTCATTAAGACCGGAAATTTTAAAAGCTTCCATTTCTTTTAAATATCTATCTGTTGGTTCTAATTTTGTTGAAAAATCTAAGATTGGCTCTTTTAAGATATGATCAGGCATTGGAATTTGTGTCAAACCATACTCAGAAAGCAATATTTTACCTTCCTTAATTCTTTGAACAAAGCTTGAATTCTCTGGAAGGCAGTTCCTGAAAATAATCTCTAAAGGAATTAGGAAATTTCCACTTTCATCCTTAAAACTTGAATAAGAATAAAACCCTTTTTTATCTTTCTCTGGCTTAATAACCCTTACTAAATTAATTTCCATAACTGGTGAAGGCTTAGACAAATTTTTAAGATCCACAACCTTCCCATCTTCCAAAAGCCCTCTATAATGGCTTTTTATGCCAAGTTCTTTTAATTTTTCAAAAAAATATGCTCCAATCAAACAAAGAGCTTCTCCTTTATGAGGAATTTCATCTGGCATCTTTCCCCAATCAAAGACAGAATATCTATCAGAAAAATGAAACCTTCCAACCCCTAACCTTGCTTTTATTGGCTTTTGAATTATCTCTAAATCCTTTACACTTCCCATATTAAAAGTATAACATAAAAGACAAAAAAATTGAATAAAAATAAGAATTTTTAAATCTCTGAAGAACAAATCCCTTTTTTTTATTTATCTTCTAATTTTTTTTATAAGATGGCAAATGAATCAAAATTAAAATTAATTCCTTAAAGGCTTTCCTTCTTTTAACATATATTCCATCCTTGCTTGGGATTTTTCTTCACCAGCAAGGGATAAAAAGGTCTCCCTTTCTAAATCCAGGATATATTGTTCTTCAACTGGAAAAATACCATTTGCTTTTTCCCCTCCACATAAAACATAAGCAAGTTTTGTTGCAAGGAACTCATCATATTCTGAAATCTTTCCTGCCTTTTTAAAATTTTCAATAGTTGATTTAAATGCCAAAAAGCCACCAATTCCAGGCAAAATCAATCTATCATATACCTCTGGTGGGCTATAATTTTGGGAAAGTTTTAATGCTTCTTCTTTTGCCTTTGCTATCTGTAAATCCCTTGATAAAAATATCAAATCCCCTTTTCTAAAATAACCAAGATCAAAACCTTCTTCTGCTGACATTGATACCTTTGCAAAGCCAATTGTCTCAAAAGCTTTTTGAACTGGTGGAAAAGGACCAGGCTTTAAATCCCACATTAAATCAATGAAATTTTCCAAGACCCTTAAAGTTCCACCAGCACCAGGTATCAAGCCAACCCCAAGCTCCACAGCACCACAATAACATTCAGAAAACAAAACCCTTTTTACACAAGGTGCAACCATTTCAAAGCCACCACCCAAAGTCAATCCCTTTGGTGCACCAATTACAGGGAAAGGTGAATATTTAATTTTTTGTGAAAGATCTTGAAATTTTTTTGAAACATATCCAAGGAGTTGAAAATTTTTTGCCTTTGCTAATTCTAATACAAGATTTAAGTTTGCCCCTGCTGAAAAATTTTCACCATCACTTGAAATTATCAATCCCTTTGCTTTATTTTCTTCCAAATAATTTAAAGATTCTTCCAGCAAATCCAGAATTGATAAATCAATTGGATTTAACTCTGGTTGAAGATGAGATTTTAATGAAAAAAGAAAAATCCCATCGTCTAAATCCAAAAGGTAAGAGTTCCAGTTTTTAAATATAATTTTTCCTTTTAATTTTTCTTCATCTAAATAAATTGCCCCTTTTATCCTTGGCATATCTTGAAGCTGCAAATTTTCAACTTTTAAAAATTTTCTCTTCCCATCCCTTATTTCATAAAATTTTTCTTTTCCTTCTTTTAACATTTTTTCAATCAAAGGAGGTTTTTTTATTCCTTCTTCTTCAAGTATATTTGAAAATTTTTCAATTCCCAAACCTTCAATTATTTGAAATGGACCAATTTCCCATCCAAATCCCCACTTCATTGCATTATCAACTTCATAAACCTCATTTGCAATCTCTGGAATTCTTTTTGCTGAATAAACAAGAGTTGAAATTAAAAGTTCCTTCAAAAACTTTCCACTTGAATCAGGGCAGGAAATTATTGCTTCCAATCTTTTTAATGGATCAATTATTCTTTTTCCAATTCCAACTGCTTCCATATAAGGTTTTATTTGTTTTTCATATTCAAGGTTTTCCAGATTCAAAGAAAGTATCTCTTTTCCTTCTTTTTTATAAAATCCACCTTTTGCTTTTTGTCCAATTAATCCTTTATCTATTAAAACTTTTAAAAACTCTGGTGGCTTAAAGAGTTCCCTTTCTTCATCTTCAATTAAAAAATTATAAGAATTTACAGAAACATTGTATAATGTATCAAGCCCAACAATATCAGCAGTTCTATAAGTTGCTGACTTTGCCCTTCCTATTAGTTTCCCAGTCAAAGCATCTGCTTCTTCAATCTTAAAATTATACTTTTTTGTAAGTTCAATTGTCTTCAAAATGCTATAAAGCCCAATCCTGTTTGCAATAAAATTTGGAGTATCCTTTGCAAAAACAATCCCCTTTCCCAATTTAATTTGCAAAAATTCAACTAAATTATTAACTAATTTATCTTTTGCTTCTCCTTTAATTATTTCACACAAAGGAAGATACCTTGGAGGGTTAAAAAAATGTGTTATGAAAAACCTTTTCTTTAAATCTTCAGGAAAATTTTCAGATAAATTTTTTAGCAAAATCCCTGATGTGTTTGAAGTCAAAATTGCTTCTTTTTTTAGGTGGGGCAAAATTTTTTCATATAAATTTAACTTAATATCCTTTTTTTCAACAACTGCTTCCACAACCCAATCACATTCAGAGATTTTTTCTAAATCCTTATCAATTCCAAAAGTTTGAATGTACTTTATTCTTTTCTGGTGAAAAAAAGGATTTGGTTTTAAATCAATTGCCTTCTTTAAACCTTGATCTGCAATTTCTTTATTTAAATCAAACAAATAAGAAGGAATTGATGCATTTGCAAAAAGGGCAGAAAGCTGAGAGCCCATAACACCTGCACCAAGGACGCCAATTTTTTTAATTTCCATCTTTAACCCCTTTCAATTATTGTTGCAATTCCCATCCCTGTTCCAATACACATAGTTGCAAGTCCTCTTTTTCCATTATTTTGTTCCAGTACATTTAGCAGTGTTACTAAAATCCTTGCACCTGATGCCCCAAGGGGATGTCCTAAAGCAATTGCACCACCATTAACATTTACTTTCTTCCTGTCCCAGCCAGTTTTCTTTAAAACATATAAACTTTGCGCTGCAAATGCCTCATTTAATTCAATAAAATCAATATCATCAATCTTTAAATTTAATTTTTTAAGAAGTTTTTCAGAAGCAGCGACAGGTCCAGAACCCATAACCCTTGGATGAACACCTGCAACAGAACCATCAATTACATATGCCCTTATCTTTAAATTATGCTCCTTTGCAAAACTTTCTGATGTCAAAATCAATGCAGCAGAACCAATGGAAATAGGAGAAGAAGTGGCAGCTGTAATTGTGCCATCCTTTAAAAAAGCAGGCTCCAAAGATTTAATTTTTTCAATATCTGGTTCCTTTGGTCCTTCATCTTTTTCAATTATTTTTCCATTAAATTTAACTGGTACAACTTCATTTTTAAATTTCCCTTCTGCAAATGCCTTTAATGCTTTTCTGTGGCTTTCAATTGAAAATTCTTCCTGTTCTTCCCTTGTAATATTTAACTCCTTTGCAAGATTTTCTGCTGTCTCCCCCATTCCCATATAATAATCAATTTTCATCAGTTCTGGATGAAAAGAAGGGTTAAAACCACCTATTGGAATTGAAATCATATCTTCAACACCAATTGCAATTCCACAATTTAAATTACCCAATTTTATTGCATTTGAAATCTGATGGACAGCATCCATTGAAGAGCCACAAAACCTGTTTACAACTTTCCCACAAGTTGTCTCAGGAAATCCTGCCAAAAGTGCCACTGCCCTTCCCATAAGCATACCTTGAGTATGTTCTGGAAAAGCACAACCCAAAACAATATCTTCCACTTCACTTTTTTTAATTTCTGGGTTTCTTTCCATTAAAGCATTCAGAAGCTGTGCACATAAATCATCTGCCCTAATCCCAACCATCTCACCTTTTTTAACCCCAATCGGGGTCCTTAAACCATCAATAATTACACATCTTTCCATATCTCCTCCTAATCAAGAAAATATTTTTTATTATAATAAATTAAATCAGTAAAATCTTTAATCAGTTTTGAATAATTATAAATTGGTTTTATAGAATAAATTAAATTAAGAATTCTTTTTTCTTCCTTTTCAATTTCATAATCTTCAAAAACCAAAGGCAAAATCAATGGGACTTTGGATAAAATTTCTTTAAAAAATTCAAATAAAAATAATTGGGTTGCTAAAAGGTGTTCTTTCCTTTTTGATTTTAAATATCGCAAATATGCGGAATTTCCACAATATTGATAAATTACAAAATCAGACAATATCTCCCCCAAAATCCCTTCCTGTCTTAAATCCTGCCCATATTTTACAATTGCCCTTTCAAAGAGATAAATAATTAAATTCCTTGTAATTTCCAAAAATTTTTCTTCCCAACTTTCAAATTTAAAATTTTCAATTCTTCCAAAATTTTTTGCAGATATTCTTAATGGTATTTTTTCTAAAAGGGAATCCCTTAAAATATATGCATAAATAACCAATCTGTTTATTTCATTTGTCCCTTCAAAAATCCTGTCTATCCTTGTGTCTTTATAAACTTGAGAAGGTAAATATTCTTCAGAAAAACCATAACCACCAAGGATCTGAATTGAATGGTCAGAAACCTTTCCCAATATTTCTGAACAAAAAATCTTACAAATGGATGCTTCCACAGCGTATCTTTCCAGATCCTTCCCTTTAACATTTTCAAAAAGTTCAGCAGTTCTGTAAACAATTGAATCAGCAGCAAAGATTAAAGAAGCACAATTGGCAAATTTAAACCTTATGGGCTCAAAAAAAGAAATAGGTAATCCAAATTGCTTTCTTTGAAGGGCATAATCAAGAGCAAAGTCAAAACATGCCTTAGAGCCACCCATTGTAGCAGCACCTAACTTAAATCTTCCAACATTTAAAATATTTAAAGCAATCTCCATCCCTTTGCCTTCTTCTGACAAAAGGTTTTCTTTTGGTATCTTACAATTTTCAAGGATAACAGAACAAGTAGAAGAACCCTTAATCCCCATCTTTTCTTCCTCCTGCCCAACAGATAAACCATCTGTCTTCCTTTCAATAATGAAAGCAGAAATATCTTTTTTTGATGTCTTTGCAAATAAGATAAAAAGATCAGCCCAGGCAGCATTTGTTATAAACTGCTTTTGACCATTTAAAACATAAAAATCACCATCCTTTTTTGCTTCTGTCTTAATTGAAGAAACATCAGAGCCAGCTTGTGGTTCTGTTAAAGCATAAGAAGATAAAATTTCAATATTTCCTAATTTTGGAAGATATTTTTTCTTTTGTTTTTCTGTCCCATAATACAAAATTGGAAGGGTCCCAATCCCTGTGTGGGCTAAAAAAGTTACACAAAAAGAAGCACAACTACCAAGTGAAATCCCTTCTGCAATTATTGCTGCTGTTGGTTTTGAAAGTCCCAACCCATCATACTCTTCTGGAATTTCTGCCTTTGCAAGCCCTAAATCAGCTGTTTTTTTTAAAATCTCAAAGGTAAGTTCCTTATTTATCTTTGAAAGTTCTTTCCTTTTTGGATAAATTTCTTCCTTTGCAAAAGATGAAACCATATCAAAAATTTCATTTTGTTCTTCTGAAAAGTTCTCCCTTGAATATGCTCTTTGCTCTTTAATGTTTATAAATAAAAAGTTTAATAAATCATCCATAAAAATCACCTCTTATTTTTCTTTTCTTTCTGGAAATATATAAATAAAAAAATATGCAACCATTGCAATTATATTTCCAACAAAAATTAAAATTGCCCAAAGCAGCTTATGAGTTTGATCCAATCTTTCATTTTTAATTATATTCATCAGGTAAACAATAAAAAGAGAAAAGACAATAAACATGGTTAGAAAATGCAAGAGGAAAACTGTTATAAAATATTTTTCCAGCCCAAGTTTAAAACTTTTTCCTTCAAATGAAAAAATCAAATTGAAAATAATAAATAAAACAAAAAATATGATGTATATTATTGGTAAAAAGGTCAAAATGCCTAAAAATATTTTATTTCTTTTATTCATACTTCAATTATAACAGAAAATTATTAATTTAAAAAGATTTATAAAATATTTTCCTATAATTTTTTAAAAATTTCAAATCGCTATTTTTCTTTAAATAAAAAAAGGGGCAATTAAATTGCCCCTTATAAAAATGATACCCCCTTTTTTAAGCCCCAACTTTGTGAAATTCTTCACAATATAACATAAAAAAATATCCCTTGTCAAGTGGTATTTATTATTGTCATTAGTAAAAAACAAAATAGCTGACTACTCTCGTATTTTATGCTACTCTTATATGATACCTGTAATATCTGCTTCCAAAATAAGGTATAGATCAATCTCAAATCAAAATTTCACCAAATACTGTAGCCGCACCTTCCACAGGTGCGTTAGAAAATCAAAAAACAAATGTAGCCGCACCTTCCACAGGTGCGTTAGAAAATCAAAAAACAAATGTAGCCGCA
>JBBISU010000094.1:0-12246 GCA_037441225.1 Acidobacteriota bacterium
TATAAGAAAAAAGGAGGTTTTTTTCTACTCAAAATTTTATTTCAATTGCATTTTCTGGGTTAAAGTAAGAGATATAGAGATAAAGCAGATAGGAAAAATAAGTCCCTTGCAAAAGAAAATTTTGAATTTTTTAGGTGTGGAATTAAATATATGAAAACAAAGTAAACACTAACAGGAAATTTTAATTATGGGGAAAATGCTTTATTCCAAAGGATTTTTACATATTTTTTATTGGGTAAGATGGGTAATAATTTGTTTTTTGTAAATTATTTTACGGGTCGCACAAGTGCGACCCCTACACTGCTGCTCTATTTTATCTCATTTTCAACTGCATTTTTTTCTTAATGGTTTTCTCTTTGTATTTTTTGAAAATGCACTCTCCTAAAGCCGCTCTGCAAAATGATTAACTTTTCTAATTTTAATGGTGAAAATAAAATTTCTATTTCTCTGTTTGTATAATAACAAAAACTCAAAGTGGTATTCTTGATTCTAAAAATCAATCTTCTCTCCGCTTCTTTGATCATTTTTGCACCTTCTTCTGCCCAATTACATGGAAGCCAGGAAGGACCAAAGAGAAGAAAAATTTCACCTTCTTTTTCCAGACAATCTATAAGTGATTTTGAAACTTTTTCATTTATTTCTTTTTGATTGTAAAGAAAAAATGAAGGGGAAAAAATTATTGAAAAATTTTCTTTTTTTAAATCATTTAAATCTTTATAACCTTTAAATTCTATAGAGGCACCAAAATCAATTAACCTTTGAAAAAAAGATGGTTCTGCTTCTCCAAAACAAAGCAATTTTTTTTCCTTTAAATTTAGTTTTTCAGCTTCTTTTATTGCCCAAGAATAAAAATCTCCTTTAAGGTCTAAAAACATTTATCTTAAAAAAGACCTTAATTACTTTAAATGTACACCAGAACGAATACAACGGGTGCAAAGAGTTAATGTTTTTCTTCCAGAAGGCGTTTTAATGTGAACCTTCTTTAAATTTGGATACCAGCGCCTTTTTGTTAAATTATGGGCATGGCTTATCTTATTTCCCGTTATAGTTCTTTTTCCACAACTTTCACATACTTTTGCCATAGTGTAATATTATATCATATTTTAAAATTTTTAAAAAATAAAAAAGGGGTTCAAAAGAACCCCATAAAATTCTTGACAAATAAATATTTTACTTTGATCTTGATATCCCAGATCCTCCACTTGAACTTGAAGAGCCATGGGAAGAAGAAATCGAATGAGATGAAGTTGAAGAGGATGAACTTGAAGAAGAACCTGAATGGGAATAGGAAAAAGAAGGGGAAGAATGGGAAGGAGTGGAAGAAAAAGAACCAGATTGCGATCTGGAAGGAGAATAAGAGTAGCGTTGAGATGTGGAATGGTTCTGGCTTTCCCTGTAATTATAAGAAGGAGTTATACTTGGCTGGGATGGAGCTTGTCTTTCATAAGAGGGCTTTGTATATTCCCTTTGCCTATATGAGGGAGCTTCCTGTTGAGAAGGACTTTTATATTGTGGCTGAACTTCTCTTTTAGGATAATCCTTTATCTCATAATTTCTTATCGGCTCTCTTTTATAATAATTATAAGAATCTTTTTTTATTGGTTGACTTTCATCTTTATCTATTTTCCTTGGAGAATTTTCTTCCCTTGAAGGCATCTCAATCTTTACTGGTTCTCTTTTTTGCCCTCTTTCTGGTTTATTTTCCAAAGGCCTTTGATACACTTTTGGAGATTGAACCCCTCCGCTTTCTATTTTTTCCCTTTCAATTACTCTTGGAGAACTTATTCCTTTGTTTTTCTCAATATCAATATTTTTTTCAATATTTATTCTTTTAGAGGGTCTTAAATCTTCAAAAACATTTTCCCTATTCAAGTTTTCTCTTTCAGTTCTCAAAAAACTTCTTTCTTTTGAAACAAATTGCTTTGAACTTGACAAGATATTCTTTGCTTCAATGGTTGGTTTTTCATTGATTTTAAATACAGGTGTTAAATCATCTTTTAAAATATTTTTCTGGGATATGAAATGTTCTCCTGCCCTAAAAATTTCCTTTTTATCCAATGGTAAATTCATTGCAAAGATCAATCCTTCTTTTCCTTTGAACTCAATGCCTATTCCTTTGTTGATTTGCAAATTCTTTTTTCCAAAATTCCTTGCTTCTGCAAAAACCCAAAAATCTCTTTTCAAATGGGTTAAATTTACCCTTCCTTTAAAACCAAAATAACAGTCATTATACCAGCAAGGGGGCCAGCTCCACCACCAATCCCATCTGTAATACCACCAGTAATCATAATAGCCCATAGGACACCATCCAAAATAAACATCAAACCAAAACCAGTAAACCCAGGCAGGTGCCCAGGTATAACCAGGAACCCATACCCAACCATATCGAGGAGTCCAGACCCACCTTCCATAATGATAAGTTAAATATCCCCAGGGCTCATAACTTACCCAAAACCATCCATGGGGTGTCCATCTCCAATAGCCATCATAATAAGGTGTCCAGTCAACTACAACAATGGGCCTCCATACATATACAGAAAATTCTGGCTCGTAAATCCATGTTCCATAATTGTCAAGGACATAATTTGAAGAATAAAATTGCCTTCCTGTATATTGAGTGCTTTTGCTATTATACCTTAAAGCCCTCCTTTCTTCCACTTTTTCAACAAAAAACTCATTTTTTAATGAAATTCTTCTCCTGTCAACATAGCCATCTGAGTAAACAGTTGCCTCTTCTCCTGATCTTAAGAAAACAGAGCCACCTGATGTGGCTATTTCTGCTTTTCCTTCAATAATCAATACTCTAACATTTCCTCTGTTTTCACTGTTGACATAATAGACACCAGGAGAAAGCAAATAAATATCACCCACTGAAAAGCCAATTACAGGTTCTTCATTATAAGAAGGATTTTTAAGAAGTTCATAAGCAATTTCTCCGCTATTTAAAAAAAGGTAAGTTCTTTTGTCGGGATAACCTTCTGTACCAGAAACAGCCCTTAAGTCCACATCAGAATAACCTCCAATCCATAAAAGGTTCCCATCAGATAATACAGCTTCTATAAAGGCATTCCTTTCTGTTTTTATCTTATCACCTGGATACAAAGGTAGACCTGCTTTAAGTTCTTCTGGCTCTGTTCCATCAAAGGGATAAAAAGTGGCATAGTTTTCTTGATACTGCACAAAGGAAACTCCTTCTGCTCTTAAAAAAACTGTAAAAGTGAGTAATAAAACCAAAATTAAATGTTTCATAGTTTCACCTCCCATTTTTGTATATGCAAAAAGGATGCCAAGAATTTAATCAAAAAATTGTTTCATTTAAAGGAAAAAATTTAAAATTGTTTCATTTTTGATACAATCTTTCTTTTATAATCACTCTCAGATTTCCCTTTGGAAGTACTTTAAATTTCAATTCATCAACACTTTTTTTCACTATAAAAAGTCCCCTTCCATGATTTTTAAATATATTTTTCTTACTTCCCGGATTTTCAATCTTTGGAATTTTTTTGCAAGACCCTTCATCTTTAACTTCTATTTTCAAAAACTTCTTCATCCTTTTAATAGACAAAAAAACCCATTTATTTATATCATTTTTATTACCATGGATAATAGCATTTAAAAGGATTTCGTGAATTGAAAGATTTAGCCAATATTCTTTTTCTTCCATAAGCCCTTGCTTTGAAATAAAAGATTTCCATAAAATTTCAGCTAATTTTAAATTACTTATGCTTGATTTAAACTTTAA
Source organism: Acidobacteriota bacterium (assembly GCA_037441225.1). GTDB lineage: Bacteria > Acidobacteriota > Thermoanaerobaculia > UBA2201 > UBA2201 > JBBFMJ01. The sequence goes on from JBBISU010000094.1 coordinate 3,743, forward strand.
AAAAAATTCATTCATTATTGATATATGATAACAAATATGTTAAATTAAAATCAATGATATTTTTAATTTTATTTTCTTTAATTTCCTTAGATGATGCTTTTTTAAAACTTCAAAAAGCAAGAGGCTGTGTGCCTTCTCACAATGTTCAAGTGGAAGTAATTGAAAAAAATGATTTGGAAAAATACATAAATGAAGCAATTTTTGATACTTATGGAAATGAATTGGAAGATTTTGAAAGAATTTTGAAATTTTTTAATCTGATCGAAGATAAAGGAAGCTATAAAGAAGATGCAATTTCTCTTTATAAGGAACAAGCAGCTGCTTTTTATAATCCAAAGGATCATACTTTAAAAGTTATGAAGGGTATAAGTGAAGAAAACATTTTTTTACAAATGGCTCTTGTCCATGAACTAATGCATTGTTTGCAGGATGAAAAAATAGAAATTTATAAAGAAATGCAAAAAAGAAAAACTTCCTATGATTCCCTTCTGGCAATCCAGTCCTTCCTTGAAGGAGAAGCCTTAGTAGTTACAATTATTTTTTTGGGAGATGTAAATGTAGGAAATGGTGAAGAATTTTCAATATTAAAGGAAAGCATATCATCTTTAATTCAAAATTTACAAGAATTTGAAATAATTGGAAATAATTTTGTCTCTTATGAGATGCTTCTTCCCTATAATTCTGGGAGCAATTTTATATTGTATAATATGCAAAAGGGAGGTTGGAAAAAGATTGATGAAATTTATAAAAATCTTCCTTGCACTATGGAAGAGATTTTAAATTATGATAAAAATGTAAATCCTCCAAAGGATTTGCAAAAGATTTCAAAAAAATTAAAAATAGATGGTTTTAAAAGTGGCTTTTCTACCTCTTTTGGTGAAAGCTTCATCTATTACCTTTTTTCAAAGTTTTTCCCAAAGGAGGAAGCAAAGAAAAAAGCAGAAGGATGGGATGGAGACCAGTTAACTTTATTCAAAAAAGGAAGTGATGACTTGCTTTTTTGGATTCTTCAATGGGACACAGAAATTGATTTATTGGAAGCCCTTGAAGGATTTAAAACCCTTGCAAAAAAAGAAAATTTAAATTTAATTCCTTTCCTTTATAAAAAAAGTTTAGCCCTTTTATTTTATAAGGATGAGAAACCAAAAATTTCTTCAAAAATATTTGATATAATAAGAGATATGGAGGGACAAAATGTCTATGAATGTAAATCAAAATGAAGTAGAAAAACTTTTAGCTTATAAAGACAGGTTAACAAAAATTATAAACTCAATCCATTCTGCCCAAAATTTACAAGAGCTGCTTTTAAGATCAAGGGAAGAATTGCTTTCACTTTTCGATGCAGAAAGGATTACAATTTATGCAATTGATGTAAAAAACCAGCAGCTTTATTCAATTTATAAAGTTGGTAATGAAGTTAAAGAAATAAGAATTCCAAAGGGATTTGCTTCAATTGCTGGCTTTGTTGCACTATCAAAACAACCAGTTCTCATAAGAGATGTATACAATCAAAAGGAATTAGAAGCAATACATCCCCGTTTAAAATTTGATGTAAGATGGGATCAAAACACTGGTTTTAAAACAAAACAAGTCCTTGCAACACCTATTATTTATGATAAATACTTAATGGGTGTTCTACAGATAATAAATAAAAAAAATGGAATGGGCTTTACAAAAAATGACTTAATTGCAGCAAATGAAATTTCAAAGACCTTGGGGATTGCCTTTTATAATCAAAGAAGAATTACTCGTTCAACACAGCCAAACAGATATGGCTATTTAATTGATAAGGGGATAATAACAGAGGCAGATTTAGAGAAGGCAGTATCCCTTGGAAGGATTGAAAACTTGGAAATAGAAGAAATGCTCGAGACAAGGTTAAATATTCCAAAAGAAGAAATTTTAAAATCCCTTGCACAATTTTATTCAACAGATTATTTTATATACGATGGAACCCAAAAGATTCCAGCAGATTTAAAGGAAAGGTTAAATTATGAATTTTTAAAAAAATTAGAAGTTGCTCCTATAACAAAAGAAGGTGGGGTTTTAAAAATTGCAATGGTTGATCCAACAAATTTAAGTTTATTTGATGCAGTTAAAGTAATGGGACTTGCTGCAAGGTATAAAATCTTGGTTGGTTTGAGAAAGGATATTCTTGCTTATTTAAAAGATAATTATGGAATAGAAGAAAAAGAAGAGAAGGTTTCAAGTCTGGATGATATATTAGGACAACTTACACTCCCACCAGAAGAAGGTGAAGAAGGCGTTGAAGAGGAAGTGGAAGAAGAAGAATTTGATGAAAAGGACTCAGCAATTGTTCGTCTAGCAAATGAGATAATAAGAGAGGCATATTTAAAAGGTGCCTCAGATATACATATAGAACCAAATGGTCCAAGGAATCCTACAATTATAAGGTTCAGGATTGATGGTGTTTGTAGAAAGGTTCAAGAAATTCCTGCTCCTTATAGAAATGCTCTTGTTTCAAGAATAAAGATTATGGCAAAGTTAGATATCTCAGAAAAAAGAAAACCACAAGATGGAAAAATAAGATTTAAAGGTCCAAAAGGGACAATAGAGTTAAGGGTTGCAACAGTTCCAACACAAGGGGCAAATGAAGATGTTGTTATGAGGATTTTGGCTTCTTCAAAGCCAATTCCAATTGAAAAAATGTACTTTTCACAGAGAAACTTAGAAGAATTTAAAAAAATGGTAACAAAGCCCTATGGATTAATTCTTTGCGTGGGTCCAACTGGCTCTGGAAAAACAACTACTCTCCACTCTGCTTTGGGATATATCAATACTCCAGAAAGAAAAATCTGGACAGCAGAAGACCCTGTTGAAATTACCCAAGAAGGTTTAAGACAAGTTCAAATGAACCCAAAAGCAGGGCTTACCTTTGCTATTGCAATGAGATCTTTTTTAAGGGCTGACCCAGATGTAATTATGGTTGGTGAGATGAGGGATGAAGAAACTGCTTCAATTGGAATTGAGGCATCTTTGACAGGACATCTTGTCTTTTCAACTTTACATACAAATTCAGCACCTGAGACAGTTGTTCGTCTCTTGGATATGGGGATAGATCCTTTCAATTTTGCTGATTCTCTCTTGGGAATTTTAGCCCAGCGTTTGACAAGAACCTTATGCCCTTCTTGCAAAGAATCCTATAATCCAACAAAAGAAGAATTTGAAGAACTTGTTGCACTTTATGGGGAAAAATATTTTCATAAGTTGGGAAAAACATATAGTTCAGATTTAATTTTATACAAACCAAAGGGATGTCCAAGATGTGAAAACAGTGGCTATAAAGGAAGGTTAGCAGTCCATGAATTATTAGTTGGAACAGATCCAATAAAAAAATTAATTCAAAGGAGAGCCCCTGTTGATGAAATAAGGGAACAAGCAATTGCTGATGGAATGACTACACTTCTGCAAGATGGAATCTGGAAAATTTTTGAAGGCTTAACTGATTTAAAACAAGTGAGATCAGTTTGTATTAGATAAAAAATATTCATTTAAAATTTGAAAATATTATTATCTTTTGATAATATAAAATTATGATAGAAAAAATTTTTAATATAAAGGGTGCAGGTTCAAGTTATCAAAAAGAAATAATCGGGGGCATAACAACTTTTTTAACCTTATCTTATATCTTATTTGTCCAGCCAATTGTTTTATCCCAGGCAGGTATGGATAAAGGTTCTGTATTTGTTGCAACAGTTGTTGGGAGTTTGATTGCAACTCTCTTGATGGCTTTTATGGCAAACTATCCAATTGCACTTGCTCCTGCAATGGGGCATAACTTCTTTTTTGCTTACACAGTTGTAATAATGATGAAAATACCCTGGCAGGTTGCTCTTGGTGCTGTTTTTATAGCCAGTTCCCTTTTTGTAATTTTATCAAGGTGGGGATTCAGGGAAAAGATAATCCAAATTGTTCCAGAATCATTAAAACATGGAATTGCAGTTGGAATTGGAATTTTAATTGCTCTTGTGGGGCTTGAATGGGGAGGGATTGTTGTTTCAAAGCCGGGGACTTTGATTGGCTTGGGAGACCTCCACAGCCCAATTGTCTTAATTACTCTATTTGGCGTTTTGTTCACAATTGTTTTAATGGTTTTAAAGGTAAGGGGCTTTATATTATTTGGAATTTTATCTTCTACAATTTTGTCTCTAATCTTTGGATATTCAAAATTTGAAGGTATTTTTTCCCTCCCTCCATCAATATCAGAGACCTTTTTAAAACTGGATATCCTTGGTGCTTTTAAATTGAAATACATTGAAGTAATCTTTGTATTTTTCTTCCTTGCTCTTTTTGATACAGTTGGAACACTCATTGGTGTAACAAAACAAGCAGGGCTTATGAAAAACGGAGAACTACCAAGGGCAAGGCAGGCACTTTTATCAGATGCCTTAGGAACAACCTTTGGTTCTTTTTTGGGAACTTCTACAATTACTTGCTACATTGAAAGTGCAGCAGGTGTTGCTGAAGGTGCAAGGACTGGCTTTGCAAACTTAATAACTTCCTTTTTCTTCTTACTTTCTTTGTTTTTTTATCCAATTGTTTCAATGGTTGGAAAAGGAGTTGAGGTAAATGGTACTGTTTTTTACCCTGCCATATCCTGTGCACTGATAATTGTTGGCTCTTTTATGTTTAAATTAACAAAAGATATAAACTGGGAGGAATCCCTGGACTCAATACCTGCCTTTTTATCAATTATAATAATGCCTGTTACCTTTTCAATAACAGAAGGGATTGCTTTTGGCTTTATATCTTATTCAATTTTAAGTATCTTTAAAAGAAAATTTATGAAAATCCACTGGCTCTTCCACTTATTTTCATTATTGTTCATATTAAGATACATATTCTTATTCCACAATGCTTGAAAAAGCAAAAGGGAATTTACAGAAATTATTAGATAAGTTTTCAAAGGAAGTTGAAACTGGAAGAATACAAACTTATAATGAAGAAGCTGCTAAAATTTCTTTTATACAACCACTTTTGAAAGATGTATTAGGATGGGATGTTCAAGATATAAATGAAGTTAGTCCAGAAGAAAAAACATCAAAGGGAAGGGTGGACTATGGATTAAAAATTGATGGGAAAATTAAAATTTTTGTTGAAGCAAAGCCACCAAAGGCAGATTTAAATAAATACATTGAACAAGCAATAAGATATGGATACAATAAAAAAGGTGTTCCCTTTGTTTTACTCACTGATTTTGAGGACATTAAACTATTTGATGTGACTATAAAACCAGATGAAAAAAATCCTTTTAAGGGCTTGAAAATTGATTTAAATTGGCAAAATTATTTAAAGGAATTTGACAAATTATGGCTTTTATCTAAGGAATCAGTAAAAAATGGTGAACTTGAAAAATTACTTTTATTAAAACCAAAAGACCGCCTCCCAGTTGATGAAGCAATCCTTGATGATTTAAAAAAATGGAGAGAGTTGCTTGCAAAAAATATCTATAAAAAAAATTCAGAAATTTTTAACTCTTGTGATAGGGAAAAAGATGCAAGCTATTTAAAAGAGATAACACAAAAAATCCTTGACAGAATTATTTTTATGAGATCTTGTGAAGATAGAAACCTTATTCATAGAAGACCTCTTAAAGAAATTTTTGAAGAAAGATCAGATAAAATTGATATAAATGCAATGATTTTTTTAAAGGAAGAATTTTACCATTACAATCTTTCATTTAATAGCGATTTGTTTAGACAGAAGGAATGGGAAGAAAAATTATGGATTGATTTTAAAGTTATGAAAGAAATTATTTTAGGCACATACAATCCCTATCAATTTGATGTAATCCCAGTTGAAGTTCTTGGGAATATTTATGAACAATTTTTAGGGTATTCAATAAAATTAACAGAGCATTTTGTAAAATACGAATTAAAGCCAGAGTTAAGGAAAGCAGGCGGTGTATATTATACGCCCGAATATATTGTAGAATATATCGTTCAAAATACGGTATGCAAACTCCTAAAGGAATTGCCTCCAAATAAGATTAAGAAATTGAGAATATTAGACCCTGCTTGTGGATCTGGTAGTTTTCTTATAAAAGCATACGAAGAAATGCTAAATTATTATAGAAATGAAAAAAGAAAGAAAAAAGAAATAGAAAAAAATAAACTTCCTCTAAAAATAGAAAATATAGAGGAACCACTTACCATTCAAGAAAAAAGTAAAATATTAAAAGATCATATTTTTGGAGTTGACATTGATGAACAAGCAGTTGAAATAACAAAATTATCTTTAATGATTAAAATGCTTGAAGGGGAGGAAGGAATAATTCCTGGAAGGGCAATACTTCCAATGCTTGACGGAAATATAAAATGTGGGAATTCCCTAATTTCGGGGGATACATTAGAACTTAAAAAATATTTTGGAGATGAATGGTATAAATTTAAGCCCTTTAACTGGGATGAAGAGTTTAAGGAAATAATGGTAAAAGAAGGAGGATTTGGTGTCATAATAGGGAATCCCCCTTATATATTTGCAAGAGATGAAGGATTTAAATCTGATGAAAAAGATTATTTTTACAATAAATATAAATTAGCACAATATCAATTAAATACTTATATAATGTTTATTGAAAGGGCATGTTCTTTATTATCTAAAGATGGAATTCTTGGGTTTATTATCCCTAATAACTGGCTAACTATAGATACTACATCGTTATTCAGGAAATTCATAGTTGAAAAAACAAAAAATACAGTAATTGTAAATATATATGATAAAGTCTTTGGAAGCGCCAATGTAGACTGTGCAATTTTACTTTTTAAAATGAAAGGTTCAAGTATATTCTCCTTTTATGAAATAAAAGATAGTAATATTATAAAGATTGCTGATGAAAAATCTGATTTTTTTAAAGAAAGTAACTATATAATAAATTACGATATAATAAGAAACAAAAATAAGATCAAATTGCTAAATAAAATAGAAATAGCAGGCAAAACATTAAATAACTTTGCAATTGTTAAGGCAGGGATAAATGCATATGAAGTTGGCAAAGGAACACCAAAGCAAACTGAACAAATGAAAAATAATAGAGTATATCACAGTAATGTAAAAATAGATGATACATATTTTAAATATATTAATGGGAAAGATGTACAAAGATATTTCTTAAATTGGAATAATAAATATATTAAATATGGAAAAAATTTGGCAGCACCAAGAACCTTCGATCTTTTTAATGGTGAAAGATTACTAATAAGGCAAATCCCCTCAAAACTTCCGTACTGTATTTTGACAGCATATATAGATAAAACTATAATAAATGATAGAAATAGCATGATTTTAAAAAACCGTTCCGCAAAATATAATATAAGATATTTTCTTGCATTAATAAATTCAAAGCTTATTTCATTTTGGTTTTATTATAAATTCGGAAAATTACAAAGAAAAACATTTCCTCAATTTAAAGTTAAAGAATTGCGTATTTTTCCAATTAAGCAAATTGACTTTTATAATAAGTCAGAAAAGCAAATCCACGATGACCTTGTTTCATTGGTTGACATAATGCTTGATTTAAATAAAAAGATACAGACAGCAAAGGGAAGTGAAAAAAGACAAATCCAAAAGCAAATTGAAAAAACAGACAAGGAAATTGATGAAATTGTCTATAAACTTTATGGAATTACAGATGAGGAAAGGAAAATAATTGAAGAAGAAGCATAAAATTCCAAAAAGAGATAAAAATTTTCAAAAAAGTGTAGAAATGATAACAGAAAATTGGCTTGATGACCATCAAATTCTTTTGAATATAAATAAGGTAAAATATGCTTTTGCTGGACAATGGAGACCTGAAGTATATCATACTCAAAGAGCTCTTTTTTTTGCTCTAACAATGGCTTTTACAAATAAACATAAAAATGTCCACGATAAATACAGCAGAATTTGGATTAAAAGTTTATTTTTGATGTTTGGATTCTTTTTATTTCCTGCATGCTTGGATAAATTAGCCCAAATGTTGAGAGAACTTTTTGAAATTAAAGAATTGAAAGAAAAAGATACAGATATATATAAAATAGTTAATTATTTGAAGAAAATAAATAAAAATGAGAATATTTTATACATTTTGAATAAACTTATAAATGATAAATATGTAAAGCAAGCAAAAAATTTAGCAAATTCATTTAAGCATAAATGGTCGCCTCATTACTTAGGAATTAGGACGAAAATATCAGAATATACTAAAATTGGAAGAGATAAAAATGGAAAAATAATTAAAATGATAGCACCTATTTTCCCAAGCAAAAAAGGCAGTATTAAAGATCTTTATAAAGATATTAGAGTTCTGAAAAAAGCAAATAATTTTTTTGTAAAATGTGCAATTGAAATTGATAAAGTCATAAATTTTGATCAATTTTATAAAATTAAAAATTGCGTAAAATCACTTTCTATATAAAAGCTAAATATTTAAAATTATAGTTAATAATAAATTCGGTTGTTATGCTTCAGATGGAAATGGACAAAATGGATTTGCTAAAATAGAT
>JBBISU010000095.1:0-12238 GCA_037441225.1 Acidobacteriota bacterium
TTAAATTTTTCAAGAAGAAGCATAACAAAATCAAGACATTTCAAAATAGTAATTAAGTGTGACATTTTAAAATTGTAACTACACCTAAGACAAAATTTTTGAATTTTTTTTTATCTTGTGTTATTATATTAAAATAAAAAAGAAAGGAGATATTTATGCCAAAAGTAGGGGTTGTTTTATCGGGCTGCGGGGTCTTTGATGGCTCCGAGATACATGAAGCAACTTTAACTTTATTTTTTTTAGATAAAAAGGGGGCAGAAATTATTATTATGGCACCAGAGGAAGATCAAAAGGATGTGATAAACCATTTAAAACAACAACCCTTGGATGAGAAAAGAAATGTTCTGATTGAATCCGCAAGAATTGCAAGGGGAAATCTAAAAAATATTAAAGATGTAAAAGCAGAAGATTTGGATGCTTTAATTTTTCCTGGTGGTTTTGGTGCTGCAAAAAATTTATCAAATTTTGCAAAAGAGGGTGCAAATTGTACTTTGAATCCAGAAGTTGAAAGGTTAATCAAAGATATGCACAGGGCAGGAAAGCCAATGGGATTTATTTGTATTGCTCCTGTTTTGGCTGCAAAGGCAATTGGGAATAAGGTTCAAGTAACAATTGGAAATGATAAGGATGTAGCAAGTGCAATTGAAAAAATGGGGGCATACCATATTGAATGCCCTGTTGATATGGCAGTTGTGGACGCAAAAAATAAAATTGTTTCAACCCCTGCCTATATGCTTGCTGAATCAATTAAGGATTTAGAGAGTGGTATTAAAATGTTAGTAAATAATGTTTTAAAATTAATTAAAAAATAGGAGGTATCATATGCGTAAATGGAATTTTAACCCTGGTCCTGCAACATTGCCAATAAGTGTTTTGGAAAAACTTAAAGAAAATACAATAGAATTAAATGGGCTTGGGATGTCAATCCTTGAGATCTCTCACAGATCCAAGGAATTTGAAGCAATTCTAAATGAAACAAAAAAACTTTATCATGAACTTTTGGGCTTTTCTGATGATTATGAAACAATATTTTTAGGTGGCGGAGCAAGTTTGCAATTTGCAATGGTTCCAATGAATTTTTTAGATGGAGGAGTTGCTGATTATGTTATCACTGGCTCTTGGTCCAAAAAAGCATTGAAAGAGGCAAAATTTTTTGGAAATCCAAATGTTGCTGCTTCAACAGAAAATGAAAATTTTACTCGTCTTCCGAAAGAAGAAGAGATTAAATTTTCTGAAAAACCAAAGTATATTCATTTTACTTCAAATAATACAATTTATGGAACCCAATGGCACAAGTTTCCAAAGACGCCAGAAGGTATTCCTGTATTTTGTGATATGTCTTCAGATATCTTGTCCAGAAGATTTGATCCAAATATGTTTTCTTTGATTTATGCTGGAGCACAAAAGAATTTAGGTCCTGCTGGGGTTACTTTAATTACAATGAAGAAAAGTTTGCTTGATTTGGCAAAAGAAGGGCTTCCAACAATGCTTTCATACAAAACACACTTTAAAGAAAACAGTTTGTATAATACGCCACCTGTATATGCTATATATGTTGTAAAACTTGTCTTAGAGTGGGCAAAGAAAATTGGTGGGCTTGATGAAATTGAAAAGAGAAACAATAAAAAGGCAGAACTATTATATGGAATTATGGATAAATATCTTGATTATTATAAAGGAACTGTGAAAGATAAAGAATCTCGTTCTTTTATGAATATATGTTTTAGAATGGCATCAGAGGAGCTGGAAGCAAAGTTTATAAAAGAGGCATCTTCTGCTGGTTTTCATGGGTTAAAAGGTCATAGAAGCGTTGGTGGGATAAGGGTTTCTATGTATAATGCTATGGAAGTGGAAGGAATTGAAAAACTTTGTGAATTTATGGAGGACTTTAAAAAGAAAAATTAGGAGTTTTTATGTTTTGGAAATTTTTATTTTTAATTTTTCTTTTTCCACCTTTTATTTTTTCTGGACTTTTGAAGGATATAAATTTGAAATTTAGACCCACTTCTTCCCTTGCTGACTATGATAACTTGGATTTATCGGGGCTTTCTTCTTTATCAATTTCTTTTGGTGATTTTATAGATGAAAGAGAAGACAAAGAACTAATTGGGGAAAATAGAGAAGATGAAGAAAAAGGGAAAATTTTGCCTGTGACAACAGCAACACCTGTTTCAGAATTTTTAAAAGAGACATTTTCAAAATTATTTAAAGATATTGATTTAAAAGTTTCAGAAGGAAGTCCAAAAACAATAGAAATTAAAATTATTAAATTTTTTGTAGAAGAAAGGAATCTTTATAAAGCAGAAGTATGGCTTGATGTAAAACTTAAAAAAGGTAATGAAATATTATGGGAAGATAGAATTATGGGTTCTGCAAAAAGGTTTGGAAGATCTTATAAATTAGAAAATTATTTGGAAGTTTTGTCCGATGCAATAATTGACTGTTTTGCTTCCCTTTTCCAAAATGGAAAGTTTACAAGAGCACTAAAAGAAAAATGATAGGAGATAAAATTTCTTTATGGAAGAAAAAGAATTAATTGAGGAAATAAAAAAATTGATAATTGAAAAACTCAGGTTAGAAGAGATAAAACCAGAAGACATAAATGAAGAGGCACAGCTTTTTGGAGGTGATTTGGGGCTTGATTCTGTGGATGCCTTGGAACTTGCAATGCATATTGAACAGATATATAAAATAAAAATATCAGAAGAGGCAATGGCAAAAGAGGCATTCCAATCAGTCAAAACCCTGGCAAATTTTATTATAAGGCAAAAAAATGAATAATATTGTTTTATATTGTTTGCATAAAGAAGAAAGGGATTTCATAAGTGATGTTTTGACAAAGGAAGGATATTTGGTAAATTATTGTAATTCTTTAATTGAATGTGAAAACCTTTTAACCCAAACAAAAGCAAAGCTTTGTATATTAGATAATAAATTAAATGAAGGAGATGGATTTTCTGCTGTTAGGATATTGCGTGAAAAACCAAAGACCAGAAATATTTCTTATGTAATAAAAGTCAATCCAGAGGAAATTACTCAAGAAGAAATGATTTCCCAAGGGGTAAATGATTTTCTTTTGGAACCAATTTCAGAAGAAGATTTAATTAAAATCACAAAAAAATTTATCAATATTCCAAAGAGGATTGTTTTTCAAGCATTAATTCAAATAAAAAGAAAGGATTCAATCTTAGTTGGGAAAACATTGAACATAAGCCAAACAGGTGTTTTAGTTCAGGTTTCAAAACCCTTAGAAGTAGGAGAAATTGTTGAGATTTCATTTTTTATCCCAAAAAGCAGGGTTCGCCTCCAAACAAAAGCACTAATAAAAAGAAGGGCTTCTGAAAGGATTTATCAGATGTATTCTTATGGGCTTGAGTATATTAACCCACCAACAGATATAGTGAGTAAAATTAAGGAAATTGAGTGACATAATAAGTGTTATAATCCCTACTTACAATAGAAGGAAATTTTTAGAGGGAGCAATTGGTTCTGTTTTAAAACAAAAAAATATAGAATATGAAATTATAGTTGTCGATGATGGCTCAAAGGATGGGACAAAAGAATTAGCAAAAGAATATCCTATTAAATATATTTATCAAGAAAATAAAGGTCCTGCTTCTGCAAGGAATTTAGGAATTAAAAATTCTTCTGGAAAATATATTGCCTTTCTTGATTCCGATGATCTCTGGGTTGAAGAAAAGTTATTTAATCAAGTAAGTTTTTTTAAAGAAAATCCAGATTTTTTAATTGTTCATACAAATGAAATTTGGATGAGAAATGGAAAAGTGTTAAATCAAAAAAAAATACATAAAAAAGGCGGAGGGGATCAATTTGAAAGGTCTTTGCAGTTATGTGTAATTTCACCTTCTTCTGTAATGATAAAAAGAGAATTATTTGAGGAAGTTGGATTATTTGATGAAAGTTTCCCTGCCTGTGAGGATTATGAATTCTGGCTAAGGGTTACATCTAAATTTAAAGTTGGTTTTATTGAAAAAGAACTTGTCATAAAAAGGGGTGGCCATAAGGATCAATTGTCAAAAAAAATACCCTGCCTTGACTTCTGGAGAGCAAAAGCAATTGGGAAACTTATAAAAGAAAACTGGTTTTCAGAGGAGCAAAAAGAAATTGCAAAAAAATATTTAAAAGAAAAAGCAAATGTTTATATTCAGGGGCTTTTTAAGAGAGGAAAAATGAAAGAAAAAGAGGAATTTGAGTTATGGCTTCAAGAAATTTTAAATTATTAGTTCCCTTAGAATATCTTAAAATAGATGAGATTCTGCAAAGATCTTTAAAAAAAGAAGGGCAGCTGAGCCCTGTAATTTTGGCAGAGGGAAATATAGTTGATGGAATAAAAAGGTATCATATTTTAAAAAAGTTAAAGAAAAAAATTGAATTTAAAGAAATGAAATCAGAACCATTTTCTTTAAGATTGAATTTAAACCTTCAAAGAAAATTTACACTTCCTGAAATTGCTTTTATGTATAAAAAGGCACCAGAAAAATTAAAATTAGAAATTTTAAAGACAGGAGGTATTCCATCAATCCCTGAAATAAATGAAATTTTTGATTTACTTCTTTCAAATAAAAATTTAATAAGGAAAGCAAATTTAAATAAAATAAACATTTCAACATTAAATGATTTAATTTTCTGGGAAAAAAAGGCAAAAGAAGTTTCATTAAAATTTTCAAAGTTGGAAGGGACTTTTTCAGAACTTAAAAATGTATCATCCCTTTTAAGAAAAGCAAAGATAGAAGGATTAGAAAATATAAAATTTAAAAAAAATGCAAAGGAAATGGAGATTTATTTAAGAAAAATTCTATATCCAAATTATTCAAGTGCCTTAAAAAAATTTAAAGAAAAAATAAGAAGTTTAAAGTTGCCAAAGGATTTAAAAATTAAAGAAAAGGATTTCTTTGAAGAAAAGGAACTGGAAATCTTTATAAATTTAAATGAAAAAAATCAAGAAGAAATTTTCAAATTTTTATTTGAAAACCAAGAAAAGATAAAAAATATTTTAAAAGAAATTCCATAAAATGGCATATAAAATAGAAAAGCAAAAAGGAAAAATATTAAAAAAATGTCCCGGCCAAAAAGGCTATGTCTGCTGTGGATTGTATGTCCTTGAAACAGCTTTGGGGTGCCCCTTTTTTTGTCATTATTGTGTTTTGCAAAATTACATTCAAAAGAAAAATTTCATAATTTATGAGGGAATTGAAAAATTAAAAAAAGAAATTAAAACTTTTAAAGGAATTAGAATTACAACAGGGCAATTTTCAGATTCCTTGGGAATTGAAAAATTTTATCCTTATCTTGAAAAGATTTACAAAATAATTTTTGGGAAAAATATAACATTGGAAATTAAAACAAAAAGCACAAATATAAAACCCCTTTTAAAACTAAAATCAAAAAAGCAAATAATTGCCGGCTTTTCTTTAAATTCTAAAAAAGTTTATTTAAACTTTGAAGAAGGGACAGCATCTCCTTCCAAAAGAATTGAAGCAGCAAAAGTACTTCAAGATGAGGGCTTTTTTCTTTCCTTTCACTTTGATCCAATAATTCATAGTTATTCTTATGATGAAATAATTGATGAACTTACAGAAAAAATAAATGAAGAAAGGGTTTTGTGGATATCTTTGGGAGTTTTAAGGTATCCAGAAAAGGTTTACTGGGAAATTTTAAAAAACAATGAAAAACTATTAAAGGGTGAATACTTCCCATCAAAGGATGGTAAATTCCGGCTCTTCAGGCCCTGGAGGGAAAAAATTTATAAAGATTTTTTAAAAAAATTAAGGGAAAAATGGAAAAAAGTTTTTATTTATTTTTGTATGGAAAACAAAACTGTATGGGAAAATGTTTTTGGAATAGAAATGACAGACAAAAAACTCACAAAAATCTTAGACAATTTAGCAAAAAAAACATTTTAAATTTTGTGGTATAATAAAAGAGGAGTGAATATGAAGAAATTTTTATTTTTCTTTTTTTCTTTTTCGTCTCTTTTATTTACCAATCAATGTCCGGAATCTAAATCAAATTTCCAATTGAAAGAAGATAAGATAATTGATTTTGCCATAAATGAAAATTATATTTATCTTTTAAACACAAAATCCCTTCTGGTTTTGGATTTTTTGGAAGAAAAAGAAATAGTGGAAATTTCAAAGAAAGAATTAAATTTTGAGCCTTTAAAAATTTTTAATTCCTCAAAATATTTATTTATAGTTGATTCCTTAAAAAAAATACATTTTTATGATGCCTCTAACCCCTTAAATATTTTTGAAATTAGTCAATTTGAAGTGGAAGAAATTCCAAAAAATATACTTTTTAAAAATGATTTTATATATATTTTATTTAAAAAATCTTTAAAAATTTTGAAGATAAATGAAAATTCAAGTATAAATTATATTAGTTCTTTAAATTTTTCATCAGAAATTAAAATAGCAAAAATGAAAGAAAATTTAATTTTCATAGGGTCAGAATCAAAGGAAATAGTAGCAGTTGATATTGAAGATAATGAATATCCTTTTGTTTTATCAAAAATAAATGTTGAAAATCAAATAATTGATTTTGCATTTTCAGATTCTTTTATTTATATAATTTACTTAAATGGTTATGATGTTTTTAGTTTAATTTCAGATAATTTTTTAAACAAGGTCTATGAGGAAAAAGGATTAGAAAATATCAAAGGAGCAGAAATAGTTGGAAATTATCTTTTAATTTTTACAAATAACAATGAAATGGCGGTCTTTGAAATAAATGATATAAAAGATCCAGAAAAAATTTTTAATTATTTATTTGATAGTAAATTTAATTCCTTTAAAATAAAGGGAAACTTTATATATTTAAATGAAGAAAACAAACTGGAAATTTTTGATATAAAATACTGTTGCAAAAATCAACCTGAAGGATTTTCAACTTTTAAGCCAATTCAAAAAAGGAACTATTATAATAAAATAAATTTAATATTTGATTGGAGTGATAGTAAATTTTCTCTTTTATATGATTTATATTTAGATAAGAAAAATCCACCAGAGCAATTATTTTTAAAAGATATTCAAATCAGTAAGGCAGAAATTTTACTTGAAGAAGAAGGAAATTATTATTTTCAAATAAAAGCAAAAAATGGCTGTGGTGAAATTTTATCAAATGTTATGTCCTTTAACCTATCCCCACCAGGTCCCTTTGAACTCTTATATCCTGATGATGGAGCAACAAACCTTCCAACAGAGTTTACTTTTGATTGGAGTGATTCCCAAAATGCAGAGTATTATGAACTTTATTTAGGCACTCATATTCCTCCTCCTTTATATGAATCATACATTTATGAAAGTGAAAAATTTGTTTTTGGTTTACAAAATAATACAAAATATTACTGGTATGTAAAAGCAATAAACCAGGAAGGTTCAAGCACCACAAGAAAAAGGACTTTTGAGACAGGAAGCCCTGATTTAAAGGTTGAAGATAAAGAAATTTATGACTATTGTAATTATGGTGGCTGGGGAAATGGAAATAAAATAATTGAGCCAGGTGAAGAGGTTGGAATCTTAATTGGAATAAAAAATACAGGTGTTGCAACAGCATCAAATGTTTATGGAATTATAGAAGCAGTAACTCCTGGCGTAATAATTTCAAATGATTTTTCTTCTTATCCAGATATACCAAATAATGGGGAAATATATTATAACTATGATTTTTTTATTTTTTCAATACCTGACTATTTTGAATGTATGGACACAATTGAATTAAAACTTACAATTTATTCAAATAGTTATTCAAAAATTGAGAATTTAATTTTCAATGTTGGAGAAAGAAACTTTAAAATGATCTTTGAAGGTTTTGAAAACTGGCTCCCTCAAAACTGGCAAATAAGAAATAATGGTGGAAATTGTGTATGGGAATCAACAGAGACAACAGGGCTTCCAAATTATACAGGTGGAAGTGGGAATGCAGCTGCTGCTGATAGTGATTGGTGTGGTGAAGGCACAATTATGGACACAGAATTATGGACACCCACTTTTAATCTTCCTTATGCTTCCACATCAACAATTTGCCTTCCCTATGGTTCTCCTCCTGTTTATGCAACAGCTGCAACACTTGAATTTAAAGCATCTTATAGAGATAGTGGAACACCCATTGATAATTTTAAAGTTGAGATTTCTTCTGATGGCGGCAGTTTTTGGCAGGAGCTCCTTTTCTGGGATGAAGACCATTCTCCTTTGGGACCCGGAGAGTTAGTAAGTATTGATTTAACCCCTTTTGCTGGTTTAACAAATTTAATAATGCGTTTTGTTTATAAAGCTTTTGACTGGCTATGGTGGGCAGAGGTAGATGATGTTGAAATAAATGTTCCATACGGTTGCCAAAAATGTGGTCCTTCTCCTGGAAATTTTTATCTTGTATATCCACAAAATGGTCAAACAGGGCTTCCCTTAAATTTAACCCTTCAATGGGAAGCATCTTCAAATGCTACTTGTTATAATTTATACTTTGGAACAACAAATCCTCCACCCCTTTATTCTTCCTTTATTCCAGCAAATGAAATAAATATCTCAGGGCTTCTTCCCTTTACCTGGTACTTTTGGAAAGTTGAAGCAGTAAATGGTTTTGGTTTGAAAAATTCAGAAGGGGGGATTTATTCTTTTAGGACAAAAAGTTTAAATCAACCAATGGAAGTTCCAGATGGCTCTGTCAAAATATCAAAGGAAGGGAATATGATTAAAGTATCCTGGGATCAAACCTGTGGAACTGCTGATGATTACACAATTTATGAAGGGGATTTAAACTTATTGAGGGGAGGAATTTATAACCATTATTCAATTTTATGTTCTGATACAAATCAGGACTTGCAGGAAAGTTTTTATCCCAATTTAGAAAATGCTTATTATTTAGTTGTTCCAAGAAATGCTGATGGGGTTGAGGGATCTTATGGAAAAAACATTCCCCAAGGTGATGATTTGGCAAATTGTGGTATAACTGGTTTTGAACCAATTGAATGCCCCACAGGTATTTCAGTAAGCTTTATTTATTATGGCTATCACCAGCAAACAAATAATGGGGATTGGGAGGGCTATATAAATTCACCTGCAAGTTTTAAGATAGAAAATGGATACTTGACTGAAATTGATCCCCTGGACAGAGGAATTGTTTATATAGTTCCTTCAAATTATGTTATCTTACTTTCTTATAATCATATCCTTGAAGAACCAGTATTATTAATTCCTGGAAATAATTATGAGATAAATTATCATATTGAATATACTAATTCCTCAGGTGAAGTTGTTTTAACAAGCGATTATCATTATGTTATTTATTATGAAACAAATTATTTGTATGGCAGTATGGATATGAATGTAGTTGCCTTAGATCCTATGTATAGAGATTATCAGGGTCATTTTTATTTTAACTTTGAAGCAGGGATAATTGGAAATGGAAATGGTAGTGGAAAATTTTTAGGTGCAAATATACAAACAAATAATGGCGATTGGGAGGGCTATATAAACTCACCTTTAAATGTAAATTTAGGCAATTGGAATATAACTGCTTGGGACGAAGATGATATGGGAATTGTTTACATCACCCCTTCTAATTATGTAATTTTGCTTGGCTATGGTAAAACCTTTGAACCACCAATTCCAGTTTCAAATGGAGAGCCCTTTAACATTTCTTATGCTATTGAATATACCGATGATTTAGGTAGAGTAGTTTTGACAGGTGATTATGTTATTGATGGTACATTTAATTCCAATTATTTAAATGGATTTATGAATGCAACAATGCAAGCATTAGACCCTGAATATATACCATATCAAGGAAAATTTTACTGGAGCTTTGATGGTGGAATACAGGATATAACCATTGCTAAATCAAAAAACAAAAAAGAAAGATATTTTAAAATTTTAGGGAATATATCAAAAGAAGAGGAATTAAAGTTGAAGGGTGGTTTAAAGGGAATAAAAATAGTGAAGTAAAAAAGACATATAATAGGATGGCTTTTTTTAGATTATTTTTTTCAAAAAATATTCCTTTAAATAAAAGAGATAATAATAAAATTAAGCCAATTATTCCATATTCAAGCCAGATTTGTAAAAAATCATTGTGAGCATTTAAAAGGGGCTGGATGACTTCTGGTGCTTTTAACTTATTTTTAGACAAAAGCTCTGCCTGTTTTTCAAAGTATTTTTTTGAAAAAGATAAAGGTCCTGAGCCAAGAATTGGTTTTTCCTTTATTGCTTCAAAGGTAATTTTCCAATAAAAAATTCTTATAGTTCCAGAATGGGTTTTGCTTAAATCAAAAATTTCATTCCATCTGTTTTTAAAGTCACTTTTAAATAAAAGAAATAAAGAAAAAATTAGAAAAAATAATAAAGAAATCAAAATTCTAATTTTATTTTCTTTAATTAAAAATAAAATCCAAAGAAAAAAACCAAAAATGGCAGAGCGAGTATTATTTAATAAAAATGAAATAGATGTTATAAAAATAAAAAAAATGTAAACTCCTTTTTTCTTTTGAATAAATAAATAAATTTGAACAATTAAAGATAAGCCAATGAATATTCCATAGATTGCAGATATTCCAATTGTCCCAGCCATCTTCATCCTTTTGTCTTCTGTTTGTAAGACCAGTTTAAATATTGGATCTAAATTAAAATATTGAAATATTCCATAAAGGGCTTCAAAAAATCCAATTAAGGAAAAGAGAAAGAGAGCATAGTTTTTATAATTTTCATCATAGGAATTTAAAATATTAAAAAACAAAAACAGAGATATTAAAAAGATTATATGAGATAAAACAGGTAAGGAAGGTTTGAAAATAAAAAATACTAAAGAGTAAACCAAAAGAAAGATTATTAAAATATGAAAAATATTTAAATTTTCAGGAAAAATAAATTTTTTTTCTGGCTTTAAAAATAAATAAGCAAAAATTATAATGGAAAAAAAATGGTATCTTGGAAGTTCAAAGATGTCAGATTTATTTGGGAAAACTAAAATTGTTGATAATAAAATTAAAGAAATAAAAAGATGATTTAAAAATTTATCCTTCATAAATTTTTTTAAAAATAAAACCAATTTTTTTTAAAAACTCTTTTTTTTCTTTTTCCTCAAAGCAAAAATATTTATTTAATATATATAAATGAAACCCAATATTTTTTGCTATTTGAGGAATATCTTTATCTTTTAAAATAAAATAAATTGTTTTATTTAAAATAAAATCAGAAGGAAAAAGATAAAAAATATTGGCATAAATCAATAATTTATCTTTTGATCTTAAATTTGTTGAGATTTTTAAAATCCTCAAAGCTATTTTATCAATGGCTTCTTTGTCTTCATAAGGAATAAATAAAATGATTTCTTCTATCAAATCTTTATCAAAGCCATTTTTTTCAATCATTTTTAAATTAACTTCAATTAGTGCAAGGTGGGCATCTTTGCTTTTTGGATTAAAATTTAATGCATTTTTAAAAATTTCCTTAGCTTCCTTTAAATTTTCTTCTTTTTGCAAACAATATCCTTCAAATAAAAGGGTTTCAACTGTGGGCTGCCATTTGTTAAAATAATTAAAAATTTTTGATGCTTTAAAAAAATCCTTTTTAAAGTAATAATCTAATCCTAAATTAATTGATGTTTTTGGAAAAAGAAAAAATTTTGAGTATTTTTTAAAAGGTAATAAAAAATTTGCAAAAAAAGACAATAAAACAATTATAAATAAAATAAGGGAGAAAAATTTTATAAAAATTTTCATAAAAAATAAAGTTCTTCATCAACTTTATAACTTTGAAATTTTTTCCTTTGAATTGCCTTTTTTACTTCAAAAAATTCCTTCATCAAATCCTCTTCTTCCATCCCTTCCATCTCTTCTTCTAACTTTTCCATATCCTCCCCTTTTTCCATCCTTGAAAGCATTTCTTCCCATTTGCCTCCAAATTTAATTCCTATAACTTCTGCAAACCTCTTCATCATTTTTGCCATCAACTTTGGGTCTTCTGGCATATCTTCAATCCCTCCAAATTCAGAGGCAAGACCTCCCATTGCTTTTTCCATCTTTTCTTCATCTAAATTTTGAAAGGCTGGAGGAAGTGGTTCTTCTTCTCCTTTAAATTTCAATGTTGCAAAAAGGGCTGGTTTTCTTTTAAGCAAATTTATTTTGCACTTTGGACAATGGGGCTTGCTTTCAGTATTTACCTTTACTGAAAAAAAATTAAAGATTGTTTTACATTTTTCACAATAAAATTCATAAATCGGCATA
>JBBISU010000096.1:0-11954 GCA_037441225.1 Acidobacteriota bacterium
TTAATAAAACCTACTTGACTCAAGGGTTGAAAAATCTTATTGAAAAAATATTATCCCGCCTTAGCAAAGGAAATGGTGATCCTGTAATACAACTTCAGACGCCCTTTGGGGGTGGAAAGACGCACGCCCTCATTTCCTTATACCACATAGTAAAAAATAGGGAAAAATTGAACCATTTGGAATTTGTATCTAAGCTTCCAGAACCAAAAAATGCAAAAATTGTGGTCTTTGTTGGAACACAAGCAGACCCGATAAAAGGAAAAACACCCTGGGGAGAAATTGCCTGGCAACTTGGAGTTTATGAAAAGGTAAAGGAACATGATGAGAAAAGGCGGAGCCCTGGTAAGGAGGTTTTAAATAAAGTGCTGGGCGATTACCCTGTGCTTATCCTGATGGATGAAATTGTAGAATACGCTGTAAAAGCAAAAGATTTTTCAGAGCAAATAATGGCTTTTTTTCAGGAGCTAACAGAGGCAGTAAGGTCAAAAGAAAATTGTTGCCTTGTTTGCACTCTTCCTTCAAGTGCCCCTTACGGAGAAGAAGGGGAACGAGCACTTAGCCAGATTCAAAGAATATTTGGAAGAATTGAAAAAGTTTATACGCCTGTGGAAGGAGTTGAGATTTATGAAATAATCCGCAAAAGGTTATTTGAAGACATTAAGGATGAAAAAACAAAAAAGGAAGTTGCTCAAGGTTATTTTGATCTTTACCAGAAATTAGGGACAGATGTGCCTTTAGAAGTAAAAGATGTGGAATATAGAGAAAGGATAGAACATTCTTATCCCTTTCATCCTGAAATTATTGATGTACTATACGAGCAATGGGGTTCATTCTCGGCTTTCCAAAGAACAAGAGGAGTTTTAAGGTTTTTGGCAGAAGTAGTAGCTGACCTTTACAAGAGAAGGATACCTTCACCTCTTATCCATTCTTCACTTGTTAATCTTGATAATAATGCTATAAAAAGTGAATTAATCAAACATATAGGAAATGAGTATAACTCTGTTATTGCTGCTGACATTTCTGGTAAGAATGCAAAGGCGACCAAGGTAGATAAGAATATGGGGAGTGAATATGTAAAATATGGGATTGCTTCTGGTATAGCCACAAGCATCTTTTTATATTCCTTCAGTGGAGGAGAGATGAAGAGAGTTACTCTTCCAAAAATTCGAGTTGCTCTTTTAAGAGAAGGGATTCCTTATACTATCGTAGGTGACACAATGAATAAGCTGGAGGAGGAACTTTTATATTTGCACTCTGAAAAAAAACAATATGTCTTTCATACTCAACCTAATCTCAACCGTTTAATAATAGATAAAGAGGGAACTATATCAGAAGAGCGAATTCAGGAGGAACTAAAGAAGCACCTTCAAAAACTGGCTGGCAAATCATTGGAAGTTTATCTCTGGCCAGAAGATCCTTCGGATATCCCAGATAATAAGAATCTTAAACTTATTTTTTTACCCCCTAAATTTTCCTATGACTCAAATAATGCTAAAGAACTTGCATCTGATATTTATGAAAAGGCAGGTTCTGGTTTTAGGGTTTACAAAAATGCAATTTTTATACTTACAATAGATGATGCAAATTGGACAAATCTTTTAAAATCTTTGAAACGTTTTATGGCAATCGCAGAGATTCAAAATGACAAAGAGATTTTCGATACACTTACTAATGAAAGCCAAGAGGAACTTAAAAAAAGATCAAAAGAAGCAGGAAAGGAAATACCTTTTAAAATTCTTACAGCATACAGGCATCTGGCATTTTTAGAAAAGCAAGGTTTGGCTTGGAAAGACCTTGGACTTCCAACAATTGGAACAAGTGATGATATTTCTGAAAGAGTAAAGCAATGCCTTAAAGACCAAGAGAAAATCCTATCTCATCTAACACCTAAGTATATAATAGAAAAAACATTTAGCACTAATGAAAATGAAAAAGAACTTCGTGGGATTTATGAACTTTTTCTTAAAACGCCGGGTATGCCCTTGTTAGAAGATGAAAATGTTTTAATTAGCGCAATAAAAGATGGTGTAAAAAAAGGTATTATCGGTGTCAAAGAAGATAATGAAATTTACTTTAAGCAAGATGTAATACCAAGAATGGATTCAATTATTTTGCGTGAAGAATTGGCAAAAGAAAAAAAAGAAGAAGATGACAGCTTAAAAGTTCCAAAAGATGAGAAAATGGAAACACAAGCGGGAGTTATCGAGTCGGAAGGCAGAGCAATTAAAAAATTAACCTTCAGAGCCAAAATACCCTGGGACAGAGTATCAGATATAGTGAAAGGTGTAATAAAGCCATTGAAAGACAAAGGTTCATCTCCAAAAATTGCTATAGAAATTGAGGCAGAATGCATTGAAGGTTTTGACAGGATTACATTGGATTCCAAGGTAAAGGAAACACTTCATCAGATTGGTGCAAGTATAGAGGATTGGCAAGAAGAATAAACTTTTTTTGATAAAGGATAAGTCAAAAAAAAATTTAGTACTTTGGAATGTTTTCAAAAATTTTATAATCCACTATTCTGTCTCTGAAATGTAAAAGAAATAAAAATGGTAAAAATTATTTTATTTTAAAATAAAAAGATTTTTGGATTGAATTGTCTTTTAAGAAGGCAAGATAGCCATTTATAAAGAGGAGGGTTTGGAGTTTTGGTTTGAGGTCTTGCCAGTTTTTTGGGTTGGTTAAATAAACGGAGGGGATGAAGGTTGGATGGGGGGATAAGATTATTGGAAAATTTTCAAATTTTTCATCCTTTATTTCTTCAAATTTTTTTTCTTTTTTCTTTTTTATCTTTCTTGAAAAATTTAAAAATTTTTTCAAAAATGGATTGAAATGTTTTTCTTCATAAATTTTTTTTGATTTTTCAAAGTATTCATTATGTAAATCACTTTTGTTTAAATTATAAAAATGAACTACTTTTGAAGATGGTATAAAATTTGCTAAAAATCCCATTTTTTCAAACCTTTTAAAAAAATCATTTTCTTCAAAATATAAGAAAAAATTTTCATCAAAGCCATTTAATTTTTCAAAGACATCTCTTTTTATTAAAAAACTTGTGCCTGAAAGGAGGGGAATTTTAAATCTTTCTTTGTTTTTCCATATCTTTAATTGATAGGATAAATATTTTTTTTGAAAAAGGTGAGGGGAAAAAATGCTTTGGAATTCTGGAAATAAACTTACAGGATAAGGGTAGGGGAGGCAAAATTCTTCCTCTATGTCCCAGAAAAATTTAGGACCTGCTGCATCACAAATTTTAATTCCTTTTTTTAATTCTTCTATTGAATTTTCTTTAAAATAAAGGTCCGGGTTGCAAAAAAGGAGAAGCTCACCTTTTGCTTTTCTTGCACCAAAATTTAAAGCACTCCCAAAGCCCTTGTTTTCATTAAGAAAAAAAAGCAATGCATCTAAACTTTGAAGTTTCTTTTTTTCTTCCAGATCAAGCGAATTGTCAACTATTATAATTTCCTCAACCTTTTCCTTTTTTAAAGAATTGATTAAAGGTTTTAAGAAATCAAAGGTTTTATGGTTTACAATTATTGCTGAAATCATAATTATTTTATAGTATAGCAAATCTTTTTAAAATTTATAAACCGAAAAATTTAATTGGAGGTGAATTTTTAAGTAGAAAATTCATTTTTTTCTTATAATAAAATTAAAAACTTGAAAATTTATTTATTCGGGCGGGGACAAACCCCACCACTACAATGCTGGTCTGATTCCTCGCAGGTTGAAGAACCTGCGACTACATTTTTTTTGGTAAGGGCTGAGCTTGCTCAGCCCATAATTATAAATTATAAAGGAATTCTGATTTTTTTAACGGGTCGCACAAGTCCGACCCCTACACTACTACACTACTGCTCTACTGCTCTATTTTAATTGCCCCAATAATTCAATAAAAACACGGATAACGGACAACGAACTGCTGCTCTACTGCTCTTTCTTAATCTATGTCATTCTTTACTGCATTTTTTTGATAATGGAAAGTTTGTTATTTTTTTTCACCACAGTTTTTTAAGATAGATGAATAAGAAAGCTTGATTTGCTCATCTTCTGGTTTTAATTTGTATGCTTTTTCAATAAAAGAAATTGCTTTTTTGCAGTCCTTATACCTTTTATAATATAGGTAGCCCAGATTATTTAAAGTATAAGCATTTTCAGGATTTATCTTTAAAACATTCAACATCTCTTCTTCTGCTTCATTGTAATTTTCTTTAATTAAATAAAGCCGAGAAAGGTTATACCTTGCAAGGAAGTGCATTGGCTCTAAGGAAATTGCTTTCTTATAAAATTTGATTGAAATATCCTTATCTTTTTCTTCATTTAAAAAGCCCAGATAAAACCATCCTTGAGCAAAATTTTCATCAATTTTTAATGCTTTTTCAATTACCCTTAAAGCTTCATTTTTATTTCCAATTTTGTTATACCATTCAGCGCATAAGGATAAAATATGAGTATTTTCACTTTCAGCTATTTCAAGCTCCTTTACAGCTTTTTCCAGTTCACCAAAGTTCCCATCTTCTTCAAAAGATTGTGCCCTTTGATATAAGATTAAACTCTTCATTTTTTCTTCAGGGTTTGGAAGATTTTTTTCTTCCTTTGGATTTATATAACTTTGATGATAGCCAAGAGACCTTAAATTTTTTATTGTTTCTTCATCTAATATCTCTTTTTCTGTTTTCCAGAAAGGATTTTCCTTTTTGTAATTTTCTAACTCCTTTTTTAATTCTTTTTTTAATCTTTCATCTTCAATTTTTTTATTTAAATAAAATAATTTGTCTGAAGGATTTAAAATATATGAATACTTATCTTTGTAAATTTTAAAAAGAGAAGACCAGTTAAAAGATAAGGGAATTTCTGTTTCAGAAAAAATGTATCTTCCTTTTTCTAATTTAAATAAATCTTCACCATCTATTTTTTTATTTTTTATCTTTAAGATTGAAAGGATAGTTGGGAGCAAATCGACTTGCGAGGAGAGTAAATCAATTTCTTTTCCAAAATTTTGCTTTGGAAGGTGCAATAAAAATGGAATATGCAAGGTTGGGTTGTAGAGCAAAAAACCATGGGTTGGTTCTCCATATTCACCTAAGGATTCTCCATGGTCAGACAATATTATTATCATTGCCTTATCATAAATCTTTGACTTTTTTAAAGAATCAAAAAAATTGCCTAAAATAAAATCAATGTAAGCCCCTTCGCCTTTATATAAACTATCTGGATATGCTTCATCAAAGGGAAAGGGGGGCTCATAAGGTGCGTGGGTGTCATATAAATGGATAAAGAAAAAGCCCTTTTCTTCTTCTGTTTTATTTAAAAACTCAATTGCCTCTGAAACTGTATCAAAAGCTCTCCTTGTTGAAGGAAAGTGGCTCTTTTTATCAATTGGAATAAAATTATCTTGATAAATTTTAAAGCCCTGATTTAAGCCAAATCTTCTGTTTAAAAGATAAGAAGATACAAAACCATAAGAACTGTAGCCATAATTTTTCAAAATCTCTGGGATTGTCTCTGCCTTTTCATTTAATTTATAAATAGAATTGTCTTTAACACCAGTATGTCTGGGATAAAGCCCTGTAAAGATTGAGCAATGGGCAGGAAGTGTAATTGGTGCAACAGCATAAAAATTTGAGAAAAAATAACTTTCCTTTTTTAAATTCCAGAGATTTGGGGTTATCTTTTCATTTAGTAAATCATATCTAAAGGTATCTAAGGTAATGAGAAAAATTATCTCTTTGATTTTTTCATTTTTTATCTCTTTTAAGTCAAAAGAAAGTAATTTATTTTTCTTCATTAATTTAATTGCCTGTGAAAAATGATTAACCCTTACTCTTGCACCAATCAATGCCTTTAATGCTTCTTCTTTTTTTGTTTCAATATACCAATTTGATGATATTTTAAGCCATTCAAATTCTTTTTTCTTATCAAGTAGCAGGAGGCGTAATATTTTATAAGGATATGAATTTTCTGGTTCAATTTCTATAAATTTTTTTAAAAGCTCTTCTGCTTTTTCATCCTTTTTTAATAAGATATAAAGATTTGATAAATTCCTCAAAATTGATGACTTTTTTGGATTTATCTTATATGCTTCTTCATAAAATTTTAAAGCCCCTTCAAAGTCCTTTTTTAACAAACTTTTAACTGCTTTCCTTTCAAGTTTTAAATTATCTAAAGGAAAAAGCAAAAGAGGAAAAAGAATAAAAAGAAATAAATTTCTTATTTTTTCCATTTTTTGATTATATCATTTAAAAAAAAATTTGGCTTAAAATTTTGTCCTCTTTTTACTGATATGAAGCATATTTTCAGGGTTTTATAAAAAATTATCCAATTATGATAAAAAAAATTAAATAAAGTTAAAAATATAGATCTTAAAAGTTGGAGGAGTTCTCAAACAATTTTAAATTAGAAATTCTAACATTGCTTATGGCTGGGGATACAACTTGGAAGTGCAGCTTGGGAATGGCACAAATAACCATTCAAGTGTACCTGTTCAGGTCCTAAATTTATCAAATTCAGTTGCAATTGCAGGTGGGGGGTATCATTCCCTTGCAATTTCCTTTTTAACATTAGGTATTCCAAAGGTAATTCCTGATGGAACCAATGAAGGTACAGACCCAGTTAGAGTTTTGAAAAATAATTTAGATGGAACAGAGTTGCAGGTTATATGGGATAATCAATGTTCGCCTTTGAAAGTAAATTTAATATATGGAGACATTTTTTAAATTTCAAGTTATCAAATCTTAGATTAAAAATCCAATATTTCTAATCCTGATACCTGGGAAATTGGAAGTACAACAAATATATGGTTTGTAATTGTATCAGATGATGGTAATGGGACAGAGAGCAGTTGGGGGACTACTTCCTTTGGACAGAGAAATGGGACAAATGCCTCTGGGCAATGCGGGAACAATTTAAGAGATAACACAGGAACATGCCCATAAGGATAGAAAATTAGAGCAGTAGAGCATTAGGAGTTGTCAGACCATGAGGTATTTTGATTTGCCATAAACCATATATGCTTTAATTGGAAAAAATAATACAATATATTATTTAGCAATTTTAAAAATTTCAATTACTAAACAGTGTCAATATTTAACCCAAATTCCGAAATGCTAATTGTGGAATTATCTTTTTAATTCAAAGTTTTTGCAATCAATGAAGGTACATAATTTATTCCAGCGAAAAAACATAAAAATTAGCATTTAATAAAAAATTTTGCTTATTGTAGGGGTTTGGGCTTGTCCCAGCACGATTATTTACGGGTCGCACAAGTGCAACCCTTACACTACTGCTCTTTTTTAATTGCCAAAATAATTCACATAAAACACGGAAAACGGATAACAAACTAATGTTCTTCTTCGCAAACAATTCAAAGATTCTTTAAGTTCTCAATTAATTCATTTATTTTTAAAAGGGTTAAATTTGGTTCAAGAGTTTTTACGACTTCTCCTTCTTTTTTTGGTTTCAAAATAACTGATTCGTTTATGAAAGGATATAATAAAAATATAAATCCATTGTAGTTTATCTTTAAAGAATTTCCTTCCTTTGTTTTATATATTTCTAAGTTATTTATTTCCAAATTCTGGAATAATATCTCTGCAAAGGAGTTTGATAAAATTAAAAAGGGTTCGTTGAACTCAATTGCTTCAAGAAAGTCCAGATTTTCCTCTAAATTGCTTCCAAGAATTTCATATTTTGTTTCTTCTTGAGGAAAATAATAAGGAAGAAGGTAAAAACTCCCCTTTCCCAAATACCCTCTTAACACTTGAAAATTCAAATGTTCACTTTCTTTATTCAGTAAAGAAAAAAATAACTTAAGGGAATAATCAAAAAGATTTTTTGGAATTCTGGAAGAAAAAAGTATTCCATTTCTTATATATTTTTCAAAAAAAACACTATGTTCTTTTGCTTCCTTTATACAAAAAATTTCAAGATTTTCTTTTTCTTTTAAAAAATTCCCATAAGATTTTGTATCCATTAAAATCATTTTTCCAAAATTCTTATCGATATCTTTTATTTGGAATAAAAATAAATACCTGTGCACAACTGGATTTATCACACCAACCAAGCCAAATTTCAAGGGCTTTGTCTCTTCATCTAATTTTATATCATTTAAATAATATCTATCCTCTATTTTTTTACAAAAATATATATTTTCTAAAAATTTTCCAATAATTTCTCCATACTTTAAATTTAAAGAAAATTTTTTCATAAAATTCAATGTTTCATCTGAAATTGAAAGCAAATTTAATATCTCTTCACAGCAAAGAGCTTCCTCAATTGAGATTTCCCTTTTAAAGAAGTTTAGAACAATTTTTCTTCCTTCTTTTGAATTTAAAAAATCTTTTCCTTGAATTATGGCATCACTAAAAATTCTTTTTATTTTATCAGATGAAACTTCATAAAAGACCTCCCCAAAAGTCCATGGAAACTCATGAGGTATTCTTAATTCCTTTTCAAGAAAATACTGAGGAGCAATGAGAATCTCCTTCAAAAGCTCTATGGCTTTTCCTCCTTTTTTATTTAAATTTTCTTCTATTTCTTTGCACAACTCATAAAAGATTTTTAATTTAAAATCTTCTGCTTTATTTTTTGGAAAATCTGGAACTATAGAAGATAAAATTGCTGGGACCTCTGGCAAAAGTTTTTTATATTGTTTTAAATGAGCAAGGAGATATACTTTTAAAAATTCCCTTTCTGGGTCAAAAACTATGGCATTTTCAACACCTTCTTTAAAAACATTAAAATATAAAACTCTGCTTTTAAGAAGACCAGAGGGCTCTGTTGTTTCTCTTATATATCTTTTTGCTGTATATAAAACTTCTTCTAAAAAGTATTTTTCAAATACCTTTGAAAGGCGCTCCCACAAAGGACATTCTTCAATTAAGAAGCCCTTAATGTACTTGTTTTCCTTTGAAGAAATTAAAATATTATAGGGTTTTGGAAGTTTTTTTATGAGTTCAGGGCATTGCTTTTCTGGATCAATATTAAAAGGCAATTTACTAATTCCTTAAATTTTGATACAAAGGAAACTTTTCTACCATTTCTTCAACTTTTTTCTTGACATTTTTAATAACTTCTAAATCACCTTTTGAATTTATTACCTCTGCTATCATTTTTCCAATTTCTTCCATTTCTTTTTCTTTCATTCCCCTTGTAGTAATTGCAGGAACCCCAATTCTCACTCCAGATGTTATAAAAGGTTTTTGGGGATCATAAGGAATAGTATTTTTATTAACTGTAATATTTGCTTCTCCGAGCATCTTTTCTACTTCCTTTCCAGTTAAATTATTTTTCCTCAAATCCACAAGCATTAAATGGTTATCAGTGCCATCTGTTACAAGTTTCAAACCATTTTCCATTAAAACATCACCAAGTTTTTTTGCATTTTTTATAATTTGATCATTATATTCCTTAAAAGAGGGCTGTAAATCCTCATAAAAAGCCACTGCTTTTGCTGCAATCACATGCATTAAAGGTCCTCCTTGCATTCCAGGGAAGACAGCTTTGTCAATCATAGCACCTAATTCTTCCGATGAAGCCAAAATAAATCCACCCCTTGGTCCCCTGAGTGTCTTATGGGTAGTTCCTGTTATAAAATGAGCAAAGGGATAAGGTGTTGGATGGTTTTGTGTTGCCACAAGCCCTGCTATGTGAGCAATATCAGCAACCAGATATGCCCCTGCCTCATCAGCAATTTCCCTGAATTTTTGAAAATCAATAACTCTTGGATATGCAGAATATCCACAAACAATTACCTTTGGCTTATGTTCCAATGCTAAATTTCTAATTTGATCAAAATCCAATCTTTCTGTTTCTTTATTTACTGCATAATGGACCACACTATAATATTGACCAGTAAAGGAGACAGGGTGGCCATGGGATAAATGCCCTCCATGGTCTAATTTCATTGAAAGAAGAGTATCTCCTGGTTTCATAACAGCAAAATATGTAGCCATATTTGCTTGCGTACCTGAATGGGGCTGAACATTTGCATAAGGAACCCCAAACAATTTTTTAAGACGCTCCCTTGCAAGTTCTTCTGCCATATCTACATATTCACATCCTCCATAATACCTTTTTTTTGGATAACCTTCCGCATACTTGTTTGTCAAAGGTGAACCAAGTGCTTCCAGGACTGCTTCTGAGACAAAATTTTCAGAAGCAATTAGTTCAAGCCCTTCATGTTGTCTTTTAATTTCCTTTAAAACTGCCTCAAAAACTTCTGGATCAAATTTTTTTAAATTATCATACATTAAAATACCTCCTTTTATAATCCTTCAGGAAGTCCCGCCCTTACTGAAAGAGAATAATACTCAGACAATCTTTTAATCAATTCTTTTGCTAACTCTGATTCTTTATCAGGCAGGACAACCCTTATTTTATAATAATGATCCCCTTTTACTCCTGTTTTTGGATTTTCAACACCTTTTCCTTTTAATCTAAAAATTTGATTATTTTGAGTTCTTGGCGGAACCTTTACCTTGACTTTTCCATAAATTGTTGGAATTTCAATTTCAGAACCACAATATGCCTCTTCAATTGTTACTGGAACTTCTGTATGAATATCAAAGCCCTCCCTTTTAAAATAAGGATGTGGGTTTATATGGACTATCAAATATAAATCACCTGGCATTCCTCCATATGGATTTGGTGCTCCTTTTCCTTTAATCCTTAACTTTGTCCCTTCTTCAACACCTGCTGGAATTTTAACCCTCACTGTCTCTTCACCTAAAACAACTCCTGAGCCCCTGCAAACAGAACAAACCCTCCCTTGTTTGTTTCCATAACCATTACAATTTCCACATTCTTTTTGAATTCTTACCTTTATAACTTTGCTCGTTCCTAAAACCGCTTCCTTGAAATCAACTATAATCTCTTCTGTTATATCTTGCCCTTTCGGTGGCTCTTTTGGCTTGCTGGGCCTTTTATGCCCAAAAACTGAAGCAAAGATTTCTTCAGGGTCAAAGACACCACCAAAAATTGAAGAAAAATCAAAGGGCATATCTCCAGATTGATAAGTATAAGTCCTTTCATAGGGCTGATTCCCTGTAAAGTCAAAAGAGCCAAATTGGTCATACTTTTTTCTTTTTTCAGGGTCTGATAAAACAGCATATGCCTCAGATATTTCTTTAAACTTTTCTTCTGCACTTTTATCATTTGGATTTAAATCGGGATGATATTTCCTTGCAAGCCGCTTATATGCTTTCTTTATTTCTTCTGTTGAAGCATTTTTTGATACACCTAATATTTCATAATAATCCTTTGGCATCTTTAAATTATACATTTATTTTTATTTAATTGCAAATTTTTGATTTGACTTATTTTTAAAAGTTGTCCTTGCAGAGCAAAGTGGTAGTGCAGTATTCCGTTATCTGTTTCTTGCATAAAATATTTGGGTAATTAAAAGAGAGCAGTAGAGCGTAGGGGTCCTACTTGCACGACCCGTAAAATAATAATCAAAAAATTGTAGCCGCAAGTTCTTTAGAGGCTGTCTGGTAATTAAAATTTTTAAAATTGTTATACAATATATTGTATTATCTTTTTTAATTAAACCATATATATTGTGTACTGCAAATCAAAATAAGAGATTGTCGGACAGCCTCTTTAGCCTGCGATAAAAAAAAGAGAATTTAGCATTTAGCATTTGGCATTTAGGGTTAAACCCGAATACCGAGATGCGAAATGCGAGATGCGACAAAAAGAGCAGTAGAGCAATGGAGCAGCATCTCGCATTTGCATTTAGCATTTAGGGTAATAAACATATTCCCGAATCCCGATATGGGGGATTCGAGATGCGATCATTTGTAGGGGTTGCACTTGTACGACCCGTTAAAAAAATCAGAATTCCTTTATAATTTATAATTACGAGATGAGCAAGCTGAAGCCAATACGAAAAAATAAATTAACCCAAGTTGCTAAATTTTATTGATTAATAGTTTTTAATAATAAAGATTTTG
>JBBISU010000097.1:0-11908 GCA_037441225.1 Acidobacteriota bacterium
TTAATAATAAAAGGAGGTTCCTATGAAAAGATTATTTTTGCTTTTTTTATTTTTGGCAACTTTTTCTTTTTCCCTTGTAATTGAAATGCCTTTATCAGAAATAATTGAAAGGGCAGAATTTGTTTTCTATGGAAAAGTTGAAAACTTAAATTCTTTCTGGGAAGATGGAAATATCTATACAAATGTAAATTTTTCAGTTTTAGATGTCCTCAAAGGAGAAGAAAAAGAGTTTTTTAATTTAAAAATTTTAGGTGGAACAGTTGGCGAGATAACCCAGGTAGTTGAAGATGTCCCTTCTTTTTCAAAAGGTGAAGAAGTAATCCTGTTTTTGAAGGAAGGGTATTTAGTTGGACAGTTTCAAGGTAAAATTTCTATTTTTGAAAACTTTGCTTATTATAAAGGCAGAAAATATCTAAAAAATGATTTTATTGATTCTTTAAAAAAATATTTAAAAAATCCAAACCATCCAATTTTGTCAAGTTTAATAAAAACAGGACCCAAGGTTTTAAATTTTACTAAAGGACAAAAAAATATTTTTACTAATACAGCAGAAATTACAGCAAGTATTTTTTCAGCTGGATGGGAAGGAGAAGTTGATTATGATGGTGATGGATATAATCACTATGCAAAAATTTATTGGGACGCAGA
The DNA here is from genome assembly GCA_037441225.1 of Acidobacteriota bacterium. Taxonomy (GTDB): domain Bacteria; phylum Acidobacteriota; class Thermoanaerobaculia; order UBA2201; family UBA2201; genus JBBFMJ01. The sequence continues at coordinate 649 of JBBISU010000097.1, forward strand.
TGTTTCTGATAGAAAAAGCACATTAAATATTTATGAAAAAATTTATTGGAGGGTTTCGGGGGATACAAGTTGGGTTTTATTATATATGACAGAAGTAAGAACAATTAAGGGAAATGATCCAGATGGTTTATCAATTGCAATTGAAGGAGCTGAACATGGTTTTTATGATTTTAGAATTGAAGTTTATAGAGAAGGTCAAAACAGTTATGATGATTATATGGATCCAACAAATAATTCTTATCTTTCAAATTATAAGTTAGAGAAAAAAGAAGAAGATTTAGGGGGTAGTGGTGCAGTAATAGTTGAGATAGCACCAGATAGAGCATCAGCAGGAACAGAATCAGAAGTGGAGATTAAAGGTATTGGTTTTGAAGAAACACAGGGAAATGGAAAAGTTGAATTTTTTTATCAATATGGAGAACCTCTTATAAGAGCTTCCGTTAATTATTGGAGTAATGAAAGTATAAAATGTGAAGTTCCAATTGGAATAATTAATGGTTATGCTGCATCAGCTGGCTCAGGACCAGTAAAAGTTACAACAAATTCTGGAATTGAATCAAATGAATATGATTTCAGGGTAACTTTTTCTTATGGAAGAGTAAAATGGTCTGGGACAAATCCAGTTGTTAATTTTTATGTTGGTGAAAATATTACAAACTGGACAGAAGCAGTATCAAAAGCAGGGAATACTTGGTCTCAGGAAGCAAATTTTACCCTTTCTTATGCTGGGACTACCTCAAACACAAATGTAAGCAAAAATGGGAAAAATGAGATAACTTTTTCAAAACTTGGATCAGGAACTATTGGGCAAGCTTCTTATTGGTCTTCCGGGGGCAAAATGAGTGAATGTGATTTGACTTTAAATAGTGATTTGAGGTGGTCAACAGAGGATAAAACACCTTCTGGACACTACGATGTTGAAACAATAACATTACATGAATTGGGGCATTGGTTAAATTTAAGGGACCTTTATGGAAATTATGGAGATGGAGAATATGATATGGAAAAAGTTATGTATGGATATGGAAATACTGGGAGAAATAAAAGAGATTTACACCCTGATGACAGGGATGGAATTATTTATATTTATGGTGCCTCAATTCCCCCAGAAAGTTCTTTTTCCTGGTCACCAAAAATAATTTATATAGGAGAAGAAGTGAGTTTTTATGATTCTTCTAAATATAATCCTTCCCAATGGATATGGGATTTTGGAGATGGAGATACTTCAAATCTTCAAAATCCAAAGCATATCTTTTATTTTTCAGGAGTACATAAGATAAAACTTATAACTTCTAATTCTTATGGAACCTCTGAAGTTGTAAAAAATATAGTTGTTCTCCCAAAAACAAAAATTCCAATTTTAAATTCGCCAAAAAATTTCAATTCTGTAATCCCTGCTTCAGCAAAAGCAATTGGACAAAATCAAACAAACTGGCTCACTGATTTAAGTATTTACAATCCAAATTCAGAACCTATTTATGTATATTCTTACTTTTTGATTAGTGGATCTGATAATTCAAATGCAGATGGAATAGAGATTTTAATCCCTGCAAATAAAATGCATAAAATCTCTGATGTGCTGTTTAATCTTTTTGGCTTCAGCAATAATTTTGGAGGTATCTTTTTTACCTCTGAAAAACAATTTTTTATAACAAGCAGGACTTATAATGATTTAGGAACAGCAGGAACTTATGGACAGTTCATTCCTGCCATCAATTTAAATAACTTTTTAAATGAAACAGAAGAAGGATTTATTTTAAATTTAATACAGACCCCATCTTTTAGAACAAATATTGGTTTTGTAAATTTTTCATCTATTGAAAGCAAATTTAACATAAACTTTTATAAGGAAGGTGGAATTTTAATTGGAACAATTCCTGTTGATATAGAACCCTTTAGCCATATCCAACTTTTAAGTCCTCTTTCAAATTTAACATCAGAAGAAATTGAAAATGGTTATGCCACAATAAATGGAATTACACCTTCAACAAAAATAACTGGTTATGCTTCAATTGTAGATAACAGATCCTCAGATCCAATATTTGTTCCAATGAAAAAAAGAGCTGAAATTGAAGGTAGAAAGCATCAAATTATCCCAGTCATCGCAAAAGCAAAAGGTGCTTACGGAACTGATTGGAAGAGTGACTTGAAAATATTAAATCCCTTTCAAAGTCAAAATTTAACATTTAAGTATTACTCATCTGGCAATACTTTTGAAACAACAAAGCAAATTCCACAAAATAGTTTGATAAGTTATAATGATATTGTATCTTCTCTTTTTCCTTCTGCCCCTGAAAATTCTTCTGGGAGTTTACATATTTATTCAGATAATGGTTTGTTTTTGACTTCCAGGACATATAATTTAGTTGAAAATAAGACATATGGACAATTTATTCCCGGTATAAATGAAGCAGAAACTCTCCTTAAAAATGAAGTTGGTTTGCTTTTACACTTAACTTATAATAATGATTATAGATGCAATATTGGTTTTACAGAATTTACAGGAACACCATCTGAAGTTCAGATAAAACTCTATGACAAAAACAGACAACTCTTGGGTTTTAAAAATTATTCCATTGGTGCCTATTCAAATTTGCAAATTATAAATATCTTTCAGGATTTAAACATTCAAAATTATTATGAAGCAGCTTATATTGAAATCAAAATAATAAATGGAAATGGTATTTATGCTTATGCCTCTGTTGTGGATAATAGAACAGGAGATTCAATTTTTATACCTTTTATAAAATAAAGGTATTTAATTTTTTAATTCTTTCAAACTAAAAATATGTTAAAATATTTTTATGAAAAGTACATTTTTATTCTTCATTCTTCTACCTACACTAATTTTTGGCTTAGAACCACCAAGAAAAGGTGAAATTGAAAGGCTAAAAAAAGAGGGAATTTTTAAAGAAAGATTAAAATTTGCAAATCAATTAGGAAACCACTTACTTAAAACTAATAAATTGAAACAAAAAGAAATTTTTGGATTGCCCTCAAAGGGAACTCAAAAAATTTTTGTCTTGCTTGTTGAGTTTCCTGATTATAAACATACAATATCAGATAACACAATAAAAGAAAGTTTATATGGAGATGGGAACCAAGAATATTTTCCTTATGAAAGTTTAAAAAACTATTATTTAAGATCTTCATATAATCAGTTGCAAATAGAAGGTGAAGTTTTTGGATGGTATAAAGCAAAAAATAAAAGAAGTTATTATAATGATAATGCAGAACTTCTAATTGAAGAGGTCTTAAATTATTATGATCCTTTATATGATTTTTCTCAATTTGATAATGATGGGGATGGAATAATTGATTATTTTGCTGTTTATTGGACTGGAGCTGATGAGGGCTGGGCTTCCTTTTGGTGGGGATGGAATGGAATTTTTGGTGATTCAAATTATGAGATAGATGGCAAAAAACTTTATAATTTTACCTGGCAGTGGGAAGAAGAAAGTGCTGGGACTATAATACATGAAACAGGTCATGCATTGGGTCTTCCTGACTATTATGATTATGATTCTACAATTGGACCAGAAGGAGGGCTTGGAGGAATGGACATTATGGATGGTGGAGGAGATCACAACGCTTTTTCAAAATGGATATTAGGATGGATAGAACCAATTGTTTTAAAAGAAGGAGTTCATAATTTAAATTTATACCCTTCAGAGGTTTATACTGATTTTGCAGTAATAGGCAGGGATTTTGATGGTTCAAACCCTTATGGTGAGTATTTCTTAATTCAAAACAGGCAAAATATTGGAAATGATATAAATTTACCTGGAAATGGGTTAATGATATTTCACATTGATTCGAGGGTTGGCTGTGGAGAGGATTTTTTATATAATAATTCTTATACCGAACATAAACTAATAAGAATAATGGAAGCAGATGGAAAAGAAGAAATTGAAAAAGGAAGGTGGGGTGATGCAGGCGATTTTTACAAAAAAGGGATGGAATTTACTCCAAAAAGTTTTCCTTCTTCCCATTTTTATAGCGGAATAAGTAGCGGGGTATGGGTGAGGGATATATCTTCAGAAGGAACAACATATAACATAAATTTTATATTAAATCCTTTAAATCCCATTCCAAAACCAAAGATAAATTTAAAAGAAAGAGCTTCTTTATCGATTTCCAATCCTACAATTAGTTGGCAAAATGTCCCCTTAAATGAAGGATACAATATAGAAATCCACAGTGGCGCAAATACTTTAAATAAAGCAAATTTAAGTAAAGATTTAAATTTTTATATAATTCCAGATCAATATATCTATGACGGAGCTATTTTAAGTATCTGGGTTAAAGCAAAAGCAGATGAGGAAAATTATTCATCAAGCTATTTTGAGAAAGTCCATTTTGTAGTTGACTGTCAGGATAGTTTTGTTTTTTTTAAAAAAACTTATGATCCTCCTCCTTGCAACTCCTGGATGCCTGCTGTAAGTTATGATTTTAATTCAAATAAAATAATTGTATTTGGTGGAAAGGAAAGTACTTCAACAGAAGAATTTGATGGGAAAAAATGGGAAATTTATAATCTTGAAGTGGCACCACCAAAGAGATGGTATTCAACTTCTGCTTATGATCCTGTAAATGGCGGAATTTTGCTTTTTGGGGGCTGGGATTTTTATGAAAATGTACCTCTTGGAGATACCTGGTTTTACGATGGGATTAACCATAAATGGGAAGAAAAATTTTCCTTTGAAAGTCCATATCCCGATTGGGCTTGCAAAATGGCAACAAATTTTAAAGAAAGTTATATTTTGCTTTATTGTCCTGGTTCTACTTATAAATGGAATGGTGAAGAATGGCAACTCATAAAAAACTCCAATACTCCAGAATTGTATTATACTGATATTGCCTATACATCTAAATTAAATGGTTTTATTTTATTTGGAGGATTAGATTATAACTGGAATTATTCAACTGAAACTTACTTTTTCGATGGAAATAAATGGAAAATTTTAAATCTTCCTGTAAATGCACCTGAAAGAAGTTTTCATAAGCTTTTAAGGGATCCCTTTGAAGGTGGTGTATATTTGTTTGGTGGTGAATTTAATGGGAATTATCTTTTTGATTTATGGAAGTTTGATGGTGAAAGATGGGAAGAAGTTTTAATCTGTTCATATTTACCCTTTGAACTCTGGCCCATCTCAGGGGATTACTTCTCAAAAAAAGAATATTTTTTCCTTACAACTGGCAGTGGCATAATCTTTGATTTCATAGTTCCCCAAGAATCAAAACATAAAAGACCTTTTTAGAAAACAAAAATGAAAGAAATAATATTGGAATCAATAATTACCTGCCCTTTTTGTGGATATTCAAAAAAAGAAATTATGCCAGAAGATTTTTGTCAGTTTTTTTATAGGTGTTCAAATTGCAATAATTTGATAAAACCAAAGAAAGGTGATTGTTGTGTCTTCTGCTCTTATGGCTCCGTTCCTTGTCCACCTGTGCAGAAAGAAAAGCAAAAGAAATGAAAATTAAAATCCCAAAAGGATATTCTTTTCCTCTTGAAGAAAAAGAAATAAAAGAAGTTTTGGATTTATTTGATTACAAAGGGGATTTTTTATATAAATCATTTCAAGAAGGAAAAATTATAGAAATCAAATTTAAAAATAAAATTGAGAAAAATGTAAAAAATTTAATTATTTCTGTTATAAAAGGGCTGAATTATAATAAATTTTTAATAAAAAATAACATATTTTTTAAGTGTTTTTTAATTGGAGTTGACTCAATTGTTCTGCCAAGGGAATCAATTAAAATAGAGCAACTGTTAAAATCAAAAGAGATTATACCTTATAATGGTTTAAAAGAAGGTATAAAAACATATTTGAAAATAAAAAAAGCAGAAAATATTAAATACATATTGACAAATAATATAAAAGAAAAATATATAAAAAAATTTTCAATTTCTTTTCTTCAATGCCTTATAAAAAACTACTCTTCCTTTTCTTTTGAAATTGAAAAGATTGATAACTATACAAATTATTTTTTTTCCTTTAAATCTAATGATTTAGTTTTTCCTTTAGAGGGTTTTGGATTATTTTTGGAAAATTTAGGAAGGATAATCTATATTGAAAAAGTTTTATGAAATGGAGTATAATAAATTGAAATTTTTAGGGAGAAAAATATGATTTTTAGCAAGAAAAAGATAAAAGAGTTGGAAGAAACAATTGAAAATTTAAATAAAAAACTGGAAGAAAAAGAAAAAGAAAAGGAAAATATCATTAAAGAACATGAGGAAAATTTTTTAAAAGAAAAGGAAGAAATATTAAAAAATTTAAAAGAAAAAGAAGAAAAACTCCTTCAAACAGAAAACAATTTGAAAAAAACAAAAGAAGAATTAAATAATTTAAAAAAATGGGTTGAAAGGTTGGTAAGGAGTACTTATGAAGAAATCAAAGAACTATGGCAGGAATTAAAAATTCCACTGGAATACTCTGAATTAGAAAAAAATATAACACAAAAGCAAAAAGAAAAATTAGAAGGCAAATTCGAACAACTTCAAAGTTGGATGCAACAATTGGATATGGATATATCTGAAAGCCATCTATATTTTGGTTTATGGTATAAAATTTTAGGAGATTTAAAAGAAGCAGCAAAACATCTTGAAATAGCTGCTCAAAAAGCAGTAGGACCCTTTGTTTGGAGGTTTTTAGGTGATTGTTATATGGAAATGGGTAAAGCAGATAAGGCAGAAGAGGCATATTCCCATTGCTTAAATGATCCAAAGATACCTCTTTATGTCTTATTAAATTATTCCAAAGCTTGCATTAGAAAAAAATTATACAAGGAAGCAGCAGAGGTACTTGAAAAGGCAATAAAACAAAAGCCAAAGGAATTTGAATATTATACTTTAGCTTCCTATGCCCTTGGAATGGCAAAGCAATATGATAAAGCAATAAATGTTTGCCATAAGGCACAGGAACTATTTCCAGAAGAACCAGAGGTTTATACAAAAATGATAATCCCCTTGGCAAGGACTGGAAAAATGAACGATGCACGCCTTGCTTTTGAAAAGGCAATTAAATTAAAAGAAAACTTTGAAGAAGCATATTTTTATTATGGCGTTGCTCACATAGATAAGGATGATAAAAAAGCAGAAGAATATATACAAAAAGCAATTTCAATTAAAGAAGATTATTCTGAGGCATATTATTGCCTTGGAATTATCTTTAACAAAAGGGAGGATTTTAAAACAGCTTTAAAATATTTAAAACTTGCAATAAAATATAATCCTGATTATGCTGAAGCATATTATGCAATGAAAGAAAGTTATGAGGGTTTAAAGGATTTTGAAAAAGCAGTAACTGTTTTAAAAAAAGCAACTGCCTTAAATCCAAATTTTAAATTATAATTTAAGGACATTTATAAATTTTTAAATAATAAATCTTACCTTCAAAGTTTTCCAATTTCATTTTTTTTACTTTATTTAAAAAATAAGAACTATAAGAAGAATAATTTGTTTCAATTAACTTAACTTCCTTTTTTCCTTCTTCTAAATTTAATTCTAAGAAAATATAATAATTTTCAGGAACCTCTTTTTCTATATAAATTCTTTTTATCAATTTAGGAAAGTTATCAGAAACATTTTCCCTTACCTCAAGACAAAAAGGATAGCCCTTTTCTTTTAAATTTTGCCATAAGAGAAAGACAAGAATAAAAAATATTAAAGCAAATAAAAGAGGAAAAAAATTAGAAATTTGAATTTTATATGTTTTTAATAACTCTGATCTTTTAATTTTAATCCTTGCTTTTTCAGGTGGAAAAACATCTATACTTTTTAAGTCCTTTGATATTTTTTCCATCTCTTCCTTTGCTTTTCTACAACTTTCACATTCAGTTAAATGATTTATTAAGAGATCTTCTTCCTTTTTTGAAAGAATTCCATCAATATGCCCTGATATTAACTTTAAAAATTTCTTACATTTTTTCAATTTTTTTTGCCTCCAATATTTCTTTTAATGCAATCCTTGCCCTTGCAAGGCGTGATTTGACAGTTCCAACAGGTATCTTTAAAATACTTGAAATTTCTTCATATTCTAACTCTTCAATTTCCCTTAAAACAATTATAATTTTAAATTTATTTGGAAGGGAAAGAATTGCTCTTTTCAAAATTTCCCTTCTTTCCATTATCATAAATTCTTCTTCAGGCGTTATCTGTTTTTTTAAATCCTTTTTGAAAAAATCTAAAATTTTTTTTCTGTCCCTTGCAAAAAACCTTTTTTTATTTTTTACTTCCCGATAAGCAATTTTTCCAATCCAGCTTTTAAAATTTCCTTTAAAATTAAAACTTCTAATTTTTTTTAATATTTTTAAAAATACATTTTGCATAGAATCCATTGCATCATCTTCATTTCCTAACATAAAGAAACATATTTTATAAATGAAATTGGAGTATTTATCATAAAATTCTTGAAAAGCTGCTTCATTATTTAAAATCAAAAGGGAAACTAACTCTTCATCTTCCATTTAATTTAAAGACACCTAAAAAAAATAAAAGTTCCTTTTAAGGTCCTGTTTTAATTTTACCTCCCTTCAATTCAGAACCCCACAAACTATGGGGGATAAAAAATGTCAATATTGATACTAAAAAGGCAGCTATAATCCATTCTTTTCCTTTACCTTTCCTTGATTTAAAATAAGCAATCCCCCAAAATATTATTAAAATTAAGCCCTTGTTATCTGTTAAATCTTTTCCAAAGGGAAAACCAGTCCAGAATTGTCCAAAAGCATAATATTGGACAATTGGACCTAAAATTCCTGCACCAATAAAAAATAAAATAAAGGTAATCAATGTCAATTTTTTATTTTCTCCAAAAAATATTGCAAAAATTCCCGTATAAATAGAAATTAAAAAACCAAAAAATATGATAAATATGTGAATAATTAAAATTAGATTTGGAACTTCTCCTTTAAATCTTATAGTTATTGGCTTTTCAGGGATTTGTATATTTCTTAAAAGATAATATAGTTTAATATAATAAAGATATTTCCCAGCAGGTGAAAGTGTCTTTAAGGAGGCAACTAATTCTTTTCCTTCTCTTTTAAATTCAATTTTTTCCCATTCCTTATCTTCTGAAATATTTTTAAAATAAAGGTCTGCTTTTAAAATTTTATCTGGGATTGGTAAAATTATTTTGGCATCTTTTCCTGTATTTTCTGAACGGGGGAGTTTAAATTTATATTCTTTATCAAAGATTTTTAGTTTAACTTTAAAGGGATGGGTAGGTCCTGTCATTCTTTGGTAAATAGAAAAAAATATGGTTAAAAAAAAGGCAAGAATAAAGATTAAAAATTTTTTAAATTTCATCATCTTCTCCATATAAAATTTTATAAATCATCCAATTATATAAAACATTTTTTGTATAGTTTTTTGTTTCAAAATAGGGTATTGTAGAGTAAAAGGAAGGTAAATCAATTGTAATTGGGTCTTTTAGCCAAAAGGAAACAGAATCTTCACCTGCATTATATGCTGAAATTACATAAAGCCATTCCCCAAAATTTTCCTTTAACTCTTTTAAATATTTCAAAGAAACCCTCATATTTTTTTCAAGTTCAAAAGGATTTTCAAGATCTTCACCATATCTTATAAAATTTTGAGGAAGGATTTGCATAACTCCAAGTGCCCCTTGTTCTGATATTGCCTCTTCTTCAAAAAGAGATTCCTGTCTCATTATTGCCCAAAACAAATTTAAAGGTATTCCATATTCTTTACATAAAATTTTTGCCTTTTCTTTGTATGCCTTTGGAAAATAAATCCTTAAAATTTCAGGGTTCCAGTAGTCTGGTTCCAAATTTAAAATTTTGGATGCCTCTGGATAAATTATCTTTATAGCATCCCTGTATTTTCCCTGTAATAAATAAATTTTTGCTACATCTTTTGGTTCAAACTTTAAAGTTTCAGTAAAAAATAGGCCTTCTTTAAAATGACCTTTATAAATTAAAAATTGAGGGAAATTTACTGGCTTAAAATTTAAATTTAAAGGTGGGTCTTCTTTTGAAAATTTTGGAAGTTTATCTAAATAAAAAAAATTATAAGGGCTAAAAGCAGATGCTAATTTTGGTGCATAATTTCCTTTTAATCTTTCTTTCCAAAAAAGCACTTCCTTATTTTCTTTTAAAGAGTTAAGCAATTCCTGTGCCTTTTCTTTTTTTCCATAAAAAATATAATGAATTGCCAGATTTAAAGTTGCTTGGTTTTTTATTTGTTTTTTATTTATTTTTTTTAATATTTCTTCTCCCTTTTCAAGTTCACCATTTTTTAAATTTATCCTTAAAATTAAATATTGTGCTTCATTGAATAATTTATTTTTAATATTTTTTAATGTTTCAATGGCTTTTTCTTCTTCATTTAATAAAAGATAAACCCTTGCCTTTTGAAAAAGGGATTTTTCATCCTTTAAAATTTCAAAATATTTCAAACTTTCATTATAATCCTTTTTAAAAAAGTAAAATCTTCCTAAAATAAATAAATCTTCTTCACTTAATTTTTCTTTTAAAATATCCTCTTCTAAAATTTTCTGGCAAAAATCTAAATCCCTAAACTTCATCCCAATTTCAAAAAGTTTTTTTAAAGTTTTTTTATTTATTCTTAAATCTTCTTTTAAAATAAGTTTTGCTATAGCCAGTGCACCCTTTTGATTTTCTTTAATTGCTTTTTCAAGAAGTCCTATCTTATCTTTTGTACTTTCATAAGTAATTAAAAATATTTTTTCTTCAATTTTTTTTCTAAATTTTAAAGAAAATTTTTTCTTAAAATTTTCATAATTTTTAATGGCTTTTTCATTATTTTTATCAATTAAAATTTCATAAGTTTCTTCCAATATCTTCTTTTTTGGATTCTTTTTTGAAAGATTTAAAAACCATTGAAAAGAATTTTCTTCATCTAAAATTGTTAGTTTATAATTTGCTAAAATACCAATTGGGTCATTTCTTTTAGAGAAACCTTTATAAATTTCAACTGCCCTTTCTATGCTTTGATTTTCTAAATTCAAAGCTTCCTCAAATATTTCCCAATCCTGAGGAAAAACCAATAGAAGCAAAAAAGCAATAAAAACCATAACAATTATTATACTAAAATATTTCAAATATTCCTATCATTCTGGTTGGTTAAAATAAAATCAATATAAAATGAAGAAAGCCCTAATGGAATTGCAGGATTTAGCCTGTGTGAAATCAGAGCAGCAGAGCAGTAGTGTAGGGGTCGCACTCGTTAGACCCGTGAAATAATAATCAAAAAAATGTAGCCGCAGGT
>JBBISU010000098.1:0-11794 GCA_037441225.1 Acidobacteriota bacterium
ATGTCATAAACAATAATATCAAAGCCATCTTTGTATAATTCCTTTGAAATGAACGAGCCAACCCTCCCTGCCCCTAATACACTAATTTTCATATTGGAAAGTACTCCACAAGCCAGGGCTTCATATAATTTCCACGATAAATATAAATTCCATTTTTAATATCTATAATTTCAGACATAGCACCTTCAATTCCCTTTAAACAAATTTTTTCTATATAAGGCAAGATAGAATTGTTCAAAGTTTGAGTTGCTGTCCTGGCAACATTGGAAGGCATATTTGGAACACAGTAATGGATTATATTTTCTTCAACATAAACCGGGTTTGAAAGAGTTGTAGGCCTTGAGGTTTCAGAGATTCCACCTAAATCAATAGATAAATCCAAAAGGATGCCATTTTTTCTCATATTTCTTAGCATTTCCCTTGTTATCAAAATTGGAGTTCTCTGTCCCGGGATTGCCACAGCACCAATTACTACATTTGCAAAACCCAATGCTTTTTCAATGCTCTTTTTGGTTGAGATACTTGTTAAAACTCTTCCTCCATGCTCTAAATAAATACTTCTTAGTTTTTCAGCATTTTTATCTAATATAAACACTTGTGCACCCAAACCAATGCAAGCCCTTGCAGAAGCTGTTCCAACGGCACCTGCACCTAATATAACAACAACTGCCGGTGGTATACCTGGACCTCCACCTAAAAGAACCCCTCTCCCTCCTTCACTGTTTTGCAATAGATATTGAGCAACAGCTGCACTCAAATAGCCTGCAATTTCACTCATTGAATGTAATATAGGAAGTTTCCCCTCCCTTGTTTCAATTATCTCCATCCCAAGCACAGTTAATTTTTTGTTTCTTATAATTTCAATTACTTCTTTACTTTGTAAAACTAACTGCCAAAAACATATAATTATTTGTTCAGGATTAAAAAATTTAATTTCTTCCAAAGTTGGACTTGATATTTTTAAAATAATCTGGCTTCTACCAATTACCTCTTTTGCACTATAACATATTTGGGCACCAGCAGAAGTATAATCTTCATCAGAATATCCACATTTTTCACCTGCTCCTTTTTCAACAAAAATTTTTGCACCATAATTTTTAAGTTCAGCTACCCCCATTGGTGTTAATGGTACTCTGTTTTCATCTTTCTTTACTTCCTTTAAAATACCAATCTCCATAGTACCTCCTTTTTAAATTATAATATCAAAAAAAACAGACATTTTCAAATTTTTTAAAAAACATCATAATCGGATGGTGAAAAGTGCTTGAAATTTAAAAAGTCCTTGGGGTTTATGGCAATTGGTTTGTATTCTAAGAAATAATTTTCCTCTTTAATTTGAAATTTTTCATCTTGAATAAAGCCCAATGAAAAAGTATTTAAGTAATCAATCCCAAAGTTTTTAAGAGAAGTTTGAATTCCTTTAAATAATTTTTTTGCTTTTTTTTCATCTATATAAAAAGAATCCATTAAAATTGCCTTGTTTTCAATTATTTTAATAATAAAAAGGGAATTCTCATAGCAAGATATGTAATAAGAACCAGCAGGATTTTCTATATATCTCCACTGCAAATAATTTAAATCCTTTTTTATGCCTTCTTTTTTATTTCTGTTTACTATTTCTTTTATTTCATAATTTATAAATTCAAATTTTTCAATAGGAAATATTATATTTTCTTTTTTTAATTCAAATAAATAAAAATGAACTTTACATAAGGGTATATAATTTAAAAATTTTTCTCCCAATAACCTGCTTTTTTCACCCGGGAATCCATAGGCAAAATCAATTTTTTCTTTGGAGCAGTAGTCAAAAAACAAATTTGCTAAGTTCAAAATAACACTTTTTTTCCCAAAAAGATGTCTTACCTTTGGATGGGTCATAAGATCTGTCGCTTGAACAATTTTAAACTTTTTATTTCTATAGATAAAATCAAAAAATATACCGCCATAATGCCCAACTATTTCATCCTTTAGAATGGCAATTACAGAGTATCCATTCTTGTATTTCCATTTAAAATAATCCTTTGTTGTTTCCTTTCCAAAAATTTCCTTAAAAAGTTTTGATAATTTTTCAAAGTCCTCTTCTCTTGTTTCTCTATAATTTATTTCCATATAAAAAGTTTAACATATTTTATTGTAGAGCAATAGAGCAGCATTTCGCATTTGGCATTTGGCATTTAGGGTTAAACCCGAATCCCGATATGCGATATGCGAAAAGATGTAGGGGTTGCACTTGTGCGACCCGTAAATAATCGGGCTTATGCAAGCTTAAAGCCCCTACACAAAAAATAAATTTTACTGTGTTTCCCGTATGTTCGGGCGACCACAAGAGTTGCCCCTACAAGAAGAAAAATAAAAAAATTGGAGCTGAAAAATTTATTTCTTTAGAGATAATTAAATATATTTTTTAGATATAAAAGAAGCTTTATTTTGATTTAAATCTAAATAACCCCAAATAAAAAATTAAAAATTTTGAAATTTTAAGATTTATAAATCCCTTTAAACTCTTCAAAGGATTTTAAATCATTTATAAAATATCCCTTTGCTTCAGGATAAATTTTTTGTAAAAGTCCAGTTAATACTTTCCCCGGTCCAATTTCAACAAAATTTTCGACCCCTTCTTCCTTTAATTTTAAAATTGATTGTGTCCATTTTACAGGATTTGGGACTTGTCTTATTAAGCTCTCTCTTACATCTTCCTTTTTTTGAATTATTTTTGCATCGACATTTGTAACTAATGGATAATTTAAATCATTAAAATCAATATTTAATAGTATAGCTTTTAATCTTACAGCAGCATTCTCCATAAGGGGGGAGTGGAAAGGTGCTGAAACCTTTAAAGGAATTGCTTTACCAATATTTTTTTCTTTGATTATCTTGGCTGCTAAATCTACTCCTTCTTTTTTGCCAGAAATTACATACTGGTTTGGAGCATTATAATTTGCAATAACAACAGGCGCTTTCTTTTGTGCTTCTTTTACAGCTTCTTTTATTTCATCTAATTTTTCTGAAATTATTGCAGCCATTGCCCCTTCTCCTTCAGGGACTGCTTCCTGCATAAATTTTCCTCTAAAATGAACTGTCCTTACAGCATCCTTGAATTCAAGACCTTCTGCTGCAACGATTGCAGAATATTCTCCCAAACTATGTCCAGCTACATAGGTAGGAAATAATTTCTCTTTTTTTAATACTTCAAATATAGCAATTGAAGTAGTTAAAATTGCTGGTTGTGTAATCTCTGTCTTTTTGAGCTCTTCTTCTGTCCCTTCAAAAATAATCTTAGATAATGAAAAATTTAAAAATTTATCTGCTTCTTCAAAGACCTTTTTGCTTTCTGGAAATTTTTCATAAAAATCAATTCCCATTCCTTTGTATTGACTTCCCTGTCCTGGAAAGAGAAAAGCCCATCTTACCATCTTATTAAGACCCCTCCCCAAGTCAAGCCAGCACCAAAGGCAGAAGAAAGTATTATCTGGTTTTCTTTAATTAGACCTTTTTCAACCATCTCATCTATTGCAATTGGTATAGAAGCAGAAGAAGTATTTCCTGTATAATTAATATTTATATAAACTTGCTCTTCTTTTAAACCTAACCTTTCACCAACCGCATCAATTATCCTTTTATTTGCTTGATGTGGAACAAACCAATTCACATCAGAGGGCTTTAAATTATGCCTGTTTAAAACCTCAAAAGAAACATCAGTTAACATTTTAACTGCTAATTTAAATGTTTCATTTCCTTTCATTTTTATAAAGGGCAATTTTTGATCAATATATTCCTTTACATTTGGCGGGTACTTACTTCCTCCGCCGGGCATACAAATCAAATCAGCATAACTTCCATCGCTATACAAAGCTGTTTCAAGGATTCCTCTTTCTCCATTGTCTTTTCTTAAAAGAAAAGCACCTGCTCCATCGGCAAATAAAACACAAGTAGCTCTATCTGTCCAATCTACATATTTTGATAGGATCTCTGCTCCAATCACTAATATTGTCTCATATTTTCCAGATCTTATAAATTGATCAGCAATTGATAATCCATAAATAAAGCCAGTGCATCCAGCTTGAAGATCAAAAGCAGCTGCATTTTTTGCCCCCAACATACTTTGGACAAAGCAAGCAGTTGCAGGGATTGGCTGATCCATAGTAACTGTTGCAAGTATTATTAAATCAATTTCTTCTGCTTTTATTCCTGTTTTCTCTTGTGCAATTTTTCCTGCCTCAAAAGCATAAATAGACAAATACTCATTTTCTTTTGCAATTCTTCTTTCTTTAATACCTGTTCTCGTTGTTATCCATTCATCTGATGTATCAACCATCTTTTCTAAATCATAGTTTGTTAGAATTTTTTCTGGAAGCGATCTGCCAGTTGAAATAACTCTTGTGCGCACCATTTTAGCTCCTCCAATCTAAATGGAATTTTTCAAGTAATGAAAATTCTTTCATATGTTCCTGAATTTTTTCAACTACTTTTTCTTCTGAAAAGTGATAAGCAACCCTTATGGCGTTACAAATTGCTTTTGCTTTGCTTCTTCCATGACATATAAAGCATCCTCCTTTAACACCCAAGAGGGGAGCACCTCCATATTCAGAATAGTCAACTTTTTTATAAAATTTTTTAAAGGCACCTTTTGAGAACAAAAATCCAATAGATGCTTTAAGGGAAGAAGAAATTTCTTTCTTTAAGCTTACAGCAATCAATTCTCCAACACCTTCAGCTGTTTTAAGCAAAACATTTCCAACAAAACCATCGCAAACAGCAACATCACATTTACCTAAAAAAATTTCCCTTCCTTCTACATTTCCAATATAATTTAAATTAGATTTTTTTAAAAGATTATGTGTCTCTTTTACAAGAGAATTTCCTTTGCCTTCTTCTTCTCCAATTGAAATAAGCCCAATTTTTGGATTTTTGACTTTTAAAAAAAGTTGGGCATAGTAATGTCCCATTATTGAAAATTGATAAAGATGTTTTGGCTTACAATCAACATTTGCTCCAACATCAATTACAATTACATAATTTTGATAAGTTGGAAGGGGAACTGCCAAAGCAGGTCTATCAATCCCCTTAATTAAACCCAATGTCATAACTGCAAAAGCAAGAATTGCTCCAGAATTTCCTGCTGAAACAAAGGATGAAGCTTCTTTTTCTTTTACTAATTCAAGGGCTAATTTTAAAGAAGATTTTTTCTTATTTTTAAATGCTTCAGTTGGGGATTCTGCCATTCCAACTATTTCTGGAGCATCTAAGATTTGAAAGCCTTTTAAATTATTTTCATCAGAGATAAAAGGATAAATACTTTCAGATCTTCCAACAAGGGTTATTGGAATACCATATTTTTTATTTGCTAAAATTGATCCCATTACAACTTCCTGGGGGGAAAAATCACCCCCCATTGCATCTACTGCTATCCTCAAAAGGACTCTTTACCTTCTATTATTTGCTTACCCTTATAGTATCCACAGTGAGGACAAACCCTGTGTGGCATTTTTGGCATCTTGCAATGATTACAAATAGAAATTGCAGGCTCTTTAACTTTCCAATGGGTTCTTCTCAATCTCCCTCTTGTTTTTGAATGTTTATGTTTTGGATTTGGCATATCTTACTCCTTAAAAAATTATTTTGGGCAATCACAGCCTTCTATATTTAAGTTTGCACCACACCATTTACATAGACCTTTACAATTCTCAGAACATAAAGGTTTCATTGGCAGATTTATATCAATTAATTCTGCCGTCATATCATAAGGTTTAAAAATTTCATTTATAATGGGGAAAGCATCTTCTTCCAAGTCCTTTTCTTCTTGCAACCTGTGAAGTATTTCTATTTTTTGCAAATATTTAAAGGGCTCAAGACATCTGGAACATATTAATTCTAATTCTTCTTCTATATTTCCTTTAAGGAAGAAAATATTTTCCAGTTTTCTTATTTCCAAATCAAGGATTATAGATTTAATTGAATAAACAAATCCTTTCTGAAAAACTTCTAAATCTAAAGGTACATTTCCTTTAAGGTGAATACCTTTTTTTGGAAAATTTGAAAGGGAAATAATCTTTGGTATCATATAATTTTTAGGAAATTTCTTCCTCTTCTTCTCCTTCTATTTCCTCTTCCTTTTCCTGTTCTTTATCCGGTACATTTTCTGGCATTTGTTGTTTAACTTCTTCCACCTTTGCTTCTGTTATTAACTCATCGCTATCCTGTGCCCTTGTCTCTCCAAGTGCCTGACCTTCCAATATGGCATCTGCAATTGCAGAAACAAAAAGCTTTATTGCTCTTATAGCATCATCATTTCCCGGGATTATCACATCTACCATATCAGGATCACAATTTGTATCTACAACAGCAATAACAGGAATTCCTAATTTTTTTGCTTCTTTAATTGCATTTGCTTCTTTTTCTGGGTCTATAACAAAGAGCGCATCGGGAAGTTCATCCATATCCTTTATTCCTTTTAAATTTTTTTCCAGTTTTTGTTTTTCTCTTTGTAATTTTATTCTTTCCTTTTTTGTGTAGTGCTTTAATGTTTCTTCGTCTTCAAAAATTTTCTCAATTTCCCTCAATCTTTCAATTGATTTTTTAATTACATTAAAATTTGTTAAAAGACCCCCAAGCCACCTATTATTTATATAATACATACCACATCTTTTTGCTTCCTCTTCTACAATATCTGATGCCTGTCTTTTTGTTCCAACAAACAATATTTTCCAGCCCTCTGCTGAGATATCTCTTACATACTTTGCTGCAATTTTAAAAAGATCCAATGTTTTTTGCAAATCAATGATATAGATCCCATTTCTTTTTCCAAAGATATAAGGGCTCATCTTTGGGTTCCATCTTCTTGTTTGATGTCCAAAATGGACACCTGCTTCTAATAATGTTTTCATTGATACTTCTGTTGGCACTTTTTTCCTCCTTATCTCTTAGAAAATTGAAAGCGGGCTCTTGCCTTTCTTTGCCCATATTTCTTTCTTTCCACTTCCCTTGGGTCTCTGGTAAGAAAGTTATTTTCTTTTAGTTTGCTTTTAAGTTCAGGGTTAAACTCAACAAGGGCTCTGGCAATCCCTAAACGAACTGCTTCTGCTTGGCCATTTATACCTCCTCCTTTAACAGTTGCAAAGATGGAGACCTTTTCAAGGGTTTCAGTGGAAAGAAGTGGTTGTTTTACATAAGTTTGATGTCTTGATAATGAAAAATATTTTTCCAAGGGTTTATTGTTTATTATAATGCTGCCATTCCCTGGTGTTAAGAAAACCCTTGCAGTACTTGTTTTTCTTCTTCCAGTTCCATAATACTGTATTTTAGCCATAAAAACTCCTAAATTTCTATTTTTTGTGGATTTTGTGAAATATGAGGATGTTCCTCTCCACAATAAATTTTTAATTTTTTAATCATTTTGCTTCTCAATTTATTTTTTGGAAGCATACCATACACTGCAAGCCATAAAAGCTTTTCCGGACTTTTTTTGAATAAATCCTTTGCTTTTATTTGTCTAAAACCTTCAGGGTATCCAGTATGCCATTGATAAAGCTTTGTGTCCCATTTTTTCCCTGTGAGTTTTATCTTATCTGCATTTATAACTACTACAAAATCCCCCATTGGCAAATGGGGACTGTAGTATGGCTTATCCTTTCCCATAAGGATAATTGAGATACGGGAAGCCAATCTTCCCAAAACCATATCTTTGGCATCTACAAGATACCATTTAGGACTAATATCTTCTTTCCTTAAAACAAAAGTTTTCATAAGCATTCCTTCAATATTCAATAATTAAAATACAATTATACTAAAATAAATCAATTATGTCAAGAGCTATAATTATAAAATTATAAAACCACTAACTTTTATGTAAAAATAATTTACTTAAATAATGGAGTATATCTTCTAAATTTAAAGATAAAATAAGAAATTTTTTTATTAGAAAATTAATATTTCTTGAATATTAAAAGCAAAAGAGATTGATAGATCACAAAATTATAATAAATTTTTCTGCATTTTATTATTCTTAAAGATCAAAATTAAAAATTTGACAACTTTGCTAAATTTGGGTATAATTTTATTAAGGCGACGTACCCAAGTGGTAAGGGAGTGGTCTGCAAAACCACGATGCAGCGGTTCGAATCCGCTCGTCGCCTCTAAAAATTTAAAGCCGGAGTGGCGGAATAGGTAGACGCAAGGGACTTAAAATCCCTCGGAGTTTTTCCCACTCCGTGCCGGTTCGATTCCGGCCTCCGGCATTTTTTATGGATAGAAAAAAAAGTAATGAATATATTTTCATTTTTTCTCTTCTCTCTTCTCTAATAAATATAATATTAATTTGGCAAGAAATTCCTTCAAAAAATAATACGGAAACTTTTTTTGCACTCATTTTTTGTTTTAGCACTTATTTTATATTTTTTTATTTAATCTATTTCTTTTTATCAGTTATTTATCACCGCTTGCCTTATTTATCCTTTTTTCTATTTTTCTTCTTTCTATTTAGTTTTTATCCTGAAACCTTCCCTGAAAATTTAATTTATTTATTCTTATTAATAATTTTTTCTTTATCTCTTTTAAGTACAAATCTTTTTGAAAGTTTTTTTTCTTATAAAATTCCAAAAAACTCCTATCCAATTATTTATTTTCTTTCCTTTTTTTTTATATTTATTTTAAAGATTTTTGAAAAAAAACTTTCCTTTTATTATTTTTTAATTTTATCAATAACCCTTTTTATAGCAATTATAATTTTTATTTTAATTTCTAATTTATTAAAAATTCCTTCATTTTTTTACCCTGTTGGTATTTTGTTTTTCCTAATTTTTTTCTTTATCTCTTTCTTCTATTTTTTCCCCTTCACACCACTGCCTTATGAAAGAAAAGGGCAAAATTTTTTATTAATCACAGTAGAAGGTTTAAGAAGTGATTTTTTTGAAAAGATGCCCTATTTAAATAAATTTAAAGAAAAAGGTGCTTACTTTTCTTCCTTTTATCTTTTCTCACCAGATTATAAAAAAAATCTTGAAAAATTATTTTATCAAAAGGGAAAATTTTTGCTTGATTTTTACCCTGAAAGGTACGAAAAAATTTCTATTACATCAAAGGAGTTAAAGGATTTAGATATATTAAGTAAGTTTGAAAAGAAAATATTTTTTAAAGAAAAGGATTTTTATTCAATGGTTATAAGTAACTGGCTTTTCTTAAAGTTTTTTAAAAGAGAAAGGGAGTTGAATTTTGAAGAAATTTTTAATATTTCATTTGAAAATATTGAAAAGGCAAATAAACCTTTTTTTATATGGCTTCACATTGATAAATTAAAGTATTCAATCCCGGAAGAGCTAAAGTTAAAAGCATTAAAAGGATTTATTTTTGAAGAGAATATTTTAAAAGAAAATTATTTAAAGGATGTTTTAAAGCTTGATTTAAGTTTAAATAAATTTATTGAAAGAATGAATAAAGAAAAATGGTTTGAAAAGACAAATATTTTAATAGTAAGTATGTCTGGCTATGAAATATTAGACCACGGAAGGATAGGCACAGGTACTTCTTATTATCAGGAATCAATCCTTACACCTTTTTTATGGATTGGACCAAATATTACAGGAAAAGAAATTAAAAACCCCTTATCTATACTGGATATTTTTCCTACAATATTGAAAAAGTTTAATCTTTCTTATGATTGGAAAAACTTTGAAGGTGTAGAATTCACTCCCGCTTTTCAAAATATATTCCCGCTGGATAGAGTTTTTGTTTTTAAGGGTAATGAGTTGTATTTTAAAGGAAAGGCATATTTAAAGGAAGATAAAAAGATTATAATTTCAGATGGTGGAAGAATAGAGGTGTATGATTTACAAAAGGATCCCAAGGAAAAAGAAAACCTCTTTTTACTTCGTGATGAAAAAATTATGAAGATGATAGAAGAGGCAAAAAACTTATGAGATTATTTGTTCAAATTCCAGCTTATAATGAAGAAGAAAATATTTCAGATGTTATAAGAAGAATTCCAAAAAAGATTGAAGGGATATATGAAATAAAAATTCTTTTAATAAATGATGGCTCTTATGATAAAACAATAGAAATAGCAAAAAATGAAAAAGTGGATTTTATAATCAATAATCCAAAAAGGTTAGGGCTTGCAAAAACATTTATGAAAGGAATTGAAAAGTGCTTAAAGGAAGGAGCAGATATAATTGTAAATATTGATGGAGATGGACAGTACTTGCCTGAGGAAATTCCAAAGCTAATAAAACCAATAATAGAAGAAAGTAGCCATTTTGTAATTGGAAACAGGGCGCCTTCAAAGTTAAAACATTTTTCCTTAATAAAAAGGATCTTTCAATATTTGGGAACAAAGGTAGTGAAATTTTTAAGTGCAAAGGATATAAAAGATGCAACTTCTGGGTTTAGGGCAATTTCAAAAGAATTAGCACAAAAAATTCAGGTTTTTTCAAATTATACTTATACCCTTGAAACAATCTTGCAAGCATCCCAACTTGGTTATGAAATTAATTTTGTTGAAATTGAAGCAAGAGAAACCAAAAGAAAAAGTCGGCTTATGAAATCAATTTTTGAGTATATTTTTAAATCTGGGTTTGAACTCCTTAGAATATTTCTCCTTTATAATTCTTTAAAGACCTTTTTAATTTTAAGTTTTATCATCTCAATCCCTGGAATTTTCTTTTTTTTAAGATTTTTATATTTCTTTTTAAAAGGAAATGGTTATGGACATATTCAGTCCTTAATTGCTGGTGCCGTTTCTTTGATAATTGCCTTCCAAACATTTCTTTTGGGAATTATCTCTGATTTAATTTCAATAAATAGAAAACTCTTAGAAGAACTAAAAGAAAAAAACAAATAAATTTCACATAAATTTGAATTTTCAAAACTTATTTAAGTTGGAAACCAATTGTAATTGTCCAATAACAACTAACGGGCAAGCCAGTGGTCTTGTTATAGGCAGGTTTGAATTTTTGTCTTTTTGCTTCTTCTACTGCTGCTTCTGTCAACCCAAAGGGAAGCCCTCTTAAAACATTTACCTGGGTTACATTTCCTTCTTTATCTATTATCAATTGCAAAATCACCTTTCCTTCAATCCTTGCCCTTCTTGCTGGTTCTGGATAAATAGGATTTAACTCTGTTAGACGAACTGGTGCTTCTATTTCACCATTCACAACAACTGGCTCATTATTAATTTCAGGTGGTTCTGGAATTTCAGGTAAAGAATCTATAAAAGATATTTCTAAATCAATTCTTTCAAATACTTCATTTTCTTCTTTTAAAATTTCTTCATCATTGGGATCTGGATCAGGTATTGGAATTCTTTCGATGTTTCGATTTACTATTTCTTTTTCTACTTTTTCAACACTTTTAAAGATTGGAATTCTTAAAATTATGTATTCTTTATCTTTGGGCAAAATCTCAGGCAATTTATCTTTATCCATTGGAATTTGCAAAAACAAAAGAAAAATATGAAAAATTATAGCAATTGAAAGTCCAATTAAAAGGTTCTTTTTTTCTTCCCTTTCTTGAAAATCATTAAAATAATTTAAATAAGCCATATTTACCTCCTTTATTTTTTTCAATTTTTAAGACACCAGTATTTTAAAATTTGTTCCAAATTAAAAATAAATACGGGCCGTGCAAGCTCGCCCCCTACACATAATTTATTTCAAATAAAAATTGTTTTATTTGTTTGGCTTATTTTGCAGGTCCTGCAAGCAAGACCCATACAATTATTGATTTAACATAATGTAGGCGTAATCTTTTTGAGCCTGTGCCAAAAACCACTTGACAAACATTAGTGATTATGATAATTATTATA
>JBBISU010000099.1:0-11332 GCA_037441225.1 Acidobacteriota bacterium
ATATTCTTAATGTAGCCGCAGGTTCTTTAGCCTGCTAAGAATCAGAGCAGCTTGTAGGGGCGGGGCTTGTCCCCGCCCGAACCTATGGTAAAGGCATATAACAGCAGTTAGCATTTAGGGTAAAACCCGAAAACCTCAAAGCAAAATTCGGAATGCCAGATGAAAAATACGGGATGCGAGATTTGAACCCACCTTTTGTCATTGAGCCGAAGGCATGACAATCTCGTTTTTAACGAATAACGGATCTTGGACACGGGAAACGGTTATATAATCTCCCGTCCTTTTGGTCCTCCATTCCATTTCGCACATTGAACTTTTCCTTCATCTAATCCCAAAATGCGAAATGATTAACGGACACTTGCTCTTTGTTCTTGCGAGCAGAAAATAAAAAGAAGCATTAGTTCAAATTTTCTGTTTTGTTATTTCGAAATTAAGAAATTTTTTGTTAATTTGGTTTTGAGATTACAGTTTCAGATCTCATAATTCAGGAGGCACAACGAAGAACAGAGAAGGTGAAATATCTTTTATTATTTTTGGAGGAAGAGCTTGGGTGGTTTAGAGATAAAATTTCCAAAGACGTTCGTGATGTATTTCGCAAAGCATTAGATCTTAATGATATTGGATACATTTCGAGCCTTCTTACCATGCTGGGTGATGAAGATATGTTTAAAAGGTGGCTCAATCTAACTACTAACAGGTTCAATAAAAGTTACACTTCGAGAAGGTTCTAATGATGCAGAATTTGAAACTGCCATAAAAAGAGAAAGCTTAAAGGAACCTGGAATTAAGGTTATTATTTCTGGGTTATTATTCTATCCTACAAAAGCAAGAGGCCCTCTTTCCCCAGAAAAACTACAAAAACTATTTGCTGAAAAGTTTAATCCATACCTAATAGATAAATTAATTGAGATTATTATTTGCACCAAAGGGAAGTCTTATGTTGTAAAGCCACTAAAAATAGATCTGCCTCTAATAGGTGAAAGTTATAAAAATTGGCCACTTACAAAAGATCAAACTAAGAGATTTTCTATAGAATTATATTTTGACCCATCTGGGAAGGGAAAGTTAGCATTCTACATATGGGTGTTACGATTGTTGATGACATTAAGACTTTTTTTGCTTATGGTTTAGAGGAAAGCGTTTATGCAAACGGAGATGTAAAGGGTTTCATTGAAGCCGATTTTTTAACACCCCTTCCTGCTCGGACAGGCTTTGAGAGAATGAAGATTGGATAAGTCTTCTTGATGAACTCAAAAAACTTAGATTATCAATTGAGGCAGAGGTTGATGAGTTAAGACGAGAAGAAGAAAAAAAGAAATTAACCGAAGTCCAGAGAAAAGCAATTGAATTAGCAAGAGAAATTTTAAATACAGAGGAGTTTAAAGATTTGGAATTGCTAAAGGGATTTGGACGAAAACCACCTGAACCGATATTGCCACCTAATGGGTTCGATTTTGTGCCTTCATCAATTAGACTCGAGCTTGGAAAAACAGGAACTCTTCCATTAAAAGCTTTTGTGCCCAAGGTAGTTCCAGATAATAGTGAAGTACAACTCAACATTAATGATTCCGCAGTTGAATTAAAAGCAAATAAAGTACTCCTCAAAGCGTACGAAGCTGACAAAGATGGTGTTGTCACTGCTTATGTTTCTTTCGTAGGTAAATCAATAACTACTACTCCAGCCATATTGATTGCCGCTACAAGATATTTAAAGCCGGCCATAGCCTATATTCGAGTTGCTGAATCTGAACAAAAAAGGGAACCTAAAGGTCCCGGAGAAGAAAGAGAAGGACCGCGAATTAACTACGAAGAAAAACCATTTGAAGAAGGTCCGTTAAAGCATAGCCGATATATTTCAAGAATCATTCAGATTAATACGCTTAATAATGATTATAAGAGAGAAATGATAGGGTCAGAGGAAGCGAAACTTGCTTATACCACATTTATGATTGGGAAAGAAACTATATCCTACAATGATAAAAGCGGGGTTGTTGATGATTATCTTGAAAAAATGCTCTCTTTCTATTTTAGATTAAAGAGTAAACTAACTGGAAGTTTGCAAAGTAGTGTGAAGAAATCTTGTAAAAGATCAAGAAAGAGTATTTAAAAAGAATCTTCCAATTATGAGAGAATACTATATACCTGAAAGGAAAGATACTTAGCAAAATGGCTGCCTATCACAAAAAAAGATTGGTGCCTCATGACACTCACCAAAATATTTTTTTGCAAAAATTTTTTTCATTCTGACAATGTCATACATAATTCTAAAACCGCCTTGCAAGGAGAGGAGACCAAAAATTCAATTATGTTATTATCCTTAATTGACCTCGCAAGGAAAAAATCAAACTGCTTTCATCTAACCAAATTTAAACAGTTTTTTTTTCTATTTAAAGGGCAAAAGTTTTTTTGAATTTAAAAATGGTATGATTTAAAATAAATATGGAGGTAATATTATGAGTAATTATAATAATAAAAAAGATGTTATAAAAAAGATAATTAAAAAGCTTATTGATAAGTATAACAAAGTTGTTGAAGAAAAACAAATTGCAAAATACAACGAAGAGATGACTAAAAAAGATTTTATTCTTCCTTTGTTTCGCGCTTTGGGTTGGAATACCGAAGATTCTAATGAAGTTACTGCAGAAGAAAAAGTTTCCAAAAAACGAGTTGATTATGGCTTTAGGATTAATGGCATTCCTAAATTTTTCTTAGAAGCAAAAGCATTAAAAGAGGATTTGGATAATCCTAAATTTATTGAACAGGCAATAAATTATGCATGGCATAAAGGTTGCACTTGGGCAGTTCTTACTGATTTTGAAAGTGTGAAAATATTTAATGCGGAATGGAAAACATCTGATTCATTACAGAGTCATCTTAAAACAATTCCCTGTCAAGAATTTTTAGACAGGTTCAATGAATTATGGCTTTTATCAAAGGACAGCTTTGAAAAAGGATTGCTCGATATGGAGGCTGAAAAATGGGGGAAGAAGACAAAAAAGATTTCCGTTGATAAACAACTTTTGGCAGACTTTACGAGATTTAGGGAATTGTTATCTAAAAACATAACAAAGCTAAACCAGAGCAAAAACATAACAGAAGAAGATTTGGATGAATCAATCCAGAGAATTTTAGACAGATTAATATTTATTAGAAACTGCGAAGACAGGGAACTTGAAGCAAAAACCTTAATTTCCAGCTTCAGGGAATGGGAAAGCAGGGGCAGAGGGCAGTTAATAAAAAGTCTGAGAGAGGTTTTTGCTTATTTTGACAAGCAATACAACAGCAAGATATTCGCAAACCACTTATGCGATAGTTTGGATATTGATAACGAGGTTTTGCACGAAATTATAGAAGGACTTTACTACACAAAAGACAAATCTGTCTCTTATGATTTTTCAGCTATTGAGGCAGATGTTTTAGGCAATATTTACGAGCAGTATTTGGGGCATATTTTGAAGAAAAGCGAGAAAAGAGCAAAGCTTACAGAAAACCACGCACATAGAAAAGAGCAGGGAATTTATTACACTCCAACTTATATCGTTGATTACATTGTAAGAAATACCTTAGGAGAACTGCTTAAAGACAAAAAAATAAATGTTGAAAAAATAAGGGTTTTGGACCCTGCCTGCGGTTCTGGCTCATTTTTAATAAAAGCTTTTGATGTCCTTAATGAGTATTATGCAAAGCACGATAAAAATTATTCGCAGACACAAATTGACTTTAAGACAAATATGCCATTCACAACAAAAACAAAAATCCTCAAAAACAACATTTTCGGTGTGGATTTAGATAAACAAGCAGTAGAAATAGCACAGCTTAATCTCCTGCTTAAAATCGCAGAAAAAGGGCATCGTCTTCCATTATTGCAGGAAAACATAAAATGTGGGAACTCATTAATTGACGACCCAACAATCGCAGGAGACAAAGCCTTTGACTGGAATAAAGAATTCCCAGAAGTTATGAAAGAAGGCGGGTTTGATGTTGTAATTGGGAATCCGCCTTATGTTGATATTAAACGATTAAGCCCAAAAATTGTAAGATATTTCTTTGATAAATATTCTACTGTTGAAAACCGGATGAATCTTTATGCCGTATTTGTGGAGCAATCATTAAGTTTATTAAAAGATGGTGGTTTTTTTGGCTTTATAATACCAAATTCTATTTTGTATAATGAATCGTATCAGAAAATAAGAACACTACTTTTAGACAAAGTAACTCTCAAAAAAATAATAAGGTTACCAGACAATGTATTCCAAAATGTTAAAGTAGAAACTATCATTTTGGTATATCAAAAGAAGAAAGAAAAAACAAAAAAGCCAAATTGCGAAGTTCTTATTTATCCAAGAGAAGCAACTATCAACACAATAAATAAAGATAATAATGTCTGTATAATTGATTTTAATCAAAAAATATGGGAAACTGAAAACAATATAATCAATATCTCTACAAATACTTCCTTAATCAGACTATTGAGTAAAATTGAAGAAGAAACAAAACCACTTATTGAAATTTGCGATTTCTCTTTAGGTCTAACGCCCTACGATAAATATAAAGGCCATACAAAAAGTCAGATATAGGAAAGGGTTTTTCATGCCAAAATTAAGAAAAATACAACCTTCAAACCACTTTTATCTGGGGAGAACATAATAAGATATGGTGTTTTTTGGGATGGTAAAGAATATATCAGTTATGGAGATTGGTTAGGTGCACCGAGAGAGCAAAGATTTTTTACAAAACCAAGAATAGTAATAAGACAGATAATAATTGGGAAACCACCAAGAATTTATGCAGGATATACAGAAGAAGAATATTATAATACCCAAATAGCATTCAATATTCTCGTAAAAAACGAGGCTAAAGTTTCACCGAAATATTTACTATCAATATTAAACTCTAAACTAATGAGTTTCTATCATAAGGAGAAATATTTAGACCCATCAAAAAATCTATTTCAAAAAATACTGATAGTGAATGCTAAAAAATTCCCAATAAAAGTTCTTTCTTTAGAAAAACAACAACCCCTCATAAAACTCGTAGATAAAATGCTTTCTCTAAACAAACGCCTCAATGAAATCGGCGACAAGAAAACTGATGAAAGAGCCAAGATAGAAGAAGAAATCAAGAAAACTGATGCCGAAATTGACGAGCTTGTCTATAAAATTTATGGCATAACAGAAAAAGATAAAAAAATAATTGAGGCGAGTTTGAAATAATTAATAAGCAAAAAGCAAATAAAGAAAAAAGTTTTTTAATTTTAAGGAAAGCTTACTTTTCTTTATAAAAATCAACATACTTTTATCGGCATAAATTATATTAACCCAAGAAATGCAGTCGAAAATGATTTAGTTTTTTAAAGCAGCAGAAAAACAGCGCAATAGATTAGAAGTCCCTTTTTCGTATCCGTTATCAGTCATCCGTTAAAAGCTTTGAAAATTAAAAAAAATTTTCCAGTTTACGGATTTTTAGGCGTCAGCAAGTAGTGGGCGAGATCGCTCACCCTTCACAAATTAAAAGCAATTTTTGAATTAAATCAAAAAGCAAAGAAATTTAGAAGAACTAAATTTATTTAATTAAAAATTTAGATTTATCCTTATAAATCTTATAAAAAAAACAGTTCCTTTAATTCAGTCAAAATATTTTATATTATTTTTAAGAAAAAATTATTTTTATTTTAAGCCCTTTATCTTTTGTGTTTTCAGCAAAAATTTTTCCCTTATGTTCTTCTATAATTTTTTTTGCAATAAATAATCCAAGCCCTGTCCCAGAGGTTTTTGTTGTAAAGTAAGCGTCAAAAATTTTTGGTAAAATCTCTTCAGGTACTCCAGGTCCTGAATCTACCACTTCCAAAATTATGTTTTCTTCTTTTTTTAGATTTATATATACAACTGGCTCTGGCTTAGCCGATTGCCAAGCATTGTTTATTATATTTAATAATGCTCTTTTAAATAATCTTATATCAAGATTTAAGAAAATTTCTTCTTCTGCCAAATTTAATACTATCTTTCCAGCTGAAACAAAAGGAGATAGCCATTCTTTTAATATTTTATTTAGATTTACTCTTTCTTTTTTTAAATCTGGGAGGCGTGTGAAATCAGAAAATTCTGAAGAAATTGCTTCTAAATCTCTTAAAGATTCTAATACCTCTTTTGAAATCTTTGGAAATTCTAATTCAAATTCATTTTTTTTCTTTTTAAAAATTTCATTCAAATATTCAATTGAAAGTTTTATTGGTGTTAAAGGATTTTTAATTTCATGGGCTACAATCCTTGCAATGTTTGAAATTAAGGAAAGTTTTTCCTTTTCTATTTCAGTTGTTATATCGTTTAAGAAGAATATCCATTTTTCTTCATCTATATTTACTTTTTTATATTGATAAATCCTTTCATTTTTTTCAAAAATTCCTTCCTCTTTTAATTTCAAAATTTCTTCAATATCAAGGGACATTAGTTCATTTAAGAGAACCATTTTTTCGCCTTTAAACAAAGCTACTCCAACAGGTAAGTTTTTTAATGTTTCCTTTAAAGTTTTTTCTTCTTCTTGCAATTTGAGAAAAGATTCTTTTAAGGCAAAAGACAAGTCCTCTATCTCCTTTCCAAAAATTGGTTTCAAATCATAAAAATCTTTCCCCCTTTCAACTTCTTTTGCCATTTGAGATAATTTCCTTATGGGGCTTAATATTTTAGTTAGAAGGGAAATTAAAAAAATTAAAAAGAAGGAATAAAAAAATATAATATTTCCCCAAGTCTTTTCAGTAAGCCATTGGATTGGTTTTTCCATACCTTGAAGGTTTGTTTGCTTGAAAGCAATTAATTGCCCTTCTGAGCCTTCAAAAAAAAGATAGTATTCTCCATCAATTTCAAAGACCTCTGGTTTTTTTAAAGGGGTTTTTTTCATAATTTTTGAAGGACAATAATTAAATTTTTCTTCTATAATCTCTCCTTTTTTTAATATCCCATCATCATAATAAAAAGTTGAATTTTCTTTATTTGCATAATTTAATACATTCTTTTGGATTGAACTTCCCCATAAGGTTTGCAAATTTATCAATGATTTTCTTTGTTCTGATGTAAACAAAAAGCCCAAAAATATTATTAAAAAAAGTATTAGAAGCAAAGGGATTAGAATTAAAAAATAAATTGATTTAAAATTAATTGGAAAAGTAATGGATGATAAGGAACCAATTAAAATTAATATAGAAAAGATTAGGTAAGGAAAATAAAACTCCCAGGGGGGGATTAAAAATAAATAAAATTTATCCCCTTCTTGATATAAATAATACATACTTTGCTTTAAAAATATTTTATCTAATTTTTCGGGTGTATATAATGAATTAGAGTTTTGTAAGTTTCCCTCTTTATCATAAATTCCAAAAGCAATTGGTAAAAGTTCTTTTTTATTTAAATAAGGTGGATAGAAATATATATGTAGAATAATATTTCCCCATTCTTTACCTTTGTAAAATAGTTTTGAACTTAAATGATAAAGTGATTCTTCTTCCTGATATAATCCTTCTACCTCATTTAAAGAACATACTGGAAAATTCTTGTTTTGGATAATTGATATTTTTTCATTTCCTTCAAATAACTCTAATTTATAGTCTATGGGCAGTTCATTTAATGAAAGTTTTTCTTCTATTATTTTTCCAAGTTCTTTTTTGTTTTCAATTAAATCAATTGAAGGGAATTCTTCTTGCCAATCCCAATTTTTTAAGATTTCAAGAAAGGAACTTTTAACTCTTATTACAGAAAAGGTTGTCTGGTTTATTTTTGAAAAGGAATAAGAATCTTCTATATATATTTTTAAATTTTCTCTTTGAAAAATATAAGGAGGAATTAAAGCCCAAATTGCAAGAAGGGAAAAGAACAAGAATTTTTTTAGTTTGAAGCTTAAAGAGCCATAAGTTCCAAGAATTAAAAATATGAGAGAATATTTTAAAGGAAAAAAAATAAATAAGGGAACAAAAAAAATTAAAAAATATCTTAAATTTAAGAATTCAAGATTTTTAATCCAAAAGTAAATAAGGGAAGAAGAAATTAAGAAGATTGAAATTTTTAAAATAAAAGGTATATCCACAAGGTTTGTGTAATTTAAAATATTTTTTATTAAGATTAAATAAAAAACAGAGGTAGTAAAAAATAAAATTACTGAAATTTTATTATTTATTCTTCTTTCTATTTTCAAAACTGCCAGAAATAAAAAAGCTGAAGTAATAGCCAATTCTAAGGGATTATTTAAAAAGAGGAAAGGAAAATGAAATATTTCTTTTTTTGTTATCTTCTCAAAGATAGGAAAAATTTCAAAAGAAATTAAATTAAAAAATAATCTAAATAAAATTAACTTTAAAAAAAAATTAATCTTTATAAAAAATAATAAAAATACTAAATAGACACCAATTATGCTTTTCAAAGAATTAAAAAATATTTTTTGGAATTCTTCATTAGAGATTGCTTCAAAATTAACCAATAGTAAAGGCGGTCCTTCTTCTTTGTAAAGAAAAGAATATGTTGGAGGTTTTAAAGTATCAGGAAGGGGGAAAAAATATTCTGGAGGGAAAAAATTTACATTTTTAAGGTATATATACTTTTTTATCTCTGGGACTGGTGAAGAAATTATTACATTTCCATATTGATACTCAGAAGAAAAGATTAGGAATGGTCCTTCTATTGTAAAGACAGCTCTAAATCCTTTTTCAAAATTAAATTCTTTTACATTTCCATACCATCGAATAGGTTTTCCATCTAAATCCTTTATTAAAATAAAACCGTTGAATTTATATTTTTTGGAAATATCTTCTAATTTGCTCCAGGAAGGTATTGAAGGTTCTTTTAAATTTTCTGAGATATCATATATATTTTTTTTTAAATTTTTTAAATTTTCCAAATATTCTTTACCTTTTTTCTCAATTTTATTTTTAACATATTTAAAATAAAAATAGTTAGAAATATCTTTTCCTTTAAAAGTAATTATTAACAAAAAAATTAGTGGAAGTAAAAGTAAAAATTTTTTCATTTAAGGCATTTCTTTAAAACTTTGAACTACCCATTTTTTCTTAAAATATTTTAAAAGCAAAAAGACCTTGAAATTTTTTTTATTTTTTTGACAATTTAAAATAAACAATTTAAATTTGCCGGGGAGGTTTGGAAGTGGAACTTCCTTATAATCTATTATCTTAAATTTTTTTTCAGAAATTATAAAAAATCCTTGCTTTGCCCCATAAAGCCCTTTTGGAATCCCTAAGGTTTTTGATGAAATTTCAACGGGTATTTCCTTAAAATATTTTTTTAAAGTGTAAAAATTTTCTTTCTCTATAAAGGTTTTTTCAAAAGATTGTGAAAAAAGAAATAATATAACTAAAAAAATCTTCATTTAAAAGATTATAGCATAAAAAAATTTTAAATTTAAGCCTAAAAAGGCAATCGAAATTAAATTTTGAGTAGAAAAAAGCCTCCTTTTTTCCTATAGCCTAACTTACCCAATTAAAAACAAATAAAATTCTTTAAGCCCAACTTGCTGTGCTTTAACCTAAGTTCCACAATTTTGAATTTTTGACTATAAAATTGGACAAATTTTTTGACATTTTTGTTAAGTAAATTTATTGCAATTTACTTTGTTTCTTTCATTGTAGTGTGGAATAATGATTGGGTATAAAATTCCAGTTAGAGAAAAAGGGGAAAACATATGAGGTGTTTCTTTTAGAGGCAACGGAAGAGCAAAAGGGGATATATAAAAAATTATAAAGGATAAACCAGTAAAGACGAAACACCTAATAATAGGATGAGGTACTGCAGAAAAAATTTTTGCTATCTTTGTTTTCTCATAAAAACTGCGGAACTTGAGTTAATCATAATTTTTTAATTCTATAAGTTGAATTGTTGAATCTTTGATATTATAAAAAATTAAATAATTTTTGTAATAAAAAGAATTTTTAT
Source organism: Acidobacteriota bacterium (assembly GCA_037441225.1). Lineage (GTDB taxonomy): Bacteria > Acidobacteriota > Thermoanaerobaculia > UBA2201 > UBA2201 > JBBFMJ01. The sequence continues at coordinate 9,930 of JBBISU010000099.1, forward strand.
AGCAGTTCGTAAGTGAAATATATTTATTTCTTTTCAATTCTTCAGATAATGTGAATATGCTTAAATATGTTGTATTTTCGTTTAAACATCCTTCCATTACATAAAAATTTCCTTTATTATCTATTCCAAATTTATTATTTGGTATTAAATAATTATAAGAAATGATTTTGTCAGCTTTTTTAGATTCTTTCTTAATTATATAAGAAAAATCAAAAGCTTTCTCCTTTATTTCTTTACCTGCTTGATATATAATTCCCCTCTCTTTAAAAGAATATACTTTTAATCTAAAGTTATAAAAGTCAAAAGCATAAAGACAATTGTTTATTGTAAAATATTTCAAATAAATAAATGGAAGATCATCTGCGTATTTCTCATTTGATAAAGCAAATAGTTCTTCTTCTTTATTATTCTCTATATTCAAAAGCAAAATTTTTATAAAGCTTTGCTCATTTAATATGGCAATCGCAATTTCCTTTTCATTAATCCAACAAATGCCGAGTAGCATCCCTTTTGCCTTAATATCTTTTTTATAATTTCCATCTTTAAATATTGAAATTATTTTTAAACCAATCCCTGCAAATAACTCACCAAAGTCTAAATCTATATCATAAATCAAACCCTTCTGATTTATAGAATTTATTCTTTTATATTCCCCTTCATTTATAAAAAATGTGATTTTTCCTGTATTATTATCTCTTATCCAAATCCTATCTAAATGGTCTTTGCCTATAGAATCAAATTTATTAACTTGGAAATCTCTTACAACATTATTTATATTTGATGAAAAAAGATAAACATAAAAAAACAAAATAAAAAATAAAATTGATTTCATGTAAGCCTCCTAAAGTTATTTTTATATGGAACAACAAAGACAAGATCTTGTTTGGAAATTTTCTGAGGGACAATAGCAATCCCAATCGCAAAGATAGTATCCAGGCAAATCATCACAACTGCATCCGCATTTTGGCTCAGCACACCATCCAATAGAATCTCCGTTTAGCGGTGGAATTTTTAGATTAATCCATCTTCCATATAAACCTATAGGATCATAATAGTAGTTTGGTTTATTGTAGACATAGATAAAAGCATTTAAAGACCTAATAAAATCTTTACTTAAAAATCTTCCCAAATTTGAGCTATAATACCTCATCCTGTTAAACTGAAGTCCTGTATCAAAGTCAAATTCCCTTGATGTGTAGAGTAAGTTATTTTTGTTTGCAGAAGTCAAAAGGACGCCCCAAGGGTTGTATTCGTAGGTTTCAATTTCATCTTGCGTAAAGTTTGCATCGGCAAAATAAACAACATCATTGTGACCATTTAAATAATAGAAATAAGGTTGTCCATTTTCCGTGTCCGTGTCCGTTTCAGCGTTCTCACAATTCAAATTGGTTGATATGATTTTC
>JBBISU010000100.1:0-10991 GCA_037441225.1 Acidobacteriota bacterium
ATTAAATATTTTTTTATCTTTTCAAAAATGGAAATATACTCTTTATAAAATTTTTCTGTTACTTCTTCAACACTAAAAGCATTTTCTATGCATTCTCTTAAATATATTGTATTTGAAATTTTGTTTATATCTAATTTTAATTTCTGAAGCTGTTCTGAGGCTGTTCTTAATTTATTTCTATTTTCTGGTGTTATTGAAAACCTTTTTATTTGAATTTTTTTACCTCTTTTTGCATTTACAAAATCAATATATTTAAAATCATCAAAAGAAAAAATAAAAATATTATCATCAAGGTTGATTTGAGATTTAATTGAATTTAATATCTTTCTTTCTATTGTTTTCATTTTTCTTTCAGGATTATCAATATCTTTTAGGCAAAAAAGAAAAATCTTGAAATTCTTTCTTTTTGCTAATTCTTTTGCTTTTTCTATTTTATCTTTTATTTCCTCTGAATAGTTAAAAGATGTTTTAGTAATTTCAGGGCTTTCCCAGTTCCAGTTTTCTATGAAGTGATTTTTTATGGTTTCTTCTGAATTTAAATCTTGCAAATAAAATTTTTTTTCCATAAAAATACCTCCCTATAATTATCCTTTAATTTTATCATAGAAATATTGTTTGATTTATTGAACTTCTCTTAGAGATAAAAATCACTTCAAAGAATAATTTTTTCTATCTTTTTAATTTGCAATATTTTCAAGAGTTGATTTTTTGTTTTTATTGTAGTATAATTTAACAATTATTATGAAAAGGAGGTTTTTTACCTTAAATGAAAAGGACTTTTCAGCCGAATAACAGGAAAAGAAAAAAGACACATGGCTTTAGAATCCGTATGAGAACTAAAGATGGAAGGGCTGTTCTTTCAAGGAGAAGAAGAAAAGGAAGGTACAGGATTGCTGTTTGATTTTAAAACCATTCCCTTTAAAAGGGCAAAAAAAGTTTAAAAAGCTTATTCAAGAGGGAATAAAATTAAAAATGGAAACTATTGTTTTATATTATAGCCCCATTTATGATTTCCCTTTAAAATACGCAGTGGTAGTAGATCGCAAGTTTGGAAAGGCAAATGAAAGGAATAAATTGAAAAGGAAGTTAAGACATATCTTGAGAACCCATTCCCTTTTTTTTCTCCCCTTTTTTGGAAATCTTTTAATTTATTGTAAAAAGGGCTTTAATTTAAGCTATTATGAAATGCATGACCTTTTAATAAAAAAATTTATGGAAATAAGAAAATGCTGCAAAGAATTGCTATAATTTTGCTTAAAATTTATAAAAAATTTATATCACCTCTCCTTCCTCCTGCTTGCAGGTTTACTCCAACTTGTTCAGAATACATGATGGAAGCCATTTCAATTTATGGCTTTTTTAAAGGTTTTTGGCTTGGTATTAAAAGATTGCTTAAATGCCACCCCTTTCATCCTGGTGGCTATGACCCTGTTCCACAATGGAAAAAAGACTCCTTATAGCCCTTGCCTTATCCTTTTTAGTTCTTCTTTTATGGAGTAAATTATTTATTCCAAAAGAACCAATACCTCCCCAAATAAAAGAAGAAGTTGTAAAAGTTGAAAAAAAGGAAGAGTTAGTAAAGCAGGAAGATATTTCAATTGAAGAAATTGTAAAAGGAGAAGAAGAAAAGGATTATTTTCTTGAAAATGATTATATAAAAATTGAATATACAAACAAAGGTGCAAAAATAAAAGATATTCATTTAAAAAAATATTTAGATTATGATAAAAAGCCATTAAGTTTGTATCCTAAATATAATTTAGAATTTTCTCCTTTAAATTTAAATTTTGAAGAAGAAGATTTAAATAAAATTGCAAATGAGGAAATTTATAAAGTTGAAGAAGGCAAAAATAGTTTAGTTTTTTATTTATCTCTTCCTGAAATCTTCATAAAAAAAATATTTGTTTTAGAAAATAGTTTTTTAAAATTTGAAATTGAATTAAAAAGCAAAAATGGTTCAAAGGGTTATTTAATTATGGGACCTGGCTTGAGAGAAGTTGATTTTAGGGAAGAAAATAATAAGTTTTTGCTTCCTGCAAATTTTGTTTATAATGATTTTAAAGGAATAAAAAGGATTCCCGTTGCAAAATTTGGGAAAAAGATGCCCTTTCTTGAGATAAATTCACAAAATATTAAGTATTTTGGATTGGAAGATTCTTATTTTGCTTTTATTCTAACTCCCACTTCAAAGTTAAATAAAGTTAAAGTCATACCTGAAAAAAACATTTTTGTTAAGACAAAATTAAAATATGGCTTTGATAACGAAAAATTGAGTGATGATTTAAAGAAAAGGGTTTTATTTGATGAGAAGAGAAATGAAATTCTTGTCTATGGAATATATCAAGAAAAGGATAGGGATCTTGAAAAATTAAATTTTAGAGAAAATTTTATAAAGGAAATGGCCTTTTTGACAGAAAAAGAAAAACAGGAAATTAAAAATTGTTTAAAAGATCAGAGGGATATAAAAAGGTTAGATGCTCTTTTTCAAAAAAATTTACCCCAATTGTTAGTTTCTGCAGAAATTTTACAAGGTAAAAATTCCTTTGAAGTTTTCCTTGGTGCAAAGGATTTGGATTTTTTAAGAAAAAATAAGCCCGAACTTGTTGAAATTATTAGTTTTGGCTTTTTTTCTTTTATTGCAAAACCCCTTTTATGGATATTAAAGGGAATAAATAATTTAATTGGAAACTGGGGATTTAGCATAATTATCTTAACTTTTCTTTTAAGAATTGTCCTTTATCCTATAAACCACAAGCAAATTGTTTCAATGAAAAAGATGCAAAAGGTTCAGCCAAAGATTGAGGCAATAAGGAAGAAATATAAAAATTCTATAAAAGATATGGATGAAAGGGCAAAAATGAATCAAGAAATAATGGAGGTTTATAAAAAAGAAGGGATAAATCCTTTGGGTGGATGCCTTCCCCTTGCAATCCAAATTCCAATCTTGTGGGCTTTTTATAGTATGCTTACCTCTGCAATAGAATTAAGAAATTCACCTTTTATTTTTTGGATAAAGGATTTATCATCAAGGGATCCCTATTATATAACTCCAATTCTTATGGGCATAGGAATGCTATGGCAGCAAAAGATGACACCAACGCAAGGAACTGGAAGCCAAAAGTTTTTAATGAATATGATGCCAATCTTCTTTACTTTTTTATTTTTAAATTTTCCATCAGGAGTTGTCCTCTACTGGTTTGTAAATACAATTTTACAGATTTTGCAAACATATATTTATAAATGGCGCAGTAAGGAGGAATTGAAATGAATAAAAAAACCTTTTCAGGCAGGAACTTAGATGAGGCATTGGAAGCAGCAATAAGAGAATATAAAAAACCAAGGGAAGAATTGAATTATAAGATTTTAGAGGAAAAAAGAAGTTTATTTGGGCTTGAAAAAAGGGTAGTAATTGAAATTTTAGAGGATTATGGGAGCCCTTCGCTTAAATACTTTTTAAATAAATTTATATTAAATTCAAATTTTAACATTTCTTATAGCATTGAAAAAAAAGACAATTTACTGACAATAAATTTAAAGGGAGAAGATGTAAGTTATTTATTAAAAAATTATGGAGAAGGACTGGATGCCCTTCAATATTTGATTGAAAAACTTCTTCAAAAAGAGGGCTATGAAGGAGAAGTTTTACTGGATGCTTCAAATTTCAGGGAAAACATTAAGCAAAAGATTGAAAAACTTGCTCATTCTTTATGCAAAAAAGTAAAAAAAGAAGGGAAAACAATCCAAACAAAACCTTTGCCGCCAAATTTGAGGAAAATAGTTCATTTGACAGCAGCAAAATTTGAAGGAGTTGAATCAAAGAGTCAAGGGAGTGGCTATTTTAAGAGAATTTTCTTATCTTACAAGAAGTAAAAAGACAATTTTAGCATTAGGCACACCACAGGGCAAGGGGGCTCTTGGGGTAGTGAGGATTTCAGGGGGTTCTTCTATTAAAATAATTGAAGAAATAACAGGGAAAAAATTTGAACATAGAAAAGCAACAACAGTATTTCTTGAAAATTATGGCAAAGCAGTTGTTGTATGCTGGTATGGACCAAATTCTTATACTGGTGAGGATTTGGTTGAAGTGAGTTTGTTAGGAAATCCATACCTTATTAGTAATTTTATTAAAGATATTATAAAAAAAGGAGCAATTTTATCTCTTCCAGGTGAATTTACTTTCAGAGCTTTTCTAAATGGAAAAATTGATTTAAATCAAGCAGAAGCAATAAATTTTTTATCTGATGCAGTTTCTTTAAAAGTTCAAAAAAAATTGTCCTTAATGGCAGAAGGGTCCTTTTCAAAGGAAATAATAGAAATAAAAAATAAAATAATGGAAATCCTATCCTTGACTGAAGCACTTATTGAATTTGAAGAAGAAGATATAGAGGTTTCATTAAAAGAAATAGAGGATAAAGTAGAAAGTATGATAGTATTTTTGGAAGAATTTTTAAAAAAATGCTATTTATTAAATAAGGAAGATTTTTTTGATGTAGTTATTGCAGGTCCACCAAATTCAGGAAAATCAACTCTTTTCAATACCCTTTTAGGTTATGAAAGAACAATAATTTCACCAGAGGTTGGAACAACAAGGGACCCTGTCTCTGAAACAATTGATTTAGAGGGTTATCCAGTAAAACTCTGGGATTCAGCAGGGGTTTTTAAGAGAGCAAAAGGAATAACAAAAAAGGCAGTTGATTTAACAAAAAAAATCTTAAAGAATGCAAATTTTATAGTTTATCTTTATGATTCTTCTATTCCTTTTTATGGTTTGGATGGAGATATTAAAAGTTATGTCATAGAAAAAGGTGAAATTATTTTTACAAAGAGCGACCTTAGAATAAATAAAGAAAATGAAAAATATAAATTTAAATCAATTTCTGCTTTAAAAGGTGAAGGGATTGAGGATTTAAAAAATTTAATTATTGATAAAGCAAAGAAATTTTTTGGTGAAGATGTAGAAGGGGATTTTTTAGTAAATGAAAGACAGAAAATAATACTTGATGATTTTTTTAATTCTGTTAAAGAAGCAAGAGATATACTTAAAGAAGGAAAGCCCCTGGAAATATTTTCTTATCATTTAAAAAAGGCAACTGAATTGGTAATGGAACTTATAGGGGAAATTAAAAGCGAAGAGGTTTTAAATTCAATATTTTCAAGGTTTTGTATAGGTAAATGAGAAGGAAAATAATTGTAGTTGGAGGAGGTCATTCAGGAATAGAAGCAGGTTCTGTTTGTGCAAAGATGGGCTTTGAAACAATACTTATCACTCAAAATATTGATACAATTGGAAAGATGAGCTGTAACCCTGCAATTGGTGGAGTTGCAAAGGGGAATTTGGTTGTAGAACTGGATGCCTTAGGAGGAGTTATGGGTTTGGCTGCTGATAAATGTGGTATCCAATTTAGGGTTTTAAATAGAAGCAAAGGTCCTGCTGTTTGGGGATTGAGGGCACAAGAGGATAGGATTAAATATTTATTATGGGTTCAAAGGTATTTGTTTAAATTAGAAAATCTTTTAATCAGGCAGGGGATTGTAGAAGAAATAGTTTTGGAAAAAGATAAAGCTAAAGGTGTTAAGCTTTTAGATGGAGAAGAAATCCTTGGCGATTCAGTTATTTTATGCCCTGGTACTTTCTTAAATGGAACAATTTTTATTGGAGATAAAACATATAGTGGAGGAAGGGCAAATGAGCCACCTTCATATCTTTCAAATTCCTTAAAAAAAATTGGAATTAAATTAAAAAGGTTTAAAACAGGAACTCCTATGAGGGTCCTTGCTTCTTCTGTGGATTTTAGTAAAATGGAAAAACAAGAAGGTGATAAGGAGCCAATTCCTTTTTCAATTTACACAAAAAAAATAAAAATAAAACAAGTTCCCTGTTATATAACTTATACAAATAAAGATATACATAATTTAATCCTTGAAAATTTAAAATTATCCCCCCTTTTTTCTGGAAAAATAAAAGGAATTGGTCCAAGGTATTGTCCTTCAATGGAAGTGAAAGTTTATAAGTTTAAAGATAAAATAAGACATCAAATCTTTGTTGAGCCAGAGACAAGGGATTACAAAGAAGTATATTTAAATGGTTTATCTATGAGTTTGCCACACTTTTTGCAAGAAAAAATATTAAAAATGCTACCTGGTTTTGAGAGTGCAAAGATGACAAGGCCTGCTTATGCAATAGAATATGATCTTGTGGATCCAAAACAACTTAATAAAAATTTAATGTTAAAAGATATAAAGGGGCTTTTTTTAGCAGGACAGATAAATGGAACCTCTGGTTATGAAGAAGCAGCAGTTCAGGGTTTTGTGGCTGGAATAAATGCTTGTTTATATTTAAATAATGAAGAGCCCTTGATTTTAAAGAGGGAAGAAAGTTATATTGGAATTTTAATTGATGATATTATAAATTTAGGTATAGATGAACCATACAGGATGTTTACTTCAAGGGCAGAATACCGCCTTTCTTTGGGTTTTAGGACAGCAAGGAAAAGGTTAATTGATTATGGTTTTAAATTTAAATTAGTTCCAGAAAAAATTTATTATGAAGTTAAGGAATTTGAAGAAAAATTGGAAAATTTTACAGAAGAATTAGATTCAAAAAAGATTTATCCAAAAAAAGAAATGAAAGAAAAAATTTTTAAAAAATTAAATATTGAATTTGACCAACCAACCACAGTTGGCTCTTTATATAGAAGAACTAGGATTCCTTTAAAAAATTTATTGGAAATCATAGAGGAAGATTTTAAGGTTTATGATGGATATTTTGAAAGGTTGGAGGAAAATTTATTATATAAACCTTACATAGAAAGGGAAAAAGAAGAAATAAAGAGATTGGAGGAGATACTTTCAATTCAAATTCCAAAGGATTTTTCTTTTAAAGATATCCCCGGGCTAAATAAAGAAATGCAAGAAAAAATTGAAAGAAGTAAGCCAGAATCATTAAGGGATTTGGCAAATATTTCTGGTGTTACACCGGCTGCAATATTGGCTGTCTATGTTGCTTTTAAAAAAAGAGTATGAAAAGATAAAGGAAGAATTAATTTTTTCCCCAGAAAAGGAAGAAGAAGAAAAGTTTTTATCCTATTTAAATTATCTTTTAGAATTTAACAAAAAAATAAATTTAACTTCTTTTAAAGATTTAAAAGAATTTTTAAGGCATCAGTCCTTTGATTTTTTGCCACTTCTTAATTTAAATTTAAATGATCATTTAATTGATATAGGTGCAGGAGCTGGCTTTTTGACTGTTCCACTCTCAATTTTTTTAAAAGAAAAAAATATAACTGCCTTAGAACCAAATAAGAAAAAATCATTTTTTTTAGAAATGGTTAAGTTTAAGTTAAAATTAAATTTTGAAATTATTGAAAAAAGGTTGGAAGAAAGTTTTGATAAAATTCCAAAAGAAAAAACTGATTTTTTAATAAAGGCACTACCAAAAAAGGAAAAAGTTACATCAATTTTATCAAAAAAATTTAAAAATCCTCATAGATTGATTTATTTTGGAGGAAAAAATTTTAATGAATTTAAAAATAAGATAAAAATGTGGTATTCTTTTAAGGAAATGGTAAAAATTCCGTTAAGAGATAGTTCTTATATTTTGATTTTTGAAAATGTTTCACGTGAAACATGGGAAAAATTGTAAGTATAACAAACCAAAAAGGTGGAGTAGGGAAAACCACAACAGCAATAAACCTTGGAGCATCCCTTGGATTTTTTGATTTCTCTGTTCTTTTGATTGATTTAGATTCTCAAGGGAATGCCACTTCTGGTTTAGGGGTTCAAAAGAATTTAGATAAAAAAAATTCTTATAGTGTTCTTTTGGGTAAGATAGAACCAAAAGAGGCAATTGTAAAACTTCCTTTTAAAAACTTTTACTTAATTCCTTCCCACAGAGATATGGTTGGAGCAGAAATAGAATTAGTTGAAGAAGAGAGAAATGCTTATTTTTTACAAAGTGCTATCTCCAAGATCCATTCTAATTTTGATTTTATTTTTTTGGATTGTCCCCCTTCCTTAGGTTTTGTAACATTAAATGCATTGACTTCTGCTGATAGTGTATTGATAACCTTGCAAAGTGAATATTTTGCCTTGGAAGGACTTGGTGAATTGTTAGGAACAATAGAAAGGGTTAAACAAAATTTTAATCCCTTTTTGGATTTAGAAGGTGTTTTAATAACAATGGTAGATGAGCGGACAAATTTAGCAAGCCAGGTAATTGAAGAGGTAAAAAAACATTTTAAAGATTTTGTCTTTAAAAATTATATCCCAAGGTCTGTAAGATTGGCAGAAGCCCCTTCCTTTGGGAAGCCAGTTCTTTATTATGATTCAAAATCAAGGGGCTCTACTGCTTATTTAAATTTAGCAAAAGAATACATAGAAAGGAGCAAAAAATGAAAAGAAAAGCTTTAGGAAGAGGACTGGAAGCATTGCTTCCAACAACAGAGGAAAAAAATCTTATACATTATTTGCCTTTATCTAAAATAAAACCAAACCCCTATCAACCAAGAGGTGACTTCAAAGAAAATGAAATAGAAGATCTTTCAAATAGTATTAAAGAAAAAGGATTACTGCAACCAATAATTGTTTGTAAATCAGGAGATGGATTTATTTTAATTTCAGGTGAAAGGAGGTTAAGGGCAGTTCAAAACTTAGGATGGGAAAAGATACCTGCAATTATAAAAGATATAAAAGAAGAAGGGGAACTCTTATTGATTGCCTTAATTGAAAATATACAAAGGGAGGATTTAAATCCAATAGAAAAAGCAATTGCCTATGAAAATCTACAAAAAAATTTTTCTTTAACACAAGAGGAAATTGCAAAAGTTATTGGAAAGTCAAGGGTTGCAATAGCAAATACTTTGCGACTTTTGAATCTGCCTGAGAAGATTAAAAAGATGCTGAAGGAAGGAATATTACAAGAAGGGCATGCAAGAGCACTTCTTTCCTTAAAAGATGAAAAAGAAATGCTGAAATTGGCTGAAAGGATAAAAAGGGAAGAGTTGACTGTAAGGGCTGTAGAAAAGAAAGTCCAAAAAAAAGAAAAAGATCCAATAACAAAAGATGCAGAAGAAAAATTATCAAGTGCACTTCATACAAAAGTTTTAATTGAAAGAAGAAAAAAAGGTGGTTTTTTAAAGATATTTTTCAAAGATGAAGAAGAATTAATAAGATTATATGAAGAATTAATGGGAGGAGAAAAATGAGAACAGGTGATTTAAATGGATTTATTGATTCTGGATGTAAAATAAATGGAACAATTGAATTTCAAGATACTTTAAGGATAGAAGGGAAGGTTTTTGGCAAGATTTTATCAAAAAATGATTTAGTTGTAGGGGATAAAGGGGAGGTTGAAGGTGAGTTAGAAATTGGAGTGCTTTATGTAAATGGGATTGTAAAGGGAAAGGTAAGGGCATCCAAAAAAATAGTGGTTCACAAGGGAGGCAAACTTTTATGTGATATAGAGACACCTTCTTTTGTTATGGAAGAAGGGGGGATCTTTGAGGGTTCTTGTAATATGACTTAAAAATTTTTTAAGGGGAGAAAATTTGAAAAAATTATCCATTGTTTTTTTATTATTTTTAACTTTTTTTAAAGGAAAGGAATTAATTGGGCAAATTAATTTTGAAGAAGAAGCAAAAAATTTTGTTTTATTATTAAAAGAAGAAAAATTTGAAGGCGCAAAGGAAAAGCTTGCTGAAGTAATGATAAAGGCACTTAAAGATAAAAATATTGAAGTTGAAAACCTCTGGTATAGTTTAAAGTATCAGGTTGGAGAGTTTAAGGATATTATAAAAATAAAATCAAGTGAAGAAATGGGATATATTTCCGTTTATTTGACAACAGAATTTACAAAAAAATCTATAAATATAAAAGTTGTTTATGACAAAGATTATAAGATTGCAGGGCTTTTTTTCCTCCCTGTAAAGGATGATTTTTCTTATAAAATTCCAGAATATGCAAAATTAGGAAATTATGAAGAATTTGAATATAGTTTTGGAAAAGAAAATTTTAAATTACCTGGTATATTAACTGTTCCAAAGAAAAAAGGTCCTTTTCCTTTAGTTATTTTAGTCCATGGTTCTGGTCCACAAGATAAAGATGAGACGGTTGGAAAAAGTAAGATTTTCAAAGATATTGCTTTAGGGCTTTCATCAAAAGGGATTGCTGTTTTTCGTTATGAAAAAAGGACAAAAAAATACCCAGAAGAAATTTCAAAAAACCTTGATAAATTTACTATAAGAGAAGAAGTAATTGAAGATGCAATAGAAGCAATAAAATTTTTAAAGAAATTGGAAAATTTAAAATTCTCAAAAATATTCATTTTAGGCCATAGTTTGGGTGCAACTATGGCACCAAGGATTGCTTTTGAGGAAAAAAATGTTGATGGAATAATACTGCTTGCAGGTATCCCTTATGGGCTTTATATAGATAAAGTTTATGAGCAAACAAAATATCTTTTTTCTCTTGATGGAGAAATAAATAAAGAAGAAGATGAAAAATTAAAAGAAATAAAGGAACAATTAAGAAGGATAAAAAATCTTGAAATGAAAGATGAGGAAATTTTAATGGGTGCATCAAAGAAATATTGGGAAGATCTTTTAAAATACTCTCCAATTGAGATAATAAAGAAATTAAAAATACCTGTTTTTATTTTACAAGGTGAAAGGGATTACCAAGTTACAATGGAAGATTTTAATATATGGAAGGAAAATTTAAAAGGCAAAAAAAATGTAAAATTTAAAATATATAAAGACCTTAACCATTTATTTATTTCTGGTGAAGGAAAAAGCACCCCAGAAGAATATGAATTACAAGGTAATTTTTCAAAAGATGTCATAGATGATATTTCAAATTGGATATTTGATAATTTGGGTTTGCTTTATTAATCCTTATCCATTGCTGATTTACCGAATCATAAAATTTTGATATATAAATCTTATTATCCCCTGCATTTGCATTTTTTGATTTTATTTTAATGCTTTCATATCTTT
>JBBISU010000101.1:0-4637 GCA_037441225.1 Acidobacteriota bacterium
AATGAAGGGAAAAGGGATTAATGAGAGCAGGATTTGTAATATAATTATTGGAAACGCTTGCACAATTTGTAAAATAAAAAAATTTTTTATTCCCTAACTGGGACTGGATTAAAGCCTCTACCAATATTTTTGCTTTTTTGAAGCCCTTATTTTTAATAAAAAAATTAATTTCAGTTGCATTTTTTAGGTTAATAAAATTTGGCATTTGATTTTTAATCTTAAATATATTAAAATTGTAAGAAAATAAAATTTATAAGGAGGTATTATGTCTTTGCTTTACGAAAAATTATCCAAAAAAATTCCCCTGTGGCGAGAAGAGATAAAGAAACTCAACACTGATTATGGGGATAAAGTCATTTCACAAGTAACAGTTGCACAAGCTTATGGTGGTATGAGGGGAGTTAAATGTTTAGTTTGTGATACCTCAGAAGTACCACCAGATAAAGGGCTTGTTTTAAGGGGTATTCCACTAAAGGACTTTATTGATAAGTATGAATACCCTGAACAGGTTTTTTGGCTTTTGCTAACAGGAGAACTGCCAAAGAAGAAAGAATTTGTTGAACTTAAAAGAGAGCTTGCAAAAAGGAACAAAGTTCCAAATTATGTATGGAAGGTCTTAAAAGCAATGCCAAAAGATTCCCATCCAATGGCAATGCTTTCCGGTGCTTTAATGGCAATGGAAAAGGAATCTGTTTTTAGAAAAAGATATGATGAAGGGATGAAAAAGGACCAATTCTGGGAAGCAACCTTAGAAGATGCTTTAAACATTATTGCTGTTTTACCTACAATTGCAGCTGGAATTTACAGAATCAGGTTTGATAAAGGGAAAGTTATTAAACCATTAAGGAAACTTGATTGGGGTGCAAATTATGCAAGAATGTTGGGGCTTGATGATCCCAATGGAGAGTTTACAAAACTTATGAGACTTTATCTAATTCTTCATTGCGACCATGAAAGTGGAAATGTTTCTGCAATGACTGGAGCAACTGTTAATTCTGCTCTTTCTGATCTTTATTATTCCCTTGCAGCTGGTATAAATGGACTTGCAGGACCACTCCATGGCTTAGCAAATCAAGAATGCCTTGCTTGGATATTGGATTTACTTAAAAAATTTAATGGAGTTCCAACAGATAAACAATTAGAAGATTATGCATGGGAAACATTGAAAGGAGGAAGAGTTATACCAGGTTATGGACATGCAGTTTTAAGGGTAACAGATCCTCGTTTTGATGCCTTCCTGGCTTTTGGGAAGAAATATTGTGCTGGTGATCCTGTCTTTGATGCAGTTGCCAAGGTCTTTGATGTAGTACCAAATGTTTTAAAGGAAGTTCAAAAGATAAAAGATCCTTGGCCCAATGTAGATGCTGGCTCTGGTGCGCTTCTTTATCATTATGGTTTGAAAGAATTTCCTTATTATACTGTCTTATTTGCTGTATCAAGGGCAATGGGCATCTGTTCACAAGCAGTTATTGCAAGGGGCTTGGGACTTCCAATTACAAGGCCCAAGTCAGTTACAACTGAATGGATTAAAAAGGAAGTTACAAAAACCCAATAATTTAAATCAAAGATATTTAAAGCCCCTGTTTTAAATACAGGGGCTTTTTTATTTGAGAAGAGATTATTTTAAATAAACTTAGTCCTTTTGGGATGTTTTATAAAGCCAGGTTAAAATTAAGTTTATAAAACTAACAAGAAAGGCAGCAATTAAAGCATCCAAGAAGCTTCTTACATAAAAATTTAAATCAAAAAATTTATTGGCAATGTAAGAAGTAAAGTAAAAGATTATTGCATTTAGAATTAATGAAAAAAGACCTAAAGTTAAAATTAAAAGAGGGCAGGACAAAATTTTTAAAATTGGCTTTAAAAAAATGTTTAAAAAAGCCATAATGAGTGCCATAATCACATAAACATACCAGCCCTTATCCTTTGCTTCTATACCAGGCAATATCCTTTCAACTAAAAAAATTGAAAAAGAAAGGATTGCCCACCTGAAAATTAAATTCATCTGGAACCTGTCTTTAATCTTTTCATTTCTTTTAATGTCTGAAAAACTGTTTTAAACTTAACAGAGGACTTCCCTTCTTTTCTTTTCAAATGCTGGACTGGAACTTCCACATATCTTGCCCCTACCTCATTTGCCCTTAAAAAAAATTCTGCATCAATTAAAAAATGTTCTGAAAATAAGGGAATTGATTTTAAAAAACTTGCCCTAAAAATCTTAAAAGCACAATTTATATCTTTTGCTCTAATCTTTAAGTAAAATTTTTGCATTAAATTATAAACCTTAGAAGTAAACTTTCTTAAATAAGGATCATTTCTTTTAATTCTATAACCAACAACCATATCGTTTTCATAAATTAAAGGAAAATAATTTTTTATTTCTGATAAATCAAATTGACCATCTGAATCAGTATAAAAAATATAATCAAATTTTGCTGTTTTAAAACCCTCTCTTAAAGCATTTGCATAACCCTTATTTGGATAATAAGACAAAATTTTTAATTTTTTTATTTCTTTTTCTAAATTTTTTAAAATTTCTTCTGTTTTATCAATTGAGCCATCATTTACAATTATCAACTCCCAGTCCTTACAAATATTATTTAAAATTTCGGCACTTTCTCTTACAACTTTTTCAATAACTTTTTCTTCATTATAAGCAGGCATTACAACAGAAAGAGAAGGTATTAAATTTTCCATCTATCAAAAGGATATTCTTCTTTCTTATAAATATCTGAAGAAATTTCTGTGCAAAGGTTGTCTTGTTTTGAAAAATCATTTTCAAGCAAATTTTTTACTTTTTGAATTTCAAAGTTTAAAAATGTTTTTGCATATAAAATTGCTTCAGATTTTTGCTTTGCTTCTTCCGTTGTCCTTGAAAGGGTTGCAAGAGAAGCATAAAGGGAAGAAGCACAATTGGCAATCCTTTCAAGGTCATATTCATATTTTCTTACATCTGGACCTGCTTTATCTAAAAACTTTTTATTATTTTGACCAAATTTAAAGACAAGTTTTGATACTTCTTCTGCTTCTTCTTTTAAATCAGGCAAAACCCATCCCATTTCTTCTGGTTTTTCTGGAAAACTTTTAAACTTTGATGCAAACCTCAAGCCAGTTTGTGCTCCATACATCCTTGTTACCTCATTTGTCCCTTCAAATATTAAATTTATTCTTGAATCCCTTAAAAACCTTTCAAAAGGATATTCTTCCATATATCCATTCCCACCTGCAACTTGGAGTGCATCATTTATAACTTCCCATAAAATCTCTGTTATATAAAATTTGCAAAGAGCTGATTCTGTGGCATAATCTTTTAAACCCTTCCCAACCTGTCCTGCTGCAAAATAAGCCATTGACTCTGAGCCATAAGTATAAGATGCCATTTTTCCAAATTTCTTCCTGATCATTTCAAATTCGCCAATTTTTTGACCAAACTGTTTTCTATTATTTGCAAAGACAGTTGCTTGTTTTATCATTTCTTTACATCCACCCAAACAAGAAGCAGCAAGCCCTAAACGACCTGAATCTAAAACCTGCATAAAAATTAAAAATCCCCTCCCCTTTCTCCCCAAAACATTTTCTTCTGGAACAAATAAATTTTCATAAATAAGTTGTGCTGTTGAGGAGCCCTTAAGCCCTAATTTTTTTTCTTCTTTTCCAATTGAAAAACCAGGAGATGAAGTATCGACAATAAAAGCAGTCAAAGCAATATCTTCCCCTGTCTTTGCAAGGGTTGTTACGATGTTTGCAATTCCACCATTTGTTATCCATTGTTTTGTACCATTTAAAAAATAACCTTTTTTTTCAGCATCATATCTTGCCTGAGTTTTAACAGAGGAAGCATCTGACCCCGCTTCTGGTTCTGTTAAGGCAAAGGCAGCTATTTTTTCACCACTTGCAAGGGGTGGCAGATATTTCTTTTTTTGTTCTTCGTTCCCGGCAATTATAATTCCTTTATATCCAATTGATTGATGTGCCCCAACTAAAATTGCAGTAGAATTACATACCCTTGTCATCTCTTCCATAACCCTGCAATATTGTGCGACAGAGAAACCATAGCCACCATATTCTTCTGGTATTGTCATACCCAAAATACCCATTTCTCCTAAACCTTTAATAATTTCTTTAGGGATCGACTTTTCTTTATCAATTTTTTCTGGATTGATGTATTCTTTTGCAAATTTTCTAAAGGACTCTATTAAAAAATTAACTGTTTCCCTTTCTTCTTCATTTAAAGATGGATAAGGATACAAAAAATCATTTAAAATTTTTCCACAAAAAATACCTTGCGCAACAGATTCCATAAAAACTCCTTATAAAATTTTATTATTATATTTTAACAAAATTTAATTTAAAATTTCCAGGTTATTTTATTTTTTGGAGAATGCATCTTAAAACATAATAATTTAAGTAAAATTATTTGTTTTTTAAAATACAATCAGCATAAGTTAAACAAGATTTATTTTATTTTAATTTTTATATAAATTTAAAAATATTCTTTTTAAAAAACTCAAAAACTAAAAAATATTAATTTATTTTTAAATTTTAATATCATCAATAAATTCCTCTTGACAACCGTTTTTTTGTAAAATAACCTTAAAAAATTTTTTAAGGAGGTAGTATGAAGTTTTTTAACTTTT
>JBBISU010000101.1:4737-6620 GCA_037441225.1 Acidobacteriota bacterium
TTTTTAACTTTTAATTCTCTTATTTTTTCTTCTTCATTTAATTATGCTGCAACTGGTGGGCTTTGGACCATTGCTTGTGTTGATTTTTGTTTTTATCCTGCTCCAAATGATACTTCTTATACAAGAGGGCATGGGCTTTGTCTCTGGGCAAATCTTTATTTATCTCAAGAAGATGTTGGAAAAGTTTTTTATCAAAAGATAAAGAATTCTTCTGGAGAAGTTATCGAACAAAATCTCTTAAAAATATTACAAGATGATTTTTGCTATGATGGAAACCAACCTTCTGGTTTTCCAAATGGCTATGCCCTTTATTATTATTCTAAGGAAAATAAAAAATATTTATTTGCTTATTGTTTTAAAAGAAAGCAGATTCAAGTTATGATTTAAAACAGAGTTTTGCTCCAGCAGGATGTGGAATAACTGACTGCTCAACAAAATTAGGACATTATACTTATGAATTTTATGAAGAAGGAAATTATAAAGGTAGTGCAACCTTCTGGATTGTACCCGATTTTAGTTATTATGATAAATTTAATTTTGGAATAAAAGGAAATAGGTTTCCTGCCTATTGCGATAGAGGGAAAATTTTTGAACCAAATACATCTCTTTATGGTAGTTTTCGCTGCAGTGACTGGGAGGGGGCTGATTTTAAATTTGAAGATAATGGGGTATATCAGACCTCTTCCTCATCAGGAACAACTCCGCATAGCATTCACTATAGTACGCCAGTAGAATTTAATATAGAAGGTTCTGCTGCAACTTGCGATGACTTAACAAGCACATTTGGTGATATAGAAAGTAAAGATGGGAAGTTTTTAAAAGACAGTAACAATAATATGCCTCATTTTGATGTTAAATGGAATGCAGGAGTTCTTTCTGGAACTTATACATTTAAAGTAAATATATCAAAAGATTTTGATGGAAGGGTTTATACTTTAAATAAAGATTCTACATCTTTTTTTGGATTTCAAGGTTTTTCAATGCTCCAAAATGAAGGAAATTCCTATGTTTGGAAAATGCCAGATGATGATATACATTTTCCATATAATAAATATATGAGAAATGAAGTGATTTCAAAAATGGATGATATATTGCTTGATGTTTTGGTTTTTTATATCTGGATAGATCCAGGGAGTATTGGTTCAAAATTTAGATTTACTTCTGCAAATCTTGAAAAAGGTGGATTTTTTGAAAAGGCAACAATAGGTACTGCACCACCTTGGAGGAGGTTGCATAGACAACATAGAGCAGGCTATAATATTGATATAAGCATGGAACTCACGAAGGGTGTTCCATTGACTTTGGAAAATGTAAAAGAAATGCAAAATTATGTATCAGAGCAAAGCAATGGTAAAAGCAAATGTACATATGAAACAAGTGGAACAGCACCACATATACATTGTAGATTTAATTTTTAAATAGGAGGTCATATGAAAATATTATTTTTTTTATTATTTTCAAGTTTTATTTTTTCTCAGCAAAACTGCCCACAGGATACAACTGGATATCAGGTTGTGCAAGATTTAACAATTTGCTTTACAAAGATAGAGTACAGTGTTGAATATCATCCACAATGCAACTGTTACTATTATAATTATAAGATAATTTCACCAGAAAGCAACAAAGGAAATATTGCGTGGATAGATACACATTTCGAAACATCAAAAAATTATTACCAATATGATTCATCTCTTCCGTTTGATCCAGTTTGTGACCTTTTGTCCAGGATCCCTCCAAAACCATATGAAAAAGAAAATTTAATTCCAAAATCTTATGTTTCCTGCCCAGAGGGATGGAATGGAGGTCACTGGGCAGTATTTGCTACTTATTCTTTTGGCGATAAAAGCATAAAGCCAGGCCAAAGTGCAAATTTTACAATTGCA
>JBBISU010000101.1:6720-10820 GCA_037441225.1 Acidobacteriota bacterium
ATAGGTCCAGTTGATCCAGAAGAACTTGAACTTTTCAATGGTGGAGGGCAAAAACCCGATGATGTAAACTTATTTTTAAGATATTTAGAGCCAAAGGATACACAAACAACTCTTCCCCCAGGTCAAAATACCTTTGAACTATTTATTTATTATGGAAAAACAACAAAGCCAGAGACATTTAAAGCATATTTAAACAATCAAGATATAAAGAGTTTATTCCATCCAGTTCCAGGTGGAGGTGATTTTGTAAAATTAAATTTAAAAAGTGGGACAAATGTTTTAGAATTTTCAATAGATGGGATAAATCAGAAAGGGCATACTGCAACTGACAGAGACAGGTTGACTTTGAAGGTTCAATGAAGAAGTTTCTAATCTTTATAATTTTTGCCTCCCTTCAGGTGAAGGGAGGCATATTTAATTTAAGACAAAATAAAGCAATATTAGGTGAGCCAGTTATACTTGAGATAAAAGATTTAAGGCAATATCCTTTATGGGCACAAAATTATTTATTCATTGAAGGACCTGAAATAGAATGCATAGAACTTGAAAAATATCAGGATAGAAGAAGAATAAATTTAGTTGACTATTTTAAATCTTATGGAGATTATGAAATAAAAATAATACCAGATTCAACTATTTGTAATCTTTCAAAGGAGTTAAAAAAACAAAAAGAAGAATTAGAAAGAATAGAAGATGAAAAGGAATATGAAATAATGAAGATGAAAATAGAAGAAGATGAAAAGAAAATAGAATATTTAAAGAAACAGGAGCATCTTTATACAATAATTTCATCTTTTAAAATAGAAATAGATTATCCACAAGATTTTGATAAGCAAATATACGAAAATTATTTAAAGAATAAAGAGAGTTTGTCATCCTTTTGGGACAAAGGGTATTTCAATGAGAATTTGGAAGATTTTAAAAATTTGATAGATGAAATATTAAAGCATCCAGAGAGTAGTTTTTATCCCTGGGCAATGTATTTGGTATTGAGAAAAAGTTTAATTTATTCAAGGAGCTTAAAAGAGGAATACAATAAAATAAGTTTAAATGAAAAGGGCATTGCAAAAAAGTATGATAACAAAGAAAAGGTAAAATTTTTGGAAGAAATGATAAAGGGAATAGAAAAGATAGAAAAAGATTTTAAAGAATTCCCATTTTTAGATGAACTTGTATTTCAAAAAGGTATGTTATCATTTTTATTGGGAATAAATGA
Organism: Acidobacteriota bacterium; assembly: GCA_037441225.1. Classification (GTDB taxonomy): domain Bacteria; phylum Acidobacteriota; class Thermoanaerobaculia; order UBA2201; family UBA2201; genus JBBFMJ01. The sequence goes on from JBBISU010000101.1 coordinate 7,937, forward strand.
TGAAGAATTAAATAAGATATTCAATCAAGCAAAAGATATGACAGAAGAAAAGGAATTAAAAGAAATGGCAGAGAAATTTTTAACAATGTTAAATGGAGAAAAAAGGTAAATTATAATTTCCTTGAATTAAATATTTTATTTTCTATAAGAAAATGATAGAGTTAAAGAAAGCACAATGATAATTTTATTTCTTTTAAATTATTTGTAAATTTTAAAAATTATACCAAAATTTTCCTTTTTTTGAAAATAAACATCAAATTCCTTAAATAGATAAAAACTCCACCCATTTGCCCTAAAATAAAAACAGGATCTTTTCTATAAATTGCATAAAAGAGCAAAATAAGTCCGCCAAAAAGAGAAAAATACCAAAAAGAAACTGGCACAACGCTTTCTTTTTTTCTTTCAGAGACAATCCATTGGACTAAAAACCTCATAAAAAACATAAACTGCCCAAAAAAACCAACCCCAAGCCAAATTTTATTTATCATTTATTTCCTCCACAGTATACTTTATAATCCTTTTTTTAAGCCAAAGCATACCCCTTAAATCCTGCAAGCCCAATCTTAGCCGTTCCCAAGTGCCATATTTTGACTTACCCTTGTACCTTTCCCTGTGTTTTACTTTAACTTCTTTAACCTTAAAACCCTCCCACAATACAAGAATAGGAAGAAATCTATGGATTGTTTTAAAGGGTGGAATAAATTTTAAAATATCTTTCTTAAAAACCCTCAATCCACATCCAATATCTTGAAAAGGGTCTTTTAAAACAAACTTTCTAAAGGAATTTGCAATTTTAGAAGAAATCTTTTTCCAGGGACTATCTTTTCTTTTTTCTCTTACGCCTATTACCATATCAAAATTATCAATTTCTTTTAAAAGTACAGGTATATCTTCCGGTAAATTTTGCCCATCCCCATCCATTGTAATAATTAAATCACCTCTTGAATTTAAAATCCCAGCCCAGATGGCAGATGACTGACCTCCATTTTCCTTTGCTTTTAAAACCCTTAAATTTTTAATCTCTTTTTTTAAATTAAAAAGATTTTTTAATGTATCATCATTGGAGCCATCATCAATTGAAATAATTTCAAATTCTTCTTTTAAATTTGATAAGACCTCCAGAGCTTCCTTTATCACAAAGGAAACATTTTCCCCTTCATTATAAAAAGGAACTACTAAAGAAATCATAAAAATATGTTATCATATTATCCTATGAAAAAGAAAGAAAAAAAGGTTAAAGAAAAAAAGGACAAATTTAGGGAGTACTATGAAGCAATTGCAGTTGCAGTCATTTTTGCTTCTTTTGTAAAGATTTTTATCTTACAGACCTATAAAATCCCAACAGAATCAATGGTAAAAACTCTTTTAGTAGGGGATCATTTAATAGTTGATAAATTTTCCTTCAGGGATCCAGGAAACAAATTATTTAAAGCAATCTTTCCTTTTAAAGATATTAAAAGAGGAGATGTGGTTGTTTTCAAATATCCAAAGGATCCAAAATTTTTCTTTGTGAAAAGGGCAATTGGTATCCCAGGTGATAAAATACAAATAATAAACAAAAAAATTTATGTAAATGGGGAAGAACTGGAAGAACCTTATGCTTATTTTTCAGATAATAATATAATTCCACCGGATCCTTCAATCCCTGATTCAATAAGATTTAGAGATAACTTCCCGGAGACAATTGTTCCTGAAAATATGTATTTTTGTATTGGAGATAACAGGGACAATTCAAATGATTCAAGGGCTTGGGGTTTTGTTCCAAGGGATTACATTGCTGGGAGAGGATGGATAATTTACTGGTCCTACGAAGCACCAAGGTATGATCCAAATAAATCAATGTTGGATAAGACAGCTGATTTTTTATCAGTATTCATAAATTTCTTTAAAAAAACAAGGTGGGAAAGGACACTTGTTTGGGTTAGATAAATTACAATTAAAATTATGCCTAAAAAAAGGAAGACCTGGAAAGAAAAATTAGAAGGATGCAAAAACTTCCCCAAAATAATAAAATTTGATCCAAAATTTCCCTGTGGAAAAGCATTGGAAAAAATGGGAGCAAAGCATGGTTCCTCTGTTGTCCTTGCACCTGGAAAAGAAGTAGATGAAATTATGAAAAAAGTTCCAAAGGGTAAAGTTATAACTATTAAAGAAATTTGTAAAAAACTTGCAGAAAAACATAAAGTTGATTTTTGTTGTACTCTAACAACTGGGATTTTTATAATGGTTTCTGCAAATGCAGCAGAAGAAGAAAGGATAAAAGGAGGGAAAAACATAACTCCATACTGGCGAACACTTAAAATGGGTGGTTTGTTAAATGAAAAATTTCCTGGCGGGGCTGAAAAACAAAAGAAAATTTTGGAAGAGGAAGGACATAAAATAATAAAAAAAGGGAAAAAATATATAGTATCTAATTTTGAGGACTATTTGGCAGTGTTATAAAAAAGTTTTAATTAAATTTTTTAATTTTAAAAATAATTTGATTTTATAAAAAAATATGATATAATAAAATAAATCCGGCGTAGCTCAATGGTAGAGCAAGTGGCTGTTAACCACGAGGTTGGGGGTTCGAGACCCTCCGCCGGAGCTTTTTTGTCTTCCAATTTAAACAACATAATGATTCCTATCTGATATTATTTGTCTCCTTGCTCTGCTCTCTTTACCCTATGAAATACGAAGTTATCTCACGAGGCAAGCAACCCTATAAGGATTTTATTTTTATCAAAATTTCCCTTGACAACTATTGTATTTTTTTGTACATTATAGTCAGATGGACGAACACACAGTCTATAAACTTGCCCGCAAAGGTCTTATCCCTTCCCTCAAAATCGCTGGTCAGTGGCGGTTTAAAAAAGATGTAATTGATAAATGGATAAGCGAGGAA
>JBBISU010000102.1:0-10654 GCA_037441225.1 Acidobacteriota bacterium
GATAATACAATATATTGTATAACAATTTTAAAAATTTTAATTACCAGACAGTCTCATAAAGGTTGCGGCTACATTATGTTAAATCAAAAATTGTGTTGGTATGTTTTGGGAAACTTATAATAAAACAATTATATAGAAATTAACGCTCACATAGATTCAAAAATGGATTATTTTTCAAAGGGGCGATAAAAATGGTAAAATCTATTAAGGGAATAAGTTCCCCAAACATAGGAAGCAGTCAGCCTCGTTGTGACCCCAAAATAAAAACCAGCAGGCTGAACAAGTTCAACCCCTGCCGAACCCAAAACTCCTCTTTGAAAAATTAAATTTTTCAAAGAGAGTTAATAAAGATATTTGGAATGGATGAGAAAATTTAAATCAATTTTAATAAAGCAAAAAAGCTAGTGGACTAATGAAAAAAATAAAGCCTTATATTTACTGCATTTCCAAGCAATCAATGGTTGAAGTTTGGTAAAAAGTGAATTACGCCTTTGTTTTTTTATAAAAAATATTCCTAATTTATTTTTCCAAAAGAAAATAGAATCTGCCAGGTTTGATTAAAAAGGTCTTCTGTGCTTGCCTTTTCCCCTGCAAAAAACTTCTGAATTTCCTTTTATATCTTCAAGATAAAAATTTGAATCTGATACAGAAATGTTATTATAATCACTAAATGTTATTATATTTACCTCTGTTTCTTCAACTTCAAAGGTGTTATATTCTTGAAGATTTATAGGATTTAGCCCACATCCTTCAATGTTCCCATCTTTGTCCATCCTGCCAATTAAAGCATATCCTATAGGAAAATGTTCATCTGTTTTAACTCCCCCTGAAAATACAAAATATCCTTCGCTATCTTTGATCACACTTGTCCCAGAATTTTTAAAACCTAAATCATAGTACCTTTGCCATAAATTATTTCCATTTGAATCAATTTTATAAATCCAAAAAAACTGGGGCGGATAATAATAATGAGTGGGACCTCCTTTTAAAATAATTGCCCCATCTCCTTCAATTGACACAAATTCAGAATATATATTTGCAAATCCTTTCTTCCATAAAATTCCTTTTTCTGGATTTTTTTCAATTATCCAAGTAAAAGGAGTTTGCTTGAAGTATAGGCCATTCCCATAAATTATCTCATTTCCATTTTCCTTAAATATCACCACAGCGCCATTATGGGCATTTGGAAATAGCATATTTGGGTCTTTAATGTTGTATTTTTTTTGTTCATAAATGTTTAAATTTTTATCTAATTTTATGATAACACCATCCCAATTATCATTAAAATATACACTTCCATTTAAATAAATAAAACCATCACGATAAACATTAATCCCAATGCCATAACTGTTACAACTCTTTGCAAAGATTAAATCCCCATCCTTTGATATTTTCATTATAATTGATCTCTTATTAGTGGAACCATAAAAAAAAACTGTAATTAAAAATCCATCTTCAAGCTCTATTATATCACCTGGATACAAATATTCACCTTCTTCCAGAGAAAAATCATATTCCTTTTGCCAAAGGATTGATAAATTTTCATTTATCTTCATTATAATTAATTTTTGAGATTTATATACTCCAAAAAATATGTAGTTTAAATCCTTTGTTTTTGACATCTTAGGATCCAATAATAATTCTGAAAATTTTTTTTCCATCAATAAATTTCCATTTTTATCCATTTCTATAATTCCTAAAAAGCTTTTATACTCAATATAATCAGACCCAAGCATTGCCAAATGATATTTACCCTTTTCAACTTCTATTATATCTTCTGATAAATTATAAGGCATAAGTTCGTACTTTGCTAAAAAAGTGCTGAAATATAAACCAATATTTAAAATTAAATAAAATAACATACAATTTTATTTTAAACAATAATTGCTTTTTCTGCAAAATAACCTATGCTTTTCCCAATATAAGAATAATTTCCATATCCTAATATATAACCCTTTTCAGTGTCATATTCCATAGGTATCCATTCTCCTGTTGACCTCTTAAAAACATACGCATTGTAATTTGTACCTGTTGGGCTTGAAAGAACTATGTATGGTTCAGTAGTTTGTTTCTTAATTTTAAACAAAAATACATTTACATTACCAATTGAATCCGGATTGCAAACATATTTTCCATCAGGGTTTAATATTTTTTCAGGACAAGGAGGATTTTCTGGAGATGGGATGGGTTTTTCTCTCCACACTTCAAAATAAATATAAAACCAGGAGCCCCTGTCAACAGCTGCAACTCTGGCAACTCCCCCACAACAAGTGCATCTGGACATATTTTCATCTGCAATTGAAAGAATTTTATATGCCTGGCTATAATATGTAGAAGTTGTTCCATATCTATATTCTATACTTCCTTTAAAAATATCTGCATTTCTATGTGAATAAAAAAGATATATCCTGTTGTTATATCCTGTATCTTTTATTACATCAGGCCCAGCGTAGCCATCATTTTCAAATTGCTCATCTACCTCCCCACAAGGATAAGCATAGCAACTCCATTGTATTCCATTGTATGTCCATTGACCTGTTTGGGAATTCCTCTGATGCTTTCCAATACCATCTGTTGGATTTGGACTGCATAAACCACACTGTGAGAAAGTTATATATTTTCCACTTGGACAGGAGGTAGGACCTGAATCTGCACAAAAAATACTTGCATCATAACAATAAGGATTGCCACTCAAAACTGGGTTATAAAGTTGGGTAACCTTATACTTTGAAAATCCATAAATAGAGAAGAAAAAATAAAGAAAATAAAAAATTTTTTTCATACAACCTCCTTAAAATAAATTTCAAGAAATTATACAAAAAAAAACGGTTGTCAAGGGGGATTTGTCGTTGTAATTTTAAAATAGCAACTTTAATTTCAACTTTAAAATGAAACTCTTTAATTCAAAATTACTTCCAGAAAGGAGGTTAATATGCAGACCAATTTGGAGGACAAAATGATAAACTTAGCAAAGGTTTTTTACCTTATAGAAAACAAGGTTTTAAACTTAAAAGAAGGTTCAAAAATTCTAAACTATTCATACTGGCATTTTACAAGAATCTTTAAAAAATATAAAGAAGTAGGTATAAAAGGATTGTTCAAAAGAACAAGGAAAAGGAAGAGGAAAATTAGAAGCAAAAAATATAGAAATTTTTAAAAGTTATTATTTAAATCTTTCAAGATCTCAAATGTCTCTACTTTTATACTTTTTGAAGCAAGATTTTCCTGATTTTCCATCCATTTCTGGTGAATGGGCAAGAAGAATTTTAATTGATGAAGGATTATATTCACCTGGAAAAAGAAAGAAGATATTTCGTAAAAGATTTGAAATGTATTTTCCTGGAATTTTTGTGTAAGGTGATTTTTCCTTTGGAAAAATTGACATAATATTTATGCCATCTTCCTCTTTTTCCTTATATCATAATGATAAACCTTTAAAATTTAAAATCCTTACCCTTATTTTAAATGAAAATATGCTAAAATCTAATGATCTATCTTATGAAAAAGTTGTCTTTTTTAGTTGTATTCTCTTTTGCTATTTAAAGTTGCAGCAACGCACTTACTTGACAAATCTCTTTTTTTAAGGCATATTTATTGGATGAAAACATACTTTAAGGGATTACGACTTGCTGCTTTTTTAATTGATACACTTTTAACTACTATTTTAATTTTGATATTAGAAAATTTACTTTGTGCCTTTTTTTTAAAAATATTTCCAAAAATTACAATTCCAATCTATATAACTTGGATAATTTTTATTATTTTGGGAGTTGCTTATATATTATTTAAAGATGGTTTTAATGGCAAGTCAATTGGAAAAAGAATTATGGGATTGATTGTCCTTCAAAAAGATAGAAAGCCCTGCAATTTTAAATCTTCTTTTTTAAGAAATTTTCTTTTATTTATTCCATTAATAAATTTATATGAAATTTATCTGTTTTTAAGTAATCCCTCAAGACCTCGGTTAGGTGAAAAAATTTCAAATACAAAAATTGAAGAAACCTAAACACTGAAATTTTCGTTTATACTTTGAGGAGGTAAAAATGAAATTTTTAATAACTTTCATACTTTTTTCTTTTAATTTGTTTTCTTTTGAAGAAATAATTAAAAAAGAACTTTCTTCAAAAGGAATTGAAAAGTTATGGGTTGAAAATGTAAATGGTGATATTGAAGTTTTAGGATATGAAGAAGAATTGATCTTAATAGAAGCAACAAAAGTAGCAAAGAAAAAAGAGTATTTAAAAAATCTAAATGTAATTATTGAAAGAGAAGGAAAAACACTTCACATTTCAACAAAACATACAAGATCTTACCTTTTGGGATTTCTTCCAGTTAAAATGGGTGGGAGCGTAAAATACAAGATATTTATTCCAAAAAATGTAAATCTTGATATAGAAACTGTAAATGGGAATATTTTTGTAGAAAAAGTTGAAGGAAATATTAAAGGTGAAAGTGTAAATGGAAATTTAACTTTAAAAGAGATTTCAGGAAAAGGAAATTTTGAAACAGTAAATGGGGAAATAAGATCTGAAATTTTGAACAATGTCCCTAATTTAAGAGTAGAAAGCGTAAATGGAGATATTTATATAAAGGCAGAAAAAAATTTAAATGCTAATTACTCAATTGAAGTTGTAAACGGAAAAATAAAGTTAATTCCTTCAATTATGGAAATAAAATCTTCAACACCAAAAGAAATAAGTGGAAAATGGGGAAAAGGGGAAGGAGAAATTCATATTGAAACAGTAAACGGAGATGTTACAATAGAATTTGGTGAAAGCAATATAATTTAGTATTTTATCAAATATTGCAATTAGTAGTTTGATTTCACCTTATATTCCAAACTTCATATAAGTCAGGATCCAATTCTTGCAAAAACCTTGATGTTCTTTGAATGGAAGTCCCTTTATATCCTTCCTTTGTCCACTGTGGATAGACAAGATACAACTCATCTTTTGCTCTTGTACAAGCAACATAAAAAAGGCGCCTTTCTTCTTCCAAGTCCTCCTTAGATGTAAAAGACCAGTGAGCAGGAAAATAGCCATCAGCAAGCCCAATTATAAATACAACTTTCCATTCAAGACCCTTTGCTTGATGGACTGTTGAAAGAACAATATTTTCCCTCACCTCTTCCCCAGGCATAACATCCTGCCCTGAAAGTTCCGATAAAAGTGAAAGTTCCGATAAAAACTCTTCTACATTTGAATATCTTGTGGAATAAAGAGCAAGTTCTTCCAAATCGTCAAGGCGAGAAGAAGCATTTGGAAATGTGGCAATGCAAAAATCTTTATAGACCTCTTCAACAATTGTCCTTATTGCTTCAGAAGGGTTTCTTTGATAATTTTCATTTAACAATTTCTTTAAAAGTTTTTGAAATTCCAAGTAAGAATTTTTTGCTTTATTTGGTATTAAATTTAAAATTTTTTCAGATAAAGCATACCCAAAAATATTTCTTGATTCAATTAAACTTTGAAATATTTTTGTTGAAAGTTTATCCCCAATTGATGGATAAAGTTTTAAAGACCTTCTCCAGGCAATTTCATCTGTTGGATTTACAGTTATCTTTAAAAAAGATAATACATCTTTTATATGCCTTTGCTCAAAAAACCTTACACCTGACCTAACCTCATAAGGTATTCCCACTTCAGTCAATTTTATTTGAACTTCCAAACTTTGAAAATGGCTTCTGTAAAGGATTGCTATTTCTTTTAGAGGATAGCCTTCATCAATCAAATCCAGTATCCTGTTTGCCACAAACTCTGCTTGTTCATATACATCCCTTGTAGGACAAACTGCAACAACTGCTTTTCCATCATCCCTTATTGGTTTTAATTCTTTTGGATATTGATAAGTATTATGAGAAATTGAATAATTTGCTAATTTTAAAATTTCAGGAAGAGAGCGATAGTTTGTCTTTAAATAAAAAATTTTTGTATTTTTAAATTTTTCGGGAAATTCCATTATATTTTGAAAGTTTGCACCTCTGAAAGAATAAATTGATTGGGCATCATCTCCAACAGCCATAATATTTCCTTCTTCTGGAACAAGGAGGTATAAAATTTCTGCTTGAAGCCTATTAGTATCTTGGTATTCATCAACTAATATATGCTGAAACCTTCCTTGATAATACATTTTTATATCTTCTTTTTCTTCCAAAATTTTTTTCCAGAGCAACAACAAATCCTCAAAATCAACTAAATTTTCCCTTTTCTTTTTATTATTATATTCAAAGAAAACCCTCAAAATATCTCCTGTAAAATTTAAAAACTGTGGAAATCTTTTTATAAGAAGGTTTTCCAGGTCCTCACCTTTATCAATTACAAGCTGATAAATCTCATATAAGACATCTGCTTTTGGGAATCTGAAAGGTTTATCATAAAGCCCCAAAGAAGAAATAACTGATTCCATAAGTTCCTTTGAATCTTCTTCATCCATAATTGTAAAAGATGGTTCTAAGTTTAAAATCTTTGAATGCCTCCTTAAAATTAAATTTCCAATGTGATGGAAAGTACCTCCCCAAATTTGTGTTATATCAAGCCCAGTTAAAGCTTGAACCCTTGATAGCATTTCCCTTGCTGCTTTGTTTGTAAAAGTTAAAAGTAATATTTTTGACGGATGGATTCCATCTTCTATGAGGCGTGCAACCCTATAAGTCAAAGCCCTTGTTTTTCCAGAGCCAGCACCAGCAATTACAAGCATCTTGCCACCAGAATGCATTACAACTTCATATTGTTCTTCATTTAATTCTGAATCATAGTTTATTTTATATTTAGTTATACTTTTCTTTCTTATTTTTATTTCATAAGTTTTCATTTTTTTCCATTTCCTTTAATGCCTTTATTATAAATTTATCCTCTTCTTCAAAGACACTTCTTAAGTTAAAATTTATAGAATCATCTTTTATATAAGTTATAATTGGGGGATCCATTTCAAGCAAAGATTTAAAAAACTTCTCTGGATTACTTGCCTTTAATCTTAAAGAAATTGAAGGCAAATTAAAAGTTGGTGTTGTTCCCCCGCCAAATTGTGAATTTTCTTCAAGAATATCAATTTTTAAATTTGTCTCTTTTTTAATTTTTTTTGCTCTCTTTTTTAATTTTATAATATCTTCCATTGCCAGTTTCCACAAAGGAATTTTTTTTAAATCTTTCCTGAGCCAATATTTTAATGTTTCCTGTAAATAAAAAAATGTCTCTTTTCCAGGTCTTAAAGCTCTATACAAAGGATTTTTTATCATTTTATCAATATAATCCTTTTTTCCAACTGCAATTCCTGCTTGTGGACCACCCAAGAGTTTATCCCCTGAAAAAGTTATAACATCAACACCACTTTTAACTAAATTTAAGACAGGTTCTTCATCTTTTAAAGGGAAACCTTCAATTTCAAATAAAAGCCCATTCCCTTGATCAACAAAAAAAGGAATTTTATTTTTATGGGCAAGTTTAAAGATTTCTTCAACAGAAGGGTTTTCACTAAAACCAACAATCCTAAAATTTGATTGATGTACCTTTAAAATTGCCTTTGTCCTTTCGCAAATTGCTTTTTCATAATCTGAAATTCTTGTCTTGTTAGTGGTTCCAACTTCAACCATAACACAACCTGACTCTTTTAAAATTTCTGGAAGGCGGAAAGAGCCACCAATTTCAACCAATTCACCTCTTGAAATTATAACCTCTCCACCCTTTGCAAAGGTTGAAAGAAGTAAAAGAACAGCGCCAGCATTATTATTTACAACACAAGAGCTCTCTGAATTAGTTAAATAATTTAAGATTTTTTCAACTAATCTATTCCTTTCTCCCCTTTTGCCATCCTTTAATTGAATTTCAAGGTTTAAATAACTTTCAATTATTTTTTTATCTACCTCAAGCAAAGGAGCCCTTCCTAAATTTGTATGTATTAAAATCCCAGTAGCATTTATTACCCTTCTGAAAGGATATTTTAAAAAATTTAATGTCTTATTTAAAATCCTTTCTTTTAAATTTTCATCACTTTTAATTTCTTCATTTTTTATTTCTTCAATTGAAGTTTTAATTCCTAAAAGGACCTCTTCCCTTGAAAATTCCTTCTGAATTTTCAAAAATTCCTCTTCTTCCAGGAGTTTTCCTGTTTGGGGTATATTTCTTAATAGATTTTTATCTCTTTTCATGTTATTATTATACTATGGAAGAAAGAAAAGTAGAAATAAATGAAAGAGCTTTAAAAGATTTAGAATTAAAGCTTAAAAATCTTAAAATGGAATGGGAATTTTATTTTACAGGCCAAAGGAGAGTTCCACCTTATAAAGAACAAGAAAACTTTGAAAAAGAAATTAAGAAATTTAAAAACACTTCCATAACTGATAATGCATTAAGGTTTAAATTTAATTCAATCCTTTCAAATTTTTTGTCTTATAAAGAATTATGGGCAAAAAGAGTAAGACAAATTGAAGAAGGAAAGACAAGAGTTACAAAAGAAAAAATCTTGACACAAAAAGAAAAACCAAAGGAAATTGTAATAGGAAAGCAGTCCAACTTAAAGGAACAAATAGAAGATATTTATCTTGCTTTTTCTTCCCTTTCAGGCAACTCAAAACCTTCTTCTTTTATTGAATTTGAAAAAAAATTAAAGCAACAATTGATGGTTTTATTTCGTAAAACTAATTGTGAAATGCTAAAAGTTACAATTGTTTCTGAAGAAGGGAAAACAAAAATTAAAGTAAAACCAGTAAAGGAGAAGACAAAATGAAGAAATTATTATTTTTTTTAATTTTCTTTAATTTTACAATTTATGCTGCTGTTTATGAAAAATATTTAGTTAAAGGAAATCCAAAGGATGATGAGATTTTAAAGTTATTAGAACTTATAAAAGAAAGTCCAAAGGTTTCAGAGTATCACAATAATTTAGGTGTCCTTTTAATGGAAAAGAAATTTCCAAAGGATGCCCTAAAAGAGTTTAAAACAGCAATAAAATTGGATAAGAAAAATTATAGAGCTTGGTATAATTTAGGAACTTTATATGAGGCAATGGGGAAAAATTTCAAGGCATACAGAACCTTTAAAAAAGCATTAAAATATAAAAGGGGAGACGATTTAACCTTATATCATATAGGAATGTTTTGGGAATCCCTTGGATGGAAAAATAAGGCAATAAAATACTATGTAAAGGCATTATCAATAAATCAGGAAATTTTAAAGCCCTCATACAATCCGCCTATAATTTATAATAAAATACTTCCACAAGTTTTTGCAGAATACTATGAAAAATATAAAACTGCTTCTCTTCAAACTTATACAAAACAACCAATGCCAGAAATAAAAAAGGAAGAAAAACCTTCAAAAGAAGTGCCTGGAAAGGAAATAAAAGAAATAGAAAAACCTGCTGAAATAAAAGATTTAAAAAGAAAAGAAAATATAATATTTCCAAAAGAAGAACAAAAAAAAGAAGAAGAAAAACAGGGGCCGTAGCTCATCTGGGAGAGCGCAAGTTTCGCATTCTTGAGGTTAGGGGTTCGAATCCCCTCGGCTCCAATTTTTTAAATTAATGTGATCTGGCTCACATTCTTTTTTAAAAAAAGTGTTATAATAATAATGAGGAGGTGAATATGATTAGATTTTTAATTTTATTGGTTTCTATTTCTCCCTTTTTATTTTCTGCAGATCAATTTAAAAAATTAACTTTGGAAGAAAGAGCAAAATATAAAATGAAGATTGAAGAGGTTTATCAAAAGTTCAGAACTGACGGGGAAAATAATCAATTGCCTGATTTTCAATTTTTTATAAAAGAAGCTGAAAAGGATTTAAAATATACAAACGCCCTAAAGGATTTTTTCAACTTTGAAATAAAGGAAGAAAACTTACAAGCAGAATTTGAAAGGATATGTTCAAATACAAAACAACCAGAGATTTTAAAAGAAATTTTTGGAGAACTGGAAAATGATCCCAACTTAATTGCAGAGGTTTTTGTTAGGAGTGTTTTTGCAAGAAGATTAATTGAAAGTTATTATTATCAGGAGGAAAAATTTCAAAAACCTTTAAGAGACAAAGTTAAAGAAGAGCTCAAAAATGTAAAATATGCAATGGATTTAAGGGATCTTTCAGGTGATTATCAAGAAACAACAATAAGCAAAAGGAATAAAAAGGGCGGTTACCCAGAAAAAAATGTTATAAAATATAATGAATTTGAATTTGAAAATTTCTTAAATAATTTAGCTAAAAAATTTAATTATGATGATAAAAATAAGCTTGAAATTGGAAGCATTTCAAAAGTAATAGAAGACAGGGAAGGAATCAGAGTTATTGGAATATTAGATAAAGGAAGCAATTATATAAAAATTTGTTCATCCTTTTGGAAGAAAAAAAGGGTTCATAAATGGTGGGAAGAAGTGGCAGAAAAAGTCCCTTCTAAATTAAATTTTAAAAAGGCAAATTTTAAAATGCCAAATTTAAGAAGTGGCTCTTGCAGGGATGATTCTTGGTATAAACTGCCAGGACCTCCTGATGAAAGATATGACTGTGCAGGGGGAAGAATAATTTCCAACTTTATTGTCTGGGGAGGAAAAAATGATGAAGAAGTTCCATTGAATACTGGTTTTATATATGATCCTTCTTCCGACTCTTGGACAGAGATGTCCAATATAAATGCACCTTCTGCAAGAACTGAATTTTCTTTTTATATTACT
>JBBISU010000103.1:0-10269 GCA_037441225.1 Acidobacteriota bacterium
CCTCCAAAAATTTCATTTCCCTTTCAAAATCTCTTACACAATTTTTCATACTACCGCCAAAGCAATAAAAAATGTACTATCAAATAGAGGGATTATTTACAATACATCATAGGGGAAGGCAAAAGAATATTAAATTTAAGAAATAAAATAAAGAATAAAAAAATAGTATAGGTATAATAAAAGGTTGGATTTGCAAAATATAAGTTTTGATGATACTTATCCTGAATTATCAGACAGCCTCTCTTTAGCCTGAGATAAAAAAAAGGAGCATTTGGCATTTCGCATTTGGCATTTAGCATTTAAGGTAAAAAACATATTCCCGAATCCTGAGATGCGGGATTCGAGATGCGATCATCTGTAAGGGTTGTCTTTTTAGCGACCCGTTAAAAAAATTTATTCATTTTCGGTCTGGGATAAGCTCAGTCCCTAATTTTTTTTGGTTAATCCTTAAGGTTTTATCAATTTCACAAATGTAGCATCAGAAGACAAGTTATCAACAATTGATGAATATCCAACAATTTTACCAGAACCTTCAAGAACAGATAAAACAATCCAAACATTTGAAACATCCATATCATAGCCTGCCTTTGATTTTATAACATTATTAAACTGAATCCATTCGTGGGGCTTTATATTATAAGCGAAATTTCTGCTTTCTCCATCAGGGAAAATCAATGTAAATAAAATCTTTGCAGTATTTCCTGAGATCTCAAAGATACCTGCATTTGTCCTGAAATAATCAGATGCTTCCATCCCCATTGCAAAAATTGGACTTTCATTTAAAGAAGTGCCTTCATTTTCATTAAAGGAAAGAGTTCCTTGACCATAAGTTGAGCCATCTGAATTTAAATTATAAATCCTTCCAAATAAGAAGATTTTTGAAGTATCAACATTTTTTACAATTAGTGAACCCATCCCATTTTCTCTTTCAAATAATGTCTTAATTGCATCCAAATAAATCCCCATATTCTTGGGCAAGATTGTTATATATTTTTTATCCATTAATTCACCATTATTTGCATAAAATTCAACTTCTAAGTTTTGAGAACTTTCAGAATAATTCATAAAAAGGAGATCTGTCCTCCAATTTGTCCCGTAACCACCAGGTGTTCTTACAACTGCTGGAAAATACAAATTTCCTAAAGCCCTTGAACTTGAAGGTATAACAGAAGGTAAAGTAACAGGGTCATTTGTTTTATTGTCAATTGAACTTCCAAAAGCATAAATTTTTCCTCCTCCAGAACTTGTAATTTCAGCATAAGCCCAATTTGCATTTGAGCCACTCTTCCCAAATACATCAATTATTTGCCATTGAGAAAAACCTTCTAAGGTTTTTGTTAAAGGTGTTCCTGTCTCTTGACCCAAATGATTATAAAGTTTAACTGTGACTTCTGTTGGGAAACCTTCTAATTCTGTTATAAACAAATTGCTCCTGAAATTTCCATCATTCCTTAAGCCAAAAACAATAGCTTTTTCAAAATCATTCCTTACTGTGCTATCTTCACCAACACTCCCTATAAACTGCCCATAGGTCTTTCCTTCACTATCTGTTGTATAAGTCCTTGAAAAAATTGCAACCCTTGATGCTTCTTCTCCTCTTATTTGAATAAATCCAGAAAAACTATCCTTTCCACAAAAATTTTTTAAATAATCATAAAAAGATGAAGGAAATTTGTCATTTAATTCAAATTCTGTTGTAGTTACCTGTGTTCCCCTTACCTTTTTACCAATAGCACCAAAAATAAAGGTAGCTTTGTCTCTTGTATCTGGTTCTGAATAAAATTTCCCTTCCCTAAAACTATTTAATTTTTTAATAAATCCACTTGAGACCAAAACGGCAGAAATATCAGTTGACCAAAAAGAACCATAAGCACCACCTAAGCCAGTTGCAGCAATTGGCAATGTTTTTGCAGGAGTTGAAGAGGGTTCCCACTGAGATTCATAGTAACCTTCTCTAACATTTACAATATATAAAATTTTTAAAGAGTTCCCAAATTGATCTTCTATATTTATAAATCCTTTATATGTCCCAACATCTTCAAAATTTTTATTTATACTTACAACAATATTTTTTTCTTCCCCTGGGCTTAAAGTTCCCTCTGCTGGATTTAAAGAAAGAAAATTTGGAAAGGCACTTGAAATAAAATACCCAACGCCATTTCCAATATTCTTTAAAATAAAATTTTGATTAGGAGGATTTTCACCTAATTCATAATTAAATATTAGTTTATTTTTATCAACAACCAAATTTGGTTGCCCTTCTGTTTGAGGAACAACTTGCATAAAAACATTTACTTCCTGTGAAAACTGTCTTGCCTGACTGGATATAGTGAGTTTTCCACTATAGTTTCCTTCCTGTAAACCTTGGGATGAAACAGAAACTTCAACTTTAAAAGGTCCATTTTCTGAATATACAGTTCCTGAGGCAGGAGTAGCAGATAGCCATTGCTGATTGGAGCTTATATTAAAACCAACGCTATCAACGTTTGCCACAATATATGTATTCTTTTTATCATAAGAATTTTTCGGAAGCAAGAAAAATAAATCTTTGGGAAAAACAGAAAAATAATCTTTAATTTCTTCCTGTATATAAAAATTTTGACTCCTTGCAACTTCAATAACTGAACCAGTGGCAGTTGATATTCTAAAAGCAAAGAAATAATAATCATAACCCAAAACATTTGAAGTAGGTGTATATGGTTCATTCCCATCATTATTTAAATTGTACAAAGTATCAAGAGGATATTCCCTTTGGCTTTTTACACCATATAAAGCAATTGAATATAGAACTTCTGGACAATATTGCGAAAAATTCCATTCTATATTATATGTGTTTCCTACATACCATATATCATTGCTTTTTGGATTAGTAACGGTTATTTCACAAGGTGCCTCTTGAATATAAAAATCCTCACTATAACCTATATAAAATTCTTCATTATCTAAAAAAACAGTAAATTCCAAAAAATAGAAAGAATAGCCCGTAACATAAGGTGGGACTGTATAATTATAATAACCATTATTTTGAATATTTGAGATTTCATCTAAAGCAACAGCGCTTCTTCTCGAGTCCGGTCCTCCCAGACCTTCTCCCGTTTCCCCGTATAAAGTTATACTTATCGTTTGACAATTTTCATAAGGGTCATCAGTGTTCCATTGAATAGTATATGTCTGCCCTACAAACCAAACATCACCATCTTTTGGACTTAAAACAGTTACAGTGCAGGGTTGGCTTTGAATAAAAGACACTGCTGTAAAAAGAATAAAAAAAACAAATAAATTTTTCATATTTACCTCCAATTGAAATGTTATCAAAAAAATTTTTGTCTGTCAAATCATTTTAAAGGATGTGCTTTAATTCCAAAAACTTCTGTAAAAAGGCTTGGTGCAATCCTTGATATCTGTATTGCTTTCCATTCCCATTTTTTTGGAAAAAAAGGAATTGAAGAGGAAGTTGGATAAATTTTTTCAATTTTATAATGAGATTTTTCAAAAAGCTCTTTTACTCCAAAATAGTTGAAAAACCTTAAATGCCCTTTATCCAGGATTCCTTCATTTTCATAATTAAATTTTCCAAAAAAGATTTTCAGGCGAATTTTCCAATGAACTATATTGGGAATTGTTGCAAAGATAAAACCATCTTTTTCAAAAATTTTCTTTAAATTTTCAAGAAATTTCCAGGGATCTTTTAAATGCTCTAATACATCTAAGCCAAGAACTGCATCAAAAGGGGCAACTTTTTCAATTTCTTTAAATGTTTTTTCTTCCTCTAAATCTCCTTCTATTATATAGTATCCTTTTTCTTTTCCAATCTTTACTGCTTCTCTGTCAATTTCAACACCATATATCTCTTGCCCTCTTTTAATAAAAGATTCAAATAAACCACCTGTACAACAGCCCAAATCCAGAATTTTTTTTGAATTTTTTGTCTCTTCCAAGGCATGATAGTACTTTAAAGCAGAAAGCCGCTCCTCAAAATTTTTCTGGTAATTTAAAACATTTTCCA
The DNA here is from genome assembly GCA_037441225.1 of Acidobacteriota bacterium. Lineage (GTDB taxonomy): Bacteria > Acidobacteriota > Thermoanaerobaculia > UBA2201 > UBA2201 > JBBFMJ01. Next base: position 4,007 of record JBBISU010000103.1, read on the forward strand.
TTATAATTATTATAAATGAAAATTGTTTATATCTTAGAAGGAAGTGATTTATCTGGTGGTGCCAAAGTTGTATTAGACCAGGCACAAGAGCTTTCAAGAAGGGGATATGATGTATATGTTGTATCTAAAGAAGATAGAATTTTATGGCATCCTATGGTTAATTTAAAATTTATAAAGTCCTCTGATTTGAAGGATCTTCCAGAAGCAGATGTAGGAATTGCAACTTTTTGGACAACTGTTATTCCTGCTTATGAAAGTGGTAAATTCAAAAAATTATTCCACTTTTGTCAGGGCTATGAAGGTTCTTTCCCTCCTTATGAAAAAATAAAAAAGGAAATAGATAAGGCATATAGTTTGCCAATTCCAAAACTTTTAATTGCGCCTTATCTAAAAAAAATAATGGAAGAAAAATTTAATTCAAAGACATATTTTTTAGGTCAATTTATAGACAGAAAAAATTTTTATCCACCAAAAGAAAAGAGTTTTAAAGAGCCCTATATCTTTTCAGTGGTAGGTCCTTATGAAGTTGAGTTAAAAGGAGTAAAGGATGCTTTAAAAGCATTAAAAATAATAAAAGAAAAATACAATATAAAGATTTACAGAGCATCTACTTTTTTTATCTCAAAAGAAGAACAAGATTTAAATATTGTAGATGCTTTTTTTTATCACTTGTACCCCGAAGAAATGGGTAATTTTTACAGACTTTGCCATTTTCATATTCAGGCATCCCATAAAGAAGAAGGTTTTCCCCTTCCCCCCCTTGAGGCATTTGCTTGCAAAGCATATCCAATTATCTCTGATATACCTTCATTTGTAGAACTTCCATTTATAAGGTTTAAAGAAAAAGATATAGATGACTTAATAAGCAAAATAGAAGAAATTTTAAAAGAAAAAAATATAAATAAATATTTTGAAAATTATAATGAAATAATTGAAGAATTTTCCTTGGAAAAGGTTATTGATAGATTTGAAAATATCTTAAAACAAGAGTTTGAAATTTAAGAGATAAAGAAGATTAGGACTTTAAACTACAATAAAAATTTTAGCGGCAAGTATTAAGGCCTGAAAGAAAGAAAATAAAATAGGGAATGAATAGTAAACTTTAATCTTTATTTTAGTTAAAAACTCTTAGATTCATAATTCCAAATATCAAAAAAATGCTCAAAACCATCAAATTTGTACTGTTATGATTTTATTGAAAACTTTAATTTAATTTTCTTTTGAACCCTTTTCTAAAATCTTTTTACAGTAATTTTTTATTTTTTCTGAAAGATAAGGGCTTGTTGAAAACTCTTCTAAGATATTTTTGCTCATTGTTTTTAATAAATTATAAGCTAAAAAAGTAGGAAAATTTGGATTTAAGATCAATGCTTTTTTTATATTTAAGCGATTTCTCCACTTTTGATTATAGTTTATTATTCCTAAGATTTCGGATGGAGAATTACGATTTCCTGCAATTGATAAAACAATTTCTTCAGTGGCAAATCTGTTTTGCAACAGTGCTTCAATTATTTTTGGCTCCTTTTCTTTTGCAAGATGAAGAAGAAGGTTAAAAGAACCCCTCCTTGCAAGAGTTATTTTTTCACCGAGACCCATTTCAGGGAATTTTTCTAAGATTTTCTTTTCAGCACTTCTTCTTATAAGTGGATGGACACTCATAGTTGTAGATATAAGCATAAGATCCATCCAATACATATGAGGGAGGAGCTTTAGCCCTTCCATATAGGGAGTTAATCTCAAAAGAAGCAATGCTTTTTTTATTTCATAGGAGACCAGAAAGGGTTTATGGGCTAAAATAGTTTTTAATATTTCTAAATCAATATTTTTATTTTTTAAGATTGCTAAAACTTCATTTTCAGTGAGTTTATCCTTTTGATTTTTTAAAACTTCCTTTATTGCATCTGCAGACGCTTCTAATAAATAACTTACAAAGCTTTCTGAGGATTTTGTTTTTTCACTCAACTTTTTCTCTTTTAAATATCACTCCTATGTGATCTGAGGCACCTGATTTAAAATTTATTGAAGTTATTGAAACAAGTTCCCAACCTTCTTCTCCCAAAGCATTTAACTGTTTTTCATAATTTGGGTCAATTCTGTAATTTTCTGACCTTAAATTTAAAATCTTATACTCCCATTTTTTCATTTTATCACCCCTCTTAATTTTATCATTAAATTATAACATAAAATCTTGGAACTTTTTGAAAATTTTATTGTCTAATTATTTGGAATAAATTTTAAAGGAGGTCAAAATGAAAGATTTAATTTTGTTTTTTATTTTTTCTTCAATGTTAGTTTTCTGTCAGGAAAATTTTGAGGATAAGACATTGTCACCTTACTTTTTTGTAAAAAGTGATGATCCGGAGATTGATCAAGTGCCTTTAAAATCAACAAAAGTGTCTGTTAAAATTGCTGGAATTATTGCTGATGTCACAGTAAAACAAGTATATAAAAATGAAGGGAAAAAAGCAATTGAAGCAATTTATGTGTTCCCTGCTTCCACAAGAGCTGCTGTTTATAGATTGAAAATGAAAATAGGTGAAAGAACAATTGTAGCAAAGATAAAAGAAAGAGAAGAGGCAAGGATAATTTATGAATTGGCAAGAAAAGAAGGAAGAACAGCATCGCTTTTAGAGCAACAAAGGCCCAATGTTTTTCAAATGAATGTAGCAAATATTATGCCACAGGATATAATTGAGGTTGAGTTAAGATATACAGAAATAATAACCTTAGAAGAAAAGATATATGAATTTGTATTTCCAACTGTTGTGGGACCAAGGTACTCAAATGTTTCTGAAAAAAATGCACCCCCATCAGAGAAATGGATAAAAAGCCCTTATTTTTTTGAAAAGGAAAAACCAAGTTATACCTTTAATTTAAATTTAACAATTTCAGCTGGGCTTCCAATTTATGCTGTTTCTTCCCCATCCCATAAAATAAATGTAAACTTTAAAAATTTGGAAATGGCAGATATAAACTTGGATGAAAGTGAAAAATATGGTGGAAATAGAGATTTTATATTGAGGTATAAGCTTTCTGGGGAGAAAATAAAAGAAGGACTTCTTTTATACGAAAATGGAAAGGAAAACTTCTTTCTTTTAATGGTTCAGCCACCTGAAAGAATAAAAGAAAAAGAAATCCCTGAAAGAGAATATATTTTTATAGTAGATGTCTCTGGTTCTATGTATGGCTATCCCCTTGAAATCTCAAAAAAAACCATAAAAGAAATTTTAATGGATTTAAAACCCTCTGATAAATTTAATATTTTATTATTTGCTGGTTCTTCTTATGTTTTATCAGAAAAATCTATAAATGCCACAGAAGAAAATATTAAAAGAGCAATTTATTTAATTGATGAACAAAGAGGGGGTGGTGGAACTGAAATTCTTCCTGCTTTAAAAAGAGCCCTTTCACTTCCAAAGGATGAAAATTTATCTACTACAATTGTTATATTGACAGATGGCTATGTTACCGTTGAAAGAGAGGTTTTTCAAATAATCAGGGAGAATTTAAATAAAGCAAATTTATTTGCCTTTGGAATTGGAACAAGTGTAAACAGATTTATAATAGAAGGTATGGCTCGTGCTGGAATGGCAGAAAGTTTTATTGTAACAAAGCCAGAGGAAGCCAATGAGGCAGTTGAAAAATTTAAAAAAGTTGTATCTTTTCCTGCCCTGACAGATATAAAAGTAGAATTTAATGGTTTTGATGTATATGATTTTGAACCAATATCCGTTCCTGATCTTTTTCTTGAAAAACCCCTTTGTATTTTTGGAAAATATAGAGGAAAGCCAGAAGGTATTATTGAAATTAAAGGAATAAATGGCAATGGAATTTTTAAAAAGAATATAAATGTTTATGAAGAAGAGCCATCAAAGGCAAATTCTGCCCTCCCTTTTCTCTGGGCAAGGCATAAAATTGCTTCTCTTTCAGATTATGAAAGTTTAGAAAGGAATGAAAAAAATAAATCTGAGATAATTGAACTTGGATTAAAATATAATTTGTTGACCCAATATACTTCTTTTATTGCTGAGGATTCTTTGGTAAGAAATAAGGAAGGTATTTCAGAAACTGTAAATCAGCCCCTTCCCCTGCCAGAAGGAGTTTCTAATTATGCAATTGGTGATAAGTGCAAAAAAATACAATATACACCTCAACCTTTACTTTCTTTATCGGAATCACCTGTTGCTAATTTTTTACAATCAGAGCATTTTAAGGAAGAAAAAAAAGAAAAGGAAATTACATCTACAAAGGAGACACAAAAAATCCAAATAAAAATATTAAGTATGAATGTTTCTGATAAAATTTTAGAAAAAGATATAAAAAATATAATAAATAAAAGTTTAAAATCAATTGAAAATTGCAATTTGAAAGATTCTTATGGAAAAATAAATATAAAAATAGTGATTGAAAAAGAAGGAAAAGTAAAGGAAGTAATTATCTTTAATAATCAGATGAAAAAAGAGATAAATAATTGTATAATTGATAGGATAAAGAAATGGGATTTTCATACATTAAAAAATTTAAATTTATTAGAAATAGATTTAACTCTGGAAATTTATGTTTGAAATTTTGACGGGTGCCTTAGAAAGCAAAAAAAATTTCAACTTCAAGGACGAGGATCTGGAATATATTCTATCTACCAAAAAAGGTGATATAAAAGCTTTTGAGATCCTTGTAAAGAAGTATCAAAAAAACATTGTAAATTTTTCTTATAGGATCTTAGAAAATTTTGAAGATGCCTGTGATATTGCCCAAGAAGTATTTATCATAGTTTATAAAAATATTAGAACCTTCAGGGAAGAAGCAAAATTTTCAACCTGGCTTTATAAGATAACATTGAATTTATCAAGAAATTATTTAAAGAAAAAGAAAAAGGAAAGATTTTTGGGCAATATGAGTAATCAAAATATTTTTTCATCAGATCCAAGTCCACAGGAAAAAATTGAAAGAGAAGAAATAAAAGAAAAAATTACAATATGTTTAAACCTGTTAAATCAGGAATATAAAGAAATAATTATTTTAAGGGATTTAGAAGGGCTCTCTTATGAAGAAATTGGCTATTTGCTAAAAATTCCAGAAGGAACTGTAAAATCAAGGCTTTCAAGGGCAAGGGAAAATTTTATAGAAAAATTTGAAAAACTAAGGAGAAAATAATGGATTGCAAATATTTTAAAGATTTATTATCAACTTATATTGACGGATATTTAAAGGAGGAAGAAAAAAATTCTTTGGAAAAACATCTTTCTTATTGTAAAAGTTGTAATGATTATCTTAATAAATTAAAAAATTATAAAGAAAATTTTAAAAATTTTGAAAAAATTGAGGCACCTTTAGGGTTTGAAAAAAAGGTAATGGAGAAAATAGAAAAAAAGGAAGAAAACAAAATTTTTCTTTTCAATAAAAAATTTATCTTTGAATTTTCTGCAGTTTTAGTTGTTTTAATATCAGTTTTTTTAGTTTATTTAAATTTAAATAAAAAAGAGGAGCTACAAAAAATAATTTTTGAAGAAAAGGTTTTAAAAGAAGAAAAAATTCCCCAGCCATCAAAAGATGAATCTCAAAAAATAGAAAAAATAAAAGCCAGAGAAGAAGTTTTTAAAGAAAAATCAATGGACAAAGAAAAAAATAAGATGGACTTAATTGGAGGTGAAAAAAAAGAAAAAACTTCTAAACTTTCAATTGAGCAATCAAAAAAAGCTGAAATGGAAGAAATATCAAAATCAACGCCTAAAAGAGAAGAAAGCATAAATGAAAGTCAAAAAATCTATAGAACTGAAAAGAAAAAAGAAGAAGGAAAAGAAGTTAAAGAACAGATAAGTTTTACCGAAAGCACAAAAGTACCTAAAATGAAAGAAGCAGAAAAGGTTCCATTAGAGACAACTTTTAAAGAAGCTCCTGTTGCTGATTTTACTCAAACTGGCTATAATCTGGAAAATAAATTAAAAATAAAGATAAGTTATGAGAAATTTGATGAAATTTTTAAAAAAGTCGAAGAAATCTTAAAAGAAGAAAATATTAAATATGAAAAGAATGAGATAAAGGGAAAAAATGTAGAGATTATAATGCATTTTGAAAACCTTCAAAAATTCTTAAATAAAATTAAGGAAATTGAAGGAATAGAGATTGGGGATACAGGCAGTTTAAAAGAAGAAGATAAAATAAAAATTGAATTTTCATCATTTTAACAGAAAGAAAAATGATTTTTAATCGGAGAGGGGGGGATTCGAACCCCCGGTACCTAATGGTACACACGCTTTCCAAGC
>JBBISU010000104.1:0-10245 GCA_037441225.1 Acidobacteriota bacterium
AAATCTTTATTATTAAAAACTATTAATCAATTAAATTGAGCAACTTGGGTTAAAATTAATTTATAGAAAAATTTGTTTTTTACCATCAAAAAATTTTTATGAAACTTTAAAAACTATATTAATCTTCACCTTCAATTTCTTCAATTATAACACCACCCATTCCATCCCTTTTTTTAATCTCAAGTTTAATATCATTTAGCTGATAATCTTTTTTTAATGCTTCAAAACAAAAAGAAATTTCATCACCTGTTAAGTCAGATTCTTTTCCAATTGACAAAACTACTTTTTCTATTTTATTTATCCCATTTTCTTTTGCTTGTTTTATAATTTCTTCAATTATTGCCTCTGTAATCCTCCATTCATGCATATTATTCCTCCAAAATTTTTAAAAGTTCTTGATACATTTTATCTATAGATGCTTTTAATGTTTCTGATAGACCGGGATTTACAGCATCAGGTATATTTTCAACTTGAATAGACAAAACCCTTACATCAACTTTACAATTTTCTTTTAATTCTTTAAGCAGATTTGAGGTAGGCAGCTGATGCATAGAAAAATCATCAATTTTTATTTTAGGAATCTCGTCAATATCTATTTCAAAAACTTCTCCTGGCTTTTCTCCGATATCTATTGCATCAATTATTATTATTTTTTCTGGTTTTTTTTCTGATAAGGAAATGTTAAATAATATCTCCCTTACGCTTATTCCTGCATTTATTAAAAATGTATCTTCTGGAAATTTATGCTTTGATAAAACATAGTCTATAAACTCTGGTCCAAAACCATCATCACCAAAAAGAATATTTCCACAGCCCAAAACTAAATTTTTGCTAAGACAATATCTTGGATAAAATTCCATAAAAAAGGCACGGCTCATCTTTTCAAAGCCGTGCCTTAAAATCTCAATAATTTATAAGAGTATCTATTTTATTGAAGTTTTTATCAACAATTTCTACTTTTACTGGAAGTGTTCCATCAAGTTTGTGGGTTGCACAGGAAAGACAGGGGTCATAAGCTCTTATTGCCATTTCAAGTCGGTTTAGCATCCCTTGATCATATTTACCATTTTTTATCAACTCTTTTGCTGATTTTTTCACAGACATATTTATTGGAGCATTATTATGAGTCGTTCCAACAATCAAATTTACATTTTTAACAATTCCATTTGCATCTGTTTCATAGTCATGGATCAAGGTTCCACGAGGTGCTTCAACACAGCCAATACCCCTTGCTTCTCTTGGTTTTACTGGAACCCTTATGTCAAGTGATGTAATTTCAGGATCATCCAAAAGTTGGACTATTTTTTCTGCATTGTATAAAAGTTCAATCAACCTTGCCCAGTTGTAAAGCAATGTCAGCTGGCAGGGCCTTCCAAAATTTTTTCTAAATTCTTCCAGTTCTGCTTGTGCCAAAGGTGTTGGAATGTAATCACAAACATTTATTCTTGCAAGTGTATTTGTTCTGTAAATTCCCTTTGGTGATGAAAGATCCATTGAAAAGCCGCCTGCTTTTTTCATATATGGGAACTTCAAATAAGACCAGGGTTCTATATGTTCTGCAATATAATCTGTGTATTGTTCGTAAGTAAAATCTTCATATTTTCCATCTGGTGTCATCATTCTAAGTTTTCCATCATAAAGGTCCAGTGCACCATCATCCTTCACTGTCCCTAAAAAGCCCGTATTAATTACACCAATTGATTTTACTGCATCTAAGTACTGTGGAAAGAGATTTTTCTTTGCAAAATCAATTGAAAATTTTGCAAATTCAAGGACTTCATTTGCCATTGGCTTTAATTTTTCAACTTCTTCTTTTCTTAATGGTTTGCTAAAACCACCTGGAACAGATGTAACAGGGTGAATTGCTTTCCCAGATACAATATCAAGCATTTCAGCACCAAGCCACCTGCATCTTATAACTTTCTTCCCAATATCTGGATGTTTTTGTGCAATTCCTATTACATTCCTAACAGAATAATCAGCATCAGGACCCATAACAAAATCAGCACCAGCAAGAAAATAAAAATGAAGAATGTGTTCTTCAGTGTAAGCAATGGAATTACAAAGCTCTCTTAGCTTTTTGCCAGTTGGTGGTGGCTGGACACCAAAGACAGCATCGCATGCTTTTGATGAAGCAAGATGATGTGACCATGGGCAAACACCACAAATGGATGTAACTATTCTTGGGAGTTCTTCAACTGGTTTTCCAATACAAAACTTCTCAAAACCCCTCAATTCTATAACTTGAACCCAGGTATCCTGAACATTTCCAGCATCATCTAATTGAATTGTAATTTTGGCATGTCCTTCAATTCTTGATACGGGTTGAATAACTATTTTTTTCATAATTTTCCTCCTTCTTTAAGGTTTCTTTGGTAATGGTCTCAATCTGTTGTGAGCACCAATATACCTTTGAATTGTTGCTGGCCTGTCAATTATTTCATTTGGATTTAAACCAATTGAAGACAAGGCATTTATCATTTCAACTAATGGATTTGCACCTTTTCTTATAGGACCAAAACAGCCCCTGCAAGGCATAAAACCTTTAATACACCTTGGAGTCTTCTCACTTCCGCCACAACCTGATTTTGTAACTGGACCCAAACATAAAAACCCAAGCTCCATAAAACATCTTGACTCTTTGACATCCTTGCTAATATCTGTAACATTTTCAAGGGGTCTTCTAAGTGATATATCTGCTTTCTTCTGCCTCTGTGTTGGACAATCATCGCAAACAGATCTCTCAGGTAGAGCAAAAGGTTTTCCTTCAAGAAGGGAAGTCAAAGCATCTGCCACAAGTTCTGGTTGAGTAGGACAGCCAGGGATATAAACATCAACTTTTACAACCTCATCAAGAGCATAAACCCTATCTGTCAGTGGGGGTATCTCTTTATTAGGATTTTCTGCTGGATCAGTTGTCTTAGATCCTCTATAAACCTTTTCATAAAGATCTTGAACAGGAAATTGGTTTGCAAGGGCAGGAATTCCTCCAAAGCAAGCACAACTTCCAAGAGCAATTAAGGTTTTGCACTTTGCTCTCATTTCTTTTGCAACTTCTTTGTTTTCTTCATTTCTTATGCCACCAGTAATAATTCCTACATCTGCCTCTGGAATTTCAATTTTATCTTTTTCACCTGTCTGTCCAAACAGTTTATGATCCATAATAACAGGCATATGGACAAATTCTAATTTTGGCAAAAGATCCAATAGTTTTTCACCAATGTCTAAGATTGTAATTTCGCAGCCAGCACAAATGGCAAACCATTCTTCTGCAACTCTTACTGCCATAAAAACCTCCTTATTATTTTATTTTTAAGGGTCATTGACCCTCAATTTTAACCTCTGTAACAACTCTTCTTGTAAAAACATAAAATTTATCATTTTCTTTGTATATATACGCTTCAAAACCATCTTTTTGGTATTTATTTAAAACCTCCTGTGCTTCTTTTTCATCCTTATACTCCCCCCCATCCCACATAAACTTTTTTCCATCGAAAATCTTTGAAAGGTTCATCTTTCCTCCTTAAAATGTTCTGTAAGGGCTTGGTCCAACTTTTCTTATCTGTTCAACAAATTCCTTCATTGTTTGTGAAAATTTGATACCTTCTGCTGCTGAAATCCATTCAAGGCGAAACCTTTCTCTTTCAATTCCCAAATCATCCAACATTAAATATATACCTTCTTCCCTTTTCTTTGCAACTAAATTTCCTGAAAGATAATGGCAATCTCCTGGATGGCATCCACAAACTATAACACCATCTGCCCCCCTTGTCAAGGCATCAATTATCAAGTTTGGGTGAACCATCCCTGAACACATAACTCTTATAAGTCGCATATTTGGAGGGTATTGAAACCTTGAAACACCAGCTAAATCTGCTGCTGCATAAGAACACCAGTTGCAACAAAAAGCAATTATGAAGGGCTCAAATTGATTTTCTGACATATTTCACCTCTTTATTTAAGATTGTTCCAAAGCTGCAAAGACCTGTGCTTGCAGCTGATCCAAGGTAAAACCTTTAACATAAATACCTTTTTTAGGACAGGTTGCCATACAGGTTCCACAACCATGGCATAAACTTTCATTAGCACAAACGGTTTTCTTAGTCGATCCCTGCCAAACATATTCAATCAATGTAATTGCTTTAAAAGGACAGGTGTCAACACAATAAGCACAGCCATCACAGTTTTCATCAACAACTTTTGAAATAGTTGCTTCAAGTTCCAATTTATCTTTTGATAATATTGTAGATGCCCTCGCTGCAGATGCCTGTGCTTGAATTATACTTTCATCAATTGATTTTGGGAAATGGGCAAGACCTGCAAGAAAAACACCATCAGTTGCAAAATCAACAGGTCTTAATTTCATATGTGCTTCGAGGAAAAATCCTTCTGCTGTAACAGGAACTTTAAAATGTTGTGCAACTTCTTTGTTATCCTCATTTGCCATAACACCAGTTGATAAAAGGAGAAGATCAGTTGGGATTGTATGTTCCATATTTTGAATCTTATTTTTTACTCTAACATATAACTTTCCATTTTCCTTTATGACTTCCGGTTTTCCATCTTCAATATCCCACCTTATAAAGACAACACCTTTATCCCTTGCCATTGTATAATACTTTTCTTTAAAACCATAAGCTCTTACATCCCTGTAAAGGATATAAACATTTGTTTTTGGTGAAATTTCTTTTATTTTTAAAGCATTTTTTATGGCAGTTCCACAACAAATCCTTGAACAAGAAGGTCTTTCACCTTCCCTTGAACCAACACACTGAATCATAACAACAGTTTCTGGCAATTTAAAATTTCCTTTTGCAATCTTTTCTTCTAATTGCCTTTGGGTTAAAATTCTGTTATCCTGACCATAGAGATATTCTTTTGGTTCATATTCTTTCCCACCAACAGCAATTATAACAATTCCATGTTCCAATGTATATTCCTTTTCATTTGAACTTATTTTTGTTTTATAGTTTCCAACAGAACCTTCAACTTCTAAAATCTTACTGTTAAAATAAATTTGAATATTTGGATTTTTTTCTACATCTTCAATAATTTTTTTAAGCTCTTTTTGTGGATCTTCCCCATTAAAAAGATAATAAATATTTTTTAAATTTCCACCTAATTCATTTGTTTTTTCTAATAAAAATACTTTAAAGCCCTGATTTGCAAGCTCTAAGGCAGCTTCCATTCCTGCCACTCCCCCGCCAATTACAAGAGCATTTTTTATTATATTAATATAACTATTTTGCAAGGGCTCTAAAAGGCGTGCTTTTGCAACAGCCATCCTGATTAAGTCCTTTGATTTTTTTGTTGCAGCATCAGGGTGTTGCATATGAACCCAGGAACACTGATCCCTTATATTTGCCATTTCAAATAAATAAGGATTCAATCCTGCTTCTTTTACTGTATTTCTAAATAATGGTTCGTGCGTTCTTGGAGTGCAAGAGGCAACAATAACCCTGTTTAAGTTATATTCTTTTATCTTTTGTTTAATGAGTTCTTGGGAATCATTTGAACAAGTATAAATATTATTTGTTGCAAATACAACATTTGGAAGGGTTTTTGCATATTCAGTCACATCAGGAACATTTACAACACCTGCTATATTTGTTCCACAATGGCATACAAAGACGCCAATTCTTGGCTCCTGTCCTGCCACATCTATTTCCTTTGGGAATTCTTTTTCTTTTATTAATTGTCCTTTTACATTTGCCAACAAGCCCATTGCTTTTGAAGCAGAAGCTGTTGCCTGCATAACTGTTTCTGGAATATCTTTTGGTTCCGTAAAAGGACCTGCAATATAAACTCCTTCCCTTTTTGTTTCTACTGGTTTGAAAACAGAAGAAGAAGCAAAACCAAATTCATTTAACTCAATCCCAAATATTTTTTCAATTTTCTTTGCCTCTTTTGGTGGAAGAAGCCCTATTGATAAAATTACCATATCATATTCAGAGGATAACTTTTTGTCACCTTCTCCAAGATAATTGACTATTATATTTTTATTTTCTGGATTTTCTTCTAATTTTGGAATTCTGCACCTTATATATTTAATCCCTAATTTTTTTGCACTCTCATAGTACTGCTCAAAACCCTTTGAAAATGCTCTCACATCCATAAAGTAAATATCACATTTCAGGTGTTCTCCAGCATGTTCCTTTGCCATAATTGCTTCCTTTGTAGCATACATACAACAAACGGACGAGCACCAGTTTCTTTCTTTTTCCCTTGAACCAACACATTGGATAAAGGCTATCTTTGCAGGATGCTTTCCATCAGAAGGTCTCTTCACCTCTCCCCCGTAAGGACCAGAAGCAGAAAGTATTCTTTCGAACTCAACTGATGTGACTACATTTGGGAACTTTTTATAGCCCCAATCTTCTTTTTCTTCTGGATTATAGGGCTCAAAGCCCGGTGCTAAAATAATTGAACCAACATTTAATTCAATTTTCTTTTCTTGTTCAGAGTGGATTATTGCTTTTGCAGTGCACACCCTCTCACATTCTCCGCATTCAATACATCCTTCCACTTCATTTGCAAGACATCTTTTAGCTTCCTTTAAACCTTCTTCAACTGTAAAGCCAAGTTCTACTTCTTTGAAATTTTTTATTCTTTCTTTTGCAGGTATAACATTCATTTTTACTCTTTTTGCTTCTGCAATTTTCTTTTTTGCCAGGGATATTTCTTCTTCTGTAAGTTTTTCAACTTTAAATTCAGGTTGAGGTTCTAATAACTCCTTTTTTAGATACTTGTCTATTGCTTTTGCTGCCCTTTTTCCTGCTGCAATTGCATCAATTACATAATATGCACCTGTTACAACATCTCCACCAGCAAAAATGCCCAAAATATTTGTTGCACCAGATATGGGTTCCACAATTATTGTATCATTCTTATTTAAAGAAATTCCAATATTTTTTAAGAAATCAATCTTTGTGTTTTGACCTAAAGCAGTAATTACATTGTCAACTTTTATTATAAATTCTGTTCCTTCAATTGGAATTGGTTTCCTCCTTCCACTTGCATCTGGCTCGCCAAGTTGCATTTTTATACATTCCATTTCTTTAAGTTTTCCATTTTCACCTATAAATCTTTTAGGTAGTGTGAGATAATTTATCTTTACTCCTTCCTCTTCTGCTGCCTCTATTTCTTCTTCAGCAGCAGGCATTTCTGCCCTGGATCTTCTATAAACAATTGTAACTTCTTTTGCCCCAAGACGAATTGCAGTTCTTGAACAATCAATTGCAGTATTTCCGCCTCCTATAATTGCAATTTTTTCTCCAATTTTTACTTCTTTTCCAAGATTAAAATCCCTTAAAAATTTAATCCCATCTATAACCCCTTCTAAATCAGATCCTTCCACATCCATTTTCATTCCAAGAGAAGCACCTACTCCTACAAATATAGCATCATAATTTTTTTGTATCTCTTCAATTGATATATCTTTCCCAACTTCCACATTTGTTTTAATTTGAACTCCAAGTTTTTCAATATAATTTATCTCTTTTTTCAGTATTTCCCTTGGCAATCTATATTCTGGTATCCCATATCTTAGCATTCCTCCTGGCTCTGGCATGGCTTCATATACAACAACATCATATCCCATTAAAGCTAAATCATTTGCACAAGAAAGACCAGCAGGTCCTGCTCCAATTATGGCAACTTTTTTCCCTATTTTATTTATTGGTGCAACAGGAAGTTCTTCAATATTTACAATATCTGTAACAAACCTTTTAAGCTGTCTTATAGCAACAGGTTCGTCAAGTTGTCCTCTATTGCAAACACCTTCACAAGGTGCATAACAAACCCTACCACAAACTGAAGGAAATGGATTGGACTTTCTATTTAGTTCATAAGCTTCTTGAAACTTACCTTCTGCAATTAGTTTTATGTAACCCAAAACATTTGTATTTGCAGGACAGCGATAAATACAAGCAGAATGGCAGATTCTTTTTTCTTTTTTATCAATTACTGCTTTTGGAGGAATTGCTTGGGGATAAAGCATATAAATAGCTTTTCTTTCCGAAAACCCTCTATTAAATTCATCTTTCATATAAACAGGGCATACCTCAAAACAAAGCCCGCAGCCAGTACATTTATCTTCTTCTACATATCTTGGTTTTCTCTTTAATGTAACCTTAAAATTCCCTGCTTCCCCTTCTACTTTTTCAATATTTGCAAGAGAGATAACTTCAATATCTTTGTGCCTTCCAATTGAAACAAGACGGGGAGCCATAGTGCACATTGCACAGTCATTTGTTGGAAATGTCTTGTCAAGCATTGCCATTACTCCACCAATTGCAGATTCCTTTTCAACAATATAAACTTTTATACCTGATTCTGCCAAATCAAGAGCTGCTTGCATTCCCCCGATCCCCCCACCAACAATCATTGCTGCACCAACTTTTTGTTCTATCATATCTAATCTACCTCCTTCTTTTCTATTTTTTTCAAAATTTCTTTTGGCAATTGTTTCTTTAAACTTGGGTATTTTTTAACTAACCTTTTTATATCTAATAAGTCCTTTTCTCTTTTAATTACATTTCTTTTTTTATCCTGATAAGCCCAGATTTTCCCTCTTAAAAGGTCTTCTTTCTTTGCAATTTTCATTTTGTATCCAAGAACCTTTAACTCCTTTGCATTCTCAATAAAATCCTGATACCTTCCATTTCTTTGAATTTGAATTCTTAAATCAGAATTTTTAGATGTTACTTCCCAAGTATGTGGATGTGATTTAAATTTAAAACCTTCTTTTTTCAAAATATTTTTTAATTTTTCTAATTGGCTTGAAGATACAACACAATCAAAGTCAAGTGTTAAGATTGGTTCGCAATAAGCATTTAAAGCAACGCCTCCCAAAACACAGTACAAAATTTTGTTAGTATTCAAAATGTGCAAAAATTTACTAAGAATATCTTCCTTAGAATTTGTAATTGCATTAAAAAATTGCTTTTCATTCATCTTATGCTACTTTTTCCTCCTTTTCTTCTCTTTCTTTTTCTGCCCTTTCTTTTATTCCCTTGAAGTATAACCCAAGGGGATGGTATAAAAGATGTGCCAGTTTTCCAAAGGGGAGTTCTATAAGCATCAAAGGAGCAAGTACTAAAATGTGGGCAAAAAACATATAATGTGAAAGAACTGGAAGTTTTGCATATCTGAAAATATGAATAAGTATTCCACTTATAGCAACCAAAAAACATAAAATTGGTAAGGACCAATCAGAAAAATCACTTTTTTTATGGATTTCTTCCTTTTTTGAAATCCTTCCTAAAATCATTGCCCCACTTCCATAAAGCATCAAAATTGTCACAATGTATCCAAGCCATCTCTGAGGATGAAAAACTGGGTAAATTTTATCTGTCTGGAAGAATTTTAAGAAGAAAAATATAATAAAAGAAATCAAAAAAAATCCAGCAAAAAGTGTAATGTGTCTTGTCCACATCTTTTTTTCTTTGCATTCTTTAAATTTTTTCTGAGTTACTCCAAGGAGGAAGAAATTTTTAAGTTCTGAAAAATATAAAGAAAATGGTATTTTTAAATTATTTCCTCTTTTCATTATAAAATACCACATTCTAATTCCATTTGTAATTAAAATAAATATTGGTATTAGGAAAAATAAAACAGTAAACCATACCATAATATTTTTAGGTCCCGTGTCTCCCCCAAAAACATGCTCCAATCCTACTGATTCAACATATGACTTAGAAAACAAATCCTTCATTGAAAATTCACCCATTGCCTTTTTAACATAAGTCAAATGATAACCAGCAATTAAAGCAAAAATCAGAGCTAATGAAACCAAATAAAAGCCAATTTTGAAAAACCAATATTTATTAAAGAGGGAAGAAATTCCAGTCCAATCATAAACAGATGAAAGGTATTTCCTAATGGTGTTCATTGATTCGCCTGGCTCTGCTTTTTGAGGGCAGGTAGTAGAACAATCACCACACCAATGACAAATCCAAGGTTCAACCATTGATATTAATTTATCTTTTTCTCCAATGTGCACCAATTGAATTGGTTTTCTTGGAAAAGAGGCAGTATCATCTGCCATTGGGCAGGAGATTGTGCAACTACCACAGTTGTAGCAAAGACGCCCATCAAATTTACCATACTTTTTAACTATAGAGGATAGGTTTGGATAAACTAAATTTTTCATCTCTTAAAATTTTACCTAAAAAAAATGATTTGTCAAGTGATTTTTTTCACATTCATATAGGACTAAAAAATTAAAAAAATAAAAGGATTTAA
>JBBISU010000105.1:0-10190 GCA_037441225.1 Acidobacteriota bacterium
AACTCATCTTTCTTATATTCATTTCTCTGCCATCTCCCTATTTCTCTTATTGCTGAAAGCATAATGCTGCCTCCTCATACAATTTTGGACTTTTTATTAAATGGTCTATTTTTTTTATTTTGTTCATACTATTATTATACACAATATTTTATCATTTTCATAATAGATTATTTTAAAATGCGGTTTTTGATTTTTAAAAGCGAAAATTAAATTTTCCACATATATATATTATACCTCTTTTTTTGCAAATTTTGATTTTTTTTGTTTAAAAATGCTAAAAATACCAATTACAAATGATTATTTTAAATTTTTCTTCACAATATCCCATCCAATCCTAAAAGAAGGGTCTTTCTATAATTTTATTTTTCTCCAGTATTTTTTTAGTTTCATTTAGTATTTTTTTGAAGGTTTTTAAAAATTTTCCCTTTGGAAAAGATTTATCAAATTCGTCAAGCCATTTTTTTATATAGTCAGTATCAACGGGGGTCTTAAGGAGTATGCCTTTTATATCTTCTATATCTCTTGGTCTTTGGGCAAAAATTTTATGTATAATTGTATCTTCTGGGGAAGCAAATGATACAAAAACATTATCAATTGGTACTTGTTTTGCCCTTTTTATTGCATTAATTTCATAAGGTGTAAAAGAAAATATAAAATCAACCCTTATTCCTGTATTTTCTTCAATGACAGGAAGAACCATTGTCTTTTCTACAAAATCTTTTATGTCTTCAGGAATAGGTTTTAAAGAAAGGGCGTTGGAAATTTCTAAAATATCAAAAATTCTATCAGTATTTACCCCCAAGGTTATGTCTATATCCCTTGTGAGGCGGGGTTCTCCATAGAGTAAAACTGCTTGTCCCCCAATTATCATATAAGGAATGGATTTTTTATTTAAAGAATCACCCAATTTGCTTATAAGTTCTTTGAACATAAGTTAAGGATTTTTGCAATTTTTATATCTGTTTCTATTCCTTCAATTGGATCTTTTGGTGGTAGCACTTTTAGTATCATTCCTTCTTCCCATAAGGACTCTATAATTCTTAAAGCATCTTCATATGAAAATTCTTGTTTAGAAATAAATTCTGTTTCAAATTTTTCAAAATACTCAATATCTTTTATCATTTTAGAAATTTTTCAATTCAAAGGGATTTTTTAATGTTTCTTTTATAAGAAATC
Organism: Acidobacteriota bacterium; assembly: GCA_037441225.1. GTDB lineage: Bacteria > Acidobacteriota > Thermoanaerobaculia > UBA2201 > UBA2201 > JBBFMJ01. The sequence continues at coordinate 1,177 of JBBISU010000105.1, forward strand.
TATGTTTGTAAAGGACTTCAATTTTTTCTGCAAGGAAATCAACTCTAATTCGCATTATTTTTTCCTTATATTAATATTTTACCATATTTTTTTAATTTTTTCATCCTTTAAAAGCTTTAAAAATTTTTCCATATCAATATATTATACACAACTTTTTTCTCTAAAAAATGCTAAAAAATTTTTATGCAGAAAATTTTAAAAAATTAATTTTGATAGTTCTGATTTCAAAAAATGTCTAAATATGCTTCTGAATCAAAAGAAAAAAAGAAAGAGGTATTTTTTGGTGAGTTAATTAAATATTTCATTTCTATTGTTTTAGTGTAAAGGGGTAGGCATTTCTAAATTAAAGGAATGTTTCTCTTTTCTAAAACTACTTCCCTATCTTAATTTCCTGCATATTGCCTCCAAATAATCCTTTGCCATTATCATTACTTGATCAAAATCCCCACCTTTTATCTCTATCTTGTGCAATTCTTCTCCATTCCTTAATACCCTTCCTATTATCCCATCCCCATTTATCTCTATTCCTATAATTAACCTATTGTCCCTAAACTTTATAACATTGTTCATATCCATATATTATACGATTTTTTTTTAGTTAAAAGTCCATTATAAATATTTAATTGTATTATGTAAAGTAGGGGCTGGGCTTTTCCCAGCCCGCCGTTTGTTTTTTTAATTTTTTGCAAATGTAGTCGCAGCTTTCACAGCTGCGATGGTTTTTTACCCCATAATTCAGCGTTGGCTAAAGTCCTGCGCCTAAAATTTTCCTAATTTTTTTGTAGGGGCAACCCTTGTGGTCGCCCTAAGTATACAGGAAATACAATAAAATTTATTCAGACCGCTTTCAACAATATTTCAAATAAAACTCGGACAACGGATAACGGACACGGACAACGAACTGCTCCTCTATTGCTCTATTATGCTTTTTCCATTTCATATTTGGAGATATATAACTTTATTTGAAATTTTTATTTAAAAGGGTTAAAATATGTAAAAAAAAGGGGGTAAATATGAAGGATATTTTACTTGAACTTATAAGAAAGACATCGGCTTTCCTTCCACCAGATGTGGAAGAAGTTGTTAAAAATCTTTCAAAATTAGAAGAAAAAAATTCAATGGCTTCCTTTGCAATGGATCTGGTTCAAAAAAACAGTAATTTAGCAAAACAAAGGTCTCTTCCAATCTGTCAGGATACTGGAACTATTACTTTTTATGTAAAAAAACCAGCGAGCTTTTCTGAAAAAAAATTTAAAGAAGATGCAGAGAAAGCAGTGGAAGAAGCAACAAAAATTGGTTATTTGAGACAAAATTCTGTGGATTCTATAACTGGGAAAAATCCGGGAAATAATTTAGGTCCAGGGAGCCCTGTATTTTATTTTGAAGAATGGGAAAAGGATGATGTAGAAGTAAAACTTATATTAAAAGGTGGTGGGTGTGAAAACTGTTCAATTCAATATTCCCTTCCAACAATAATTGAAGGGAAAAAATTTGGAAGGGATTTAGAAGGCATAAGAGCAGTTATACTGGATGGAATTTTCAAGGCACAAGGAAAAGGTTGTGCTCCTGGTTTTATTGGTGTCTGTATTGGTGGAGATAGAGCGTCTGGTTATTCTTTTGCAAAAAAACAACTTTTAAGAAAAATGGATGATGTAAACCCAGATCCAAAATTAGCAGAACTTGAAAAAAGGATTTTTGAAGAAGCAAATAAATTAAATATAGGACCTATGGGTTTTTCTGGAAAGTTTACAATTGGTGGATGTAAGATTGGCTCCCTGATGCGCCTCCCTGCTTCATTTTTTGTTTCAATTGCATATATGTGCTGGGCTTATAGAAGAAGAGGCGTCTTATTAAACAAAAAAGGAAAGGTAAAAGAATGGATTTATGAAAAGGAAGTGGAGTTTAAAGATCTGGGAAAACTTGATACAAAATTTGAAGGAAAAGGTGAAGTCAAAGTTTTAAAAACACCTTTGAAGGAAGAAGAGGTAAGAGCTTTAAATGTTGGTGATATGGTTTTGCTCAATGGTCAGATTTTTACAGGAAGGGATGCAGTCCATAAATATCTCTATGAAGGCGGAGAACTTCCACAGATTAAAGGTGGGATAATTTATCATTGTGGGCCAGTTGTAGTTGAAAAGGATGGAAGTTATGAAGTTGTAGCAGCAGGTCCTACAACTTCAATCAGGGAAGAGCCATATCAAGGAGAAATAATTAAAAAATTTGAAATAAAAGGTGTGATTGGGAAAGGTGGAATGGGTCCAAATACTTTAAAAGCAATGAAAGAATATGGTGCTGTTTATTTCCATGCAATAGGTGGTGCTGCACAAATTTATGCAATACTTACAAAAAAAGTAAATGGTGTCTATTTGAAAGAGTTTGGCTCACCAGAAGCGGTATGGGATTTTGAAGTAGAAAATTATCCCTTAGTCGTTACAATGGATTCAAAGGGAAATAGCTTACATCAAATTGTAGAAGAAAAGTCAAAAGAGGAGTTGAAAAAACTAATTTAAAAACTATCTTTTTCTGCTTTTTGAAATTAATATAAAATCATTTAGCATTGCATAGCCCGTTTCTTTCCTCCCTGCACCTGGTCCGACTATTGTAATTGAATTTAATGGTTCATTTATAAAAGTTATGGCATTTGTTGAGCCCATAACAGAAGATAAAGGATCTGTTAGGTCTAAAAGTTCAGGAGAAACCTTAACCTTTACTTCATTTCCTTCTTTCCAAATTTTTCCAATTAATTTATACCTTTTTCCTTCTTCTTTTGCCTTCAGGATTTCCTCTTTTTTAATCTTTGTTATACCTTCGCACAACAATTTTTCTGGCTCTGGCTTAATTGATGCCCGAAAAAGAACATTTGCCAATATACAAACCTTTGCCAGAGCATCCCAGCCCAGTACATCTGCATCTGGAACTGCTTCTGCATAACCTAAATCCTGGGCAATTTTTAAAGCTTCTTCATAACTTAATCCTTCTTCCATTTTTGTCAAAATGAAATTTGTTGTACCATTTAGGATCCCTTTAATCTCTTTTATCTCACAACCGCCCATTGAATTTTCAAGGAGAGAAAAAACAGGCGACCCTGCCATAACAGTTCCTTCAAATTTCAAAATTTTATTTTTCTCTTTTGCAAGTGCTGATAGTGCTTTATAATATAAGGCAATTGGTCCTTTATTAGTTGTTGAAACATCCATTCCTTTTTCAAGGGCTTTTTTAATATGACTTGTGGCTGGCTCTGCTGTCTTAATATCTGTATAAGTTGCTTCAAATAATATAGATGCCTCTGCTTCTTCTATTGTTTTAAAAGCATCCAAGCCATTTTTTTTACTTTTAAAATCATTCAAGTTTTTTCCTTCCTTCACCCAGTTTAAAACCTTTTCCATTTCAATACCCTTATTGTCTAAAGCAGAGCCTTTTAAAAAATCACAAACAGCAACAAGCTTATATTCCAATCCATATTTTTTCATTAAAAATTCTTTTTTCTGGATTAAAAGTTCCAAAAAACCTTGCCCAACAGTTCCAAAACCAATTATTGCTAATTTTTCCATATTACCCCCTTAAATTTTTTTAAAGGTTATTATAACATTTTTTAAAAATTATGTTAAAATTTTGATGTGAGATTTTATTTTAGAAAAGAAGGAATAGTATTTTATGGAACATCTTTTGCTTTATTTATTATTTTTTTATTTTTAAGTTTAATTTTAAGTTTATTATTCCTTCTTTTAACTTTATTTTTCTTATACTTTTTCAGGGATCCAAAGAGAAAAATCCCAGAAGAAGGGATTGTCTCCCCTGCCGATGGTAAAATAATTGACTTAACTGAAAAGGATAATGAAATATTTATTGCTATTTTTATGTCACCCTTTAATGTTCATATTAACAGAGCTCCAATTTCTGGGAAAATAATAAATGTAAAATATAAGAAAGGTGAAAAATTTCCTGCCCACAATGATAAGGCATCAACTTTAAATGAATCTAATGATATTTTAATAAGAAATGAAAAAATTGCCATTAAATTAAGGCAGATAGCAGGAATTTTAGCAAGAAGGATTGTTTTTTTTAAAAAAGAAGGGGATTTTGTTCAAAAAGGTGAAAGGATTGGACTCATTAAATTTGGCTCAAGGGTTGAAATTTTCCTTCCAAATGATGTAAAATTATTAGTTAGAAAAGGAGAAAAGGTTTATGCAGGAATTACAATTATTGCAAAAGAAAAAGAAATCTAAAAAGGGTATATATATTTTTCCCAGCATTTTAACAATTGGTTCAATCTATTGCGGTTTCTATGCTCTTATTAAAAGTTTCAATTATAAGTGGGAAGCTGCTGGATTGTGGATTATATTGGCTGCTATTTTAGACACCCTCGATGGAAGGATTGCACGCCTCACAAAAACCTCAACGGAATTTGGAAAAGAACTGGATTCTTTAGCAGATGCTTTATCCTTTGGGATTGTTCCGGCAATTATTTTGTATAACTACTCTTTAAAGGAATTAGGTAGAGCAGGAATTTTGCTCACATTTTTATATTTAACCTGTGGAATTATTCGCCTTGCCAGATTTAATACCCTAATGCCTTATGTTTCAAAATCTCACTTTTTGGGACTTCCAATCCCAGCTTCTGCTTCTTTTTTTGCTCTGGCTTTAATATTAAAGCTTCCTAAAGATTCTTTGGTTTTTCCCATCTCCACTTTGATTTTATCTTATCTTATGGTTTCCACTCTTCCATATCCTTCTTTTAAAGAATTAGAGATTAAAACAATGAAACCAACTTTTACTCTTCTTTCAATAGTCCTTTTGTTTTTAATTATTGCCTTCCACCCACCTTTAAGTTTGCTTATACTCTTATTGACTTATTATTTTTCTGGTCCTTATTTATTCTTTTCAAAGAAATTATTAAAAAGAAAGAAAGAATTCAACCTCTTTGATGAAACATAAAAAAGTTGCTCTCTTAGATGTCTCAACTCTTGAAGGTGAGACCTTTAAAAATTTTTTAATGGATCACCCTTTAAGTGGTGTAGATTTTTTCTATTTCCAGGATAAAGAGACAGTTTTTACCAAATCTTCTGAAGGTGCATCAATTATTTTAGAAGAAAAAAAAGAATATCTTTTGGATTTCCCTTTGATAATTGATTTTAAAAAAAGAAGAAAGGAAAAGTATGAACTCGATGGCTTTATTATTTATGCCTCTCCACAGGAAAAAGGAAAGTTGGTTTTTTATGGGATAAACCATAAAGATTCTTTCATTGATAAAAATTTTAATATTCCACACCCTTTAAATTGTTTGCTTTTAAGGTTTTTTGAAATTTTTACAAAGATGCACCCAAAGATTGTATTTTGTAATTCTGTTTTATCTACCTCAGAAGAAGGGAGGGAAGGGCAGGATGAACTTTATAACCAAACAATATCTCTTTTAAATCTTTCAAGTTTTAAGAAGAAAGTTTATAAAAATCAAATTGCTTTCAACATATCGCCAATTTCAGATTTATCTTTTCAAGAAAAAATGCAAAAGGAAATAGATTCATTTTTTGAAAATTCTTTTCCAATAAAGATTCAATTTACAAAATCAGGTATATTTTTTGGAGTTTTATCTTTCTTAAATATTGTCTTTTCATCAGAAGAAGATAAAAATTTTTATAAAGATTGGCTTTCAAGAAGTGAGGACTTTGTCTTTTCTTTTAAAAATGAAGGTGTTGTAGAAGCAGTTCAAAAAGGAAAAGTCCTCATCAAATTAAATGATGATGCCCAAAACAATATTTTAAGTATAATTGTTTTCTCTGATCCCCTTTATTCTGGAATGTCTTATAATCTTTATAATTTAATAGATGAATTTTTTAAAACAAATTATGTGTTAAAATAATAATATGCTTATAAATGAACTTCTGGCAAAAACAAAAGAATTGGGTGCCTCAGATTTACATATAAAAACAATGAGGCCCCCTCTCGTAAGAATAAAAGGAGAACTTATAGCTCTTCAAGGTTATGAACCATTGAAGCCAGAAGTAATAACAGAGATAATAAAGCAAATTTTAAGTGAAAAACAACTTAAAAAGTTAGAAGAATTTCAATCAGTTGACTTTGGATATGGGGTTCCAAAAGTTGCAAGGTTTAGAGGAAACGCTTATTATCAAAGGGGAACCTTATCTCTTTCTTTCAGGCAAATACCTTATGATATTAAAAATATTGAGGATTTAAATTTGCCAAAAATAATACATGAATTTTGCGACTTGCCTGATGGACTTGTTTTGGTTACAGGACCAACAGGTATGGGAAAATCTACAACCCTTGCTGCAATCATAAAAGAAATCTCAGAAAAGCATAGAGTTCATATAGTAACAATTGAAGATCCTTTGGAATTTTTGTTTACAGATAGTTTAGCTTCTATATCACAAAGAGAAGTTGGGACCGATACGCCTTCCTTTAAAGAAGCATTAAAAAATTGTATGAGACAGGATCCAGATGTAATAATGGTTGGAGAGATGAGGGATGTAGATACAATGGCAACAGTTTTAACAGCAGCGGAAACAGGGCATCTTGTGTTTTCTACATTGCATACAAATAATGCAGGGCAGACCATTGATAGAATTATTGATGCATTTCCCTCAAATCAGCATAAACAAATTAGGAGTCAATTAGCTCAAGTATTAAGAGCTATAATATCACTTAGGTTAATACCAAAGGCAGATGGAACCGGGCTTACAGCAGCAGTAGAAATTATGAAAAATACACCAAGAATAGCAAAACTTATAGAAGAAGGAAATATAAAAGATATAACAGAAGAAGTTGAATCATCTGTTGCACATTTTAGAATGCAAACAATAAATCAGTCATTGATTGCCCTTATTGTGAATGGGATTGTTTCCTATGAAACAGCTATCAGCCATTCACCAGACCCTGACGATTTATCTTTAAAATTAAGAAAACTCTTCCCACAAGTGGAAGAAAAAGCAAGAGGAGGCCTTATGGTTTCAACATCAGATTTTGCTGAAATCCAAGAATTAATGGGTATAAAAAAGCAATATGAAGAACAAGAAGAAAAGTACAAATTAAGGCTACAGGAAAAGGAAGAAGAAATCTCTTACTTGAAAATGCAAATCCAAGAAAAAGAAAAATTATACTTAAATGAAATGAATGCTATAAAAGAATTAAGAGTAGAAAATGAAAAACTGAAAAAAGAAATTGAACTAATTAAAAAAGATGCAGGAGAAAAAATCCAACTTCTTCAACAAAGGATTAAAGATTTAAATCAATTATTAGCAGAAGCAAAAATATCAAAAACAGGAGAAGAAAAAAAACCCTCTGGCTTTTTTAAAAAATAAATATAAATAAATTTTACTATTTTGTTCATTTATTGAATAAAACATTTTTTATTTATCTCTGTTAAAAATATTATAATTTATGCCTTTAATTTGAATAATTGTGTTCAAATTATGAACAATAAAAATATAAATCCTTCAAATTTTACTACTATTTTTCTGGCATAAAAATTGCATATTTAATTTGTATGAAGGAAAATGAAATTATCAAAATACTAAAAAATCCTTTAGAAAGCTCTATAGATTGGAGTACTTTTTTAAAGAATTTTTCTTCTTGCTTAAGAGTTGATGCTTTATCTTTTTTAAAATTATCAAAAAACATTCCAAAATTTGAATTTTTCCTTAATTATAATATAGATGAAAAATTTTTAAAAAATTGGCAAAATAAAATCCAAGAAAACCATTACCTTTTTGACTTCTTAAAAAAAATTGAAGAAGAAAAAATAGTTGATGAAAATGATCTATTTAAAAGAAAAGATTTAAATTGTGAAAAAGAATTAGAATATCTTATGAAAATGAAAAATATAAAGCATTTTTTAATTCTTGGAGTTTTAAATAATTCTTGTGAAAATATATTTTTTGTTGTTTTTAGATTTGAAAATAATAATAATTTTTATGAGAAGGAAAAGAAATTTTTTAAAAAAATAGCTCTTTTTTTAAAGATAAACCTTTGTTTTTGTTCAAAATTAGAAATAATTGAAAATAAAATTGAAATATTAAAAAAAATAATAGAAAATGAAGGGAAAGGAATAATAGTTTTGGATAAAAACTTAAATATAACATTGATGAACAAAAGCGCTTCAGATATTTTGTCAAAAAAGGAAGGGTTAGAACTTACAAAAGAAGGGATTGAAATAACAAACCCAGTTATTTCATTACAATTTAAAAAATATTTAAAAAGGCTTTATTCTACTGACTTGATTAAAGAGAATCTTTTGCTTAAAATACCAAAAAAAAGAAAAGAAGGCAATATAATTCTTCAAATTTTTCCAATTACAGATAAGTGTGATTTTAATGGAAATTTAAAAAATATAATTATTATTATTTATGATACTTTAGCTTTAGGTTTTCCTGATCCTTCTTTTTTATCCCAAACATTTCAATTTACACCTCAAGAAAACAAAATTGCACTTCTTTTATCTAAAAGTTTGGATTTAAAAGAAATTGCAAAGGAATTAGAAATATCGTTACATACAGTAAGAACCCATCTAAAACATATTTATTCTAAAACAAATATATCAAGGCAAGCAGAACTAATAAAACTCCTCTTATCCCTTCCTAAACAATTTTAACTCAAAATATTTAGTTGAAAATGAGATTAACCCAAATTACACAATTGTAGTCAAAAAATCAACTGTTATCTGCATTTTCTAATATCCTTTTCTCTTTTTCGGGGAACACGGATTTTTTTGCCAGAAGCATCTATCCATTAAATTCATTGCATAATATATCTCTTTTGCTTTATTTTCTGATTCTGAATATTTTTCATACCTTGACATTTTACTTTTCCTAAAACTCTCACATAGATGTAATATATACCACCTTTTTTTATATTTATACTTCTGTAAAATCTTTTTAATAAACATAAAAATAGTATAAACCTAAAAATATATTTTCCTGCCAATTTTATTTATTCTGGGACTGCTTCGCCTAATTAAAGTTTTTTAGATAAAAAAAGTGCAAATTTTTGTAAAAATTTGA
>JBBISU010000106.1:0-10188 GCA_037441225.1 Acidobacteriota bacterium
TATATATTATTATTCGCAACCATAAAGGTTGCGGCTACATAAACGAAATATTCTTAATGTAGTTGCAGGTTCTTTAGCCCGGGAAGAATCAGATCAGATTGTAGGGGCTTAGGCTTGTCCCCGCCCAAAGAAATAAATCGACAAATTTTGAAAATTAAAAGGAACAATTTACAAATTGCCTAAATATTTTTTAAAAACGAACAGGGAAACAGTCAAAGGACGATAGTTATGGTTAAAGGGGTATTCTTGAACGACGGCTAAAATATACGAGCTTGGACAAGCAAAAGCCCCCAAAAAATATTTCTATTTCTTTGGGACTTTTTATCAAAAGAAAAAAAAGGGTTTTTTCTCCTCATATTTTACTTTCAATTTCCTTTTTTGGGCCAATTAAATAAGGGAAAGAATTAAATATTTATGCTTTTTTCTTTACTAATTGTTTGTATTCTGCATTGCCAAAATCCTTGCTTTCTCCAATTATGATTATTGCTGCATTGCCATGCTTAAAATTTGGGATTGTGAAAGAGACATTGCATTTTCCTTCAGAATTTGTAACACCTTTGAATAATTCTTCAGGAATGCTAAAGGTTGTTATTAATTTGACTGTAATTTTGGCAGCAGGAATTTTTGCCTTTGAAATAGATGACTCTGCTTTTATTACAAAATTGTAATGATTCCCAGAATAAAAATCAACTTCATTAAGCATTATCAGTTCCAAGACATCTGATTCTTTTTGCTTTTTCATATAATCTTGAATCATTTCATCTAAGGTAGCCTTAGATGGTTTTTCTTCTTGTGGAATTGGTGCGCTTGCTTCTTTTTTATCTTTGACAGTTAGTAGATTTTCAAACCTTCCCCTTTTTATTGCTGCAATTATTGTTTTATGTTGATTTTCCATCAAAGCTCTTACTTCTTTCTCAGTAATTCCGCCAGATAATTTTTCAGCATAACTTGTTCTTTTTGAAAAAATTATTGCTCCTCCTACATATATCAATGATTCCACATAAGGATTATCAAAACCTTTATCTTCCGTTTGCACGTGATAAGTTTTTTTGTTATATTCTACATCTGTGTTATAGCCAGTTATCATATTATAATATTTTGCACTATTTTTGGAGGTTTTGTCAAATGGAAAACATTTTAGTTGTTGAAAGAAAAAATCTTTTATCTTTTATGTCTCCAGAAGGAATAATAAGGGTTCCGCTGGATAGAATTTTAAAGAAAATAAAAAAATATGGCTTTTATAAAGGAAGGGATTTTGTTGAAAAAGATGCAAATTTGAAACAAATTATTCCTTATCTCTTGCTTAAAAAAGAAAATTTTATATTTACTTATAAAAGAATGCCTGGGGGAGGGGAGACAAGGCTACATAACTTAATAAGCATTGGGGTAGGTGGGCATATGAGGGAGATGTCGCAAGATGTGGAAGAAAATCTTTATAAAAATTTAAAAAGAGAACTGGAAGAAGAAATGGTAATTGATACAAATTATAAAATGGAATTTTTAGGTGTTTTAAATGAAGATTTTACACCTGTATGCCAGGTTCATTTGGGGCTAGTATTTTTGATAATTCCAGAGGAAAAAAATAATTTCTATGTAAAAGAAAAAAGGGAGTTGGAAGGGAAATGGATGAAAGAGGAGGAAGTAGAAAAGTTATATGATGATATGGAAATATGGAGCAAAATTCTTTTTAAATATATAAAGGAGGAAAAATGAAAAGGTTATTTATTTTTTTGCTCTTTTCTTCTTTTATATTTTCTGAAAAAATAGAAATTGAAAAAATCTTTAAAGGTGAATATCTAAAACCCCTTCCATATAATTTTAAATATAAAAAAGAAGAAAATTCAATTTATTACTTGAGAAAAGATGAAAAGACAATCCTTGAAAAATTTAATTTAAAGGAAAAAAAGGAAGAAAAAATTCCCCTTAATTTTGAACCCTTATCCTTTGAGATTTATAAAGACAATTTCTATATTTTAAATGATTCCTGTTGGGTTAAAACAAGGGACTTTAAAGATTTTGAAGAAATTATAAAGGAAACAGAAGGGAGTTTTTCAGAAAATTTTAATTATTATGCTTATTCTAAAAATTTTAATCTTTATATTTATGATTTGAATCAAAAGAAAGAGATAAAAATATCAGATGATGGAAAAGAAAATAATTTTTATGGAACTATTGATTGGGTTTATGGTGAAGAATTAGATTTAAGGGAAGGTTTTAAATTTTCAAAGGATGATAAATTTATTTCTTTTTTGCAATTTAATGAGGAAAATGTTGGGAAATTTCCTTTAATTAATTTTAAGGGAAAATATCCTTCAGTTGATTTTCAATCTTATCCCAAAGCAGGCACAAAAAATCCTTCTGTTTCTTTATGGCTTTATGACATTGAAAAAAATAAAAAAGAGATAATTTATTCTGTAAATTCTGAAAATTTGATTTCTTTTTATGGTTTCACTCCAGATTCAAAGAAATTAATTTTTTCAATAATGCCAAGGGAGCAAAAAGAAATTATTTTTTATCTTTATGATATTAAAGAAAAAGAAATTAAGAAGATTTTTAAGGAAGAAAGTAAATTTTGGATAAATTTAATTCAGGAACCGTTATTTTTAAATGAAAAAGATTTTTTATGGCTTTCTGAGTTAGAAAATTTATCCTTGCCTTTTGTTTATTCAATAGATGGAAAATTGATAAAAAAAATCAAAAGGAATTTTATTGTTGAAAAAATCATAGATATTGATGAAAATTTTTTATATTTTGTTTCAATTAGTCCAGATCCATTGAAAAGAGAATTTATAAAATATTCTTTAAAAGATGGAGTGGAAGAAAAAATCTTTAAAAAGGATGGTTTTTTAAGGGTTCAAAAAATTGAAAATTCAGAATTTTTTTTAGTGAATTATTCTAAGGTAAAAACTCCCCATAATTATTATTTATTAAATAAGAAAAGTGGTGAAATAATTGAAATATTTAATTCCAAAAAGGAAGAATTTGAAAGAATTGAATTGCCAGAAGTGGAATTTTTAAAAATTGAAGACCTTTATGGAGTTATTCTAAAGCCAAAAGATTTTAATCCTTTAAAAAAATATCCTTTAATTGTTTATGTTTATGGTGGTCCCCATGCACAAGTTGTATCAGATGCCTTTGGTGGCACATACTTCCTTTTCCATTCTTTTTTAGTTCAAGAAGGATTTTTAGTTTTTTCAATTGATAACAGGGGTTCTTATGGGAGGGGAAAGGGGTTTGAGTCAGCAATTTATAAAGAGTTTGGAAGAAATGAGTTAGAGGATCAATTAAAGGGGATTAAATATTTAAAAAATTTAAAATTTATTGATGAAGAAAGGATTGGGATTTGGGGCTGGTCTTATGGAGGATTTATGGTTTTATATGCTTTAACCCATACTGATATTTTCAAAACTGGCTTTGCCGTTGCACCAGTTACAGATTGGAATTTTTATGATACTATATATACTGAAAGGTATTTAGGGCTACCTGAAGAAAACAGGGAAGGTTATTTTAATTCTTCACCAATAAATTTTGTAAAAAATTTAAAAGGAAAACTTTATATAGTCCATGGAACTGGCGATGACAATGTTCATTTTCAAAATTCAGTTAAATTTATAAATGAATTGATAAAAGAAAATATTTCTTTTGATTTAATGGTTTATCCTGAAAGAAACCATTCAATAAGAGATGAAAAAGCAAGAGTTCATTTATTTGAAGAGATATTAAAATTTTTTAAAGAAAATTTATAGGAGCACAATAGATACAAGTTGCGTAGAGATTAAGTGGTTGACGGGTATGGGGTATGGGCAAATTGGAAATAGCAGTTTTTTCAATTCACTTATTTTTTTTATTTATATAAATGGCAAAAGACCAATCTTTTTTCTTTTTGAAAAACTTGAGGGAATTCTTTTTCGCATATATCCATTTTATATTCACATTTTGGATGAAAAGGGCAACCCTTTGGCTTATTAAAAAATGAAATTTTTACCTCTTCCTTTAATTTTTTTACTTTAAATTCTCTTGCTTCAATTAAAACTTTGCTATAAGGATGGAGTGGCTCCTCAAAAAATTCCAAAACAGGTGAAATTTCCAGCATATATCCTAAATACATAACGGAAACCCAATCGGCAATTTGTGCAACAACTCCCATATCATGGGTTATAAGCAAGATTGATAATTTTTCTTTTTTCAATTTTTCAAAAAGAGCCAGTATTTTTGCTTGAACAGTTAAATCAAGGGCAGTTGTTGGTTCATCAGCAACTAAAATTTCTGGTTTTTTTAAAAGGCATAAGCCCAAAGCAATCCTTTGTTGCATCCCACCTGAAAGCTCAAAAGGATATAAATTTATCTTTTTTTCTGGCTCAGGAAAAGCCAGGGATTTTAAAATTTCAATTATTTCATTTAAATTATAATAATTTTTCCCCCTTTGAACACTTTTCATTTGATTTTTAATTTTAAAGACAGGATTTAAAGAACTAAAAGGGTCTTGGAAAAGATATGCCATCTTTTCTTTTTCTTTTGGGAATATTTCACCTGAGGAAATTTTAAAATCCTTTGGAAGGGCATTAAATAAGCTTAAAGCAGTCAATGTTTTTCCTGAACCAGATTCTCCTAATAAGGCAAAACATTGATTTTTAAATAATTTAAAATTTATATCAATTATGACAGGTTTTTCTTTATAGGTTATATTTAAATCTTTTACTTCAAGAGCAATTTCCATTTGCCTGCTCGCATTTTTTTTGATATGTCGTCTCTATTTGAATAGTACAATGGTTTATATTATATTTTTCTTTTAAAATTTTGTTTGCCTTTTCCAAGATTTCCTGCCCCTTTTTTTCTTCTTCAATTACAATATGTGCTGTAATTAAAGGAAAGGCTGGGGTAATTGACCATATATGGAGGTCATGAATATCCAAGACAAAAGGCAAGTTTTTTAAATCCTCTTTTACTTCCTTTAAATTAAAGTTTGAAGGAACCCCTTCCATTAAAATATTTAATGTTTTTATAAAAAGCTTTGAACTTGTGATTAAAATTAAAAAGGAAATAATGATTGAAGCAATTGAATCAAAATAAATTTTATTTGTAAGATATAATAGCCAGGCAGATATTAATACAATTATAGAGCCAAGGGAATCAGATAAAATGTGAAGATATGCAGATTTTATATTTAATGATTTTTTTTGAAATTTGTGCAAAAGAAAGAGATTTATCAAATTTACAATTATGCCAAGAAAAGCAATTGAAAGAAGGGCTTCTTTTTTAATCTCCACTGGCTTATAAAGCCTTAAAACTGCTTTAAAAATGATAATTAAGCTTAAAATGGAAAGAGTTAGAGAGTTAAAAAAAGCAGAAAGGATTTCTGCTCTTTTATACCCATAGGTTTTTTCATCACTTTTAGATTTTAATGAAATTATTAATGAAAAATAAGTTAAAGCTAATGCAAAGGTATCTAAAAGCATATGGAAAGAATCGGATAATAAAGCAAGGGATTTTGAGTAAATTCCACCAAAAAGTTCAATAAAAAAGAAACCAAAAGTTATAATTAATGAAATCTTCAAAATACTTTTTTCATCTTTACTCATCTTTATATTTTAACAAAAAATTTGTTATAATAATTTAATTTTTTTTAAAGGAGAAAAATATGGCAGATTTACCAGAAATTGGGAAAATTTCAAGGGAAGTTTTTGATGAACTGATTTTTCCAAGGTTAGGTTATAAATCTAAAAGTATTTTAGTTGGTCCCCAACATGGTGTTGATGTAGGAATTGTTGAAATTGGAGGAAAGGCAGTGGCTTTAACAGCAGACCCTGTCTTCATTGTTCCTGAGTATGGTTTTAAAAGGTCTGCCTGGTTTGCAATACATATATTGGCATCAGATGTTGTAACTTCAGGGCTTCCTCCAACTTATCTTTCAATTGATTTGAATTTACCTCTTTCAATGAAAAAAGAAGAACTTCAGATTGTCTGGGAAACAATTGATGAAGAATGTAAAAAAATGGGGATGGCAATAGTTTGTGGGCACACTGCAAGGTATGAGAATTGTAATTGGCCTATGGTAGGAGGTGCAACTGTTTTAGCAGTAGGAGATATAGATAAATATGTATCTCCAAAATTTATAAGAGAAGGGGATCTTTTAATTATAACAAAAGGACCAGCAATTGAAGCTTGTGGAATTTTTGCTACAATGTTTCCTGAATATATAAAAGAAAAGTTGGGAGATGATATAGCAAAAAAAGGGGAAAATCTATTTTATAAGATGTCTGTTGTAGAAGATGCCTTAGAAGCAGTAAAAGTTGGTGTAAGGGATAAGGGGGTTTCTGCAATGCATGATGCAACAGAATGTGGAATTTATGGCGGTGTTTTTGAGATTGCAAGGGCTTCAAATTTAGGCTTTCTTTTGGAAAAGGATAAAATTATAATGGAAGAAGGGGTTCAGGAAATATGTGATTTATTTAAAATTGACCCTTTTTCTTCTATTTCAGAAGGTACACTTTTGATTTCTGTAAGAAAAAAGGCAGCAGAAGATGTTTTAAATTCTTTAAAGAAAAAAAATATAAAAGCATCAATTTGTGGTGAATTTTTAAATGAAAAAAAGGGTATAATTTTAAAAGAAGGAAAAAAAGAAAAAAGATTAGAGCATCCAGAAGTTGACCCTTTCTGGAATGCTTTTTACAATTCATTGAAAGAGATAAAAAGATAAGAAAATTTTTTAAATTAGTTGAATAATTTTAAAAAAAGAAAAGTAATAAACAGACTAATTATGATAAAAATAAAAAAAGCAATAATTTCACTATAAAGTTTTTTTGTAATCCTTTTTTTATGAAAATCCCTTTTTTTTCTTTTTTTTTCAAACCTTTTTTCTGAAACCATAATAAATATTTTTACTCTTTATATTGTAATAAAAAAATTAAATTGTCAAGTATTAAATTATACCTTATCTTGATTATAAAAAAATTCTATTTAATTTGAATTTATGAAACCTTTTATCTTCTTGTCTTCCTTTTTTATATGATTTATATACCAATCCAGCAATTTTTTGCTTAAAGAAATTGTTGTTGACAGAGTAGTATCTTTATTTAATCCCTCTTTTAATTTTAAAATTTCTTCTTTAAAATTTTTATGTATTTCTTTATGTTTTTCAAAATAAGGATAATTTATTTCCTTTTGTAATTCTTCTTCATCATCAAAATGAAACACTGTGTAGTATTCTAAAAAGGAAAAAATCTTTATCAATTCTTCTTTCCCTTTCCCTTCTTTTAAAGTTTCTAAAAAATCATTTAATCTTTTAATCAACTCCCTATGCTGATTATCAATTTTTTCAACACCTATAATTAAATCTTCTGTAAATTCAATCATTTTTTCTCCTTTTAAAATAACTCAATCTCATCAATTTCTGTATGTTGAATACTTGGAACTGGCAAAGAATACCTCAAAAGGATTGAAACAAGTTCAGCATCAAAGGCATCTAATTTTTCCTTTGGAAGCAGAAATCTTATATTTTTTACAAAATATTCAAGGGAATAAGGGAAGTCAACTTTTATGTCTTTTATCTCATTTCCACTAAAAGAAAAAATGGAAGTAAAAGATGTATCAGAAAAAAATTTCAAAATTTTGTCCAAATTATCTTTATCAACTAAATTTTTAGCATAATTTAATAGTTCATTTAAAGCAAAAATATAATTTTCTTTTTCTGCTCTTTTTAAATATAAATCAAGGCCTACTTCCAAGTTTTCCATATTTTCAATTGCTTCTTTTACTTTATCTTCTGAAATAATTGAGCCATGTTGAGGACAAATGAACAAAGGTGGTGGGTTTAATTTTTTAATATTTTCAAGGGCATATTTTAAGGCATCTTTTGTTGGCATATAAATTTGATGAAAAACCTTTATCCCTTCCCAAAAACCATCTTTTGCAAATAATTCATTTTTAAAAGAAAGCCCTCCAAAAAGATCACCTGAAAATAAAATTCTTGTTTCAGGATCATAAAGCATAACAGCACCTCTAAAGTGGCAATGAGGGGAAGGTACAAATTTTAATTTATGACCTGTTGACAATGTAACTTCTTGATTCTTAAAACTTTCAATGCTTTTAAATTTTTTTGAATCAAGGCCATAAAAGTTTATTAATCTGAAAGTGTCTTCAGATGCCAAAACAAGGCAGTTATTGTTTAATTTTTGAATTGTTGCACTATTATATGCTACATCTGGATCTTGATGGTTTATAAAGATTAAATTTATATTCTTGATATCCCCAATAATTTTATTTACCTTTTTAATTAAGTTTTGAAGATCCTTAGGCGGTCCTGGGTCAATAATTAAATTTATTTTCTTTTGACCTGCTTTAAAGACCCTTAAATATATATTTCTTTCTAAGAGTTCTTCTCCATATTGACCAACCCAATAAGTATCTGATGAAATTTCAACTGGCTCATTTAAATCATAATCTTTCATAAATAACCTCCTTTAAGTTTTTCAAAGAAGCAACTGCTCCCTTTTTATCTTGCTCAGGAAAAGCCAGAAGGAGTAATTTTACAGCCACCAGTGCTTTGAAAATTAGAGACCTTCTTTTTTACTTCCTTTGAACCACAAGAAGGACATACTGGTTCTTCTTCTTTTAAATATGTGAAAACTTCAAATTCTTTTTCACAGTCCTCACATTTATATTCATAAATTGGCATTGCAACTCTCCAGCATTTGCATAATCTTTTTCTTTGGAACTGCCCCTACTACTCTATCAACTTCCTGGCCATTATTAAATAGTATTAAAGTTGGTATTCCCATAATACCATAATTTGATGCAACTTCTTGGTTTTCATCTGTATTTATTTTTACAACCTTTAAGCTTCCCTGACATTCCTCTTGGATTTCATGCAAAATTGGAGCAACCATCTTGCAGGGCATACACCAAGGTGCCCAAAAATCTACAAGAACAGGCCTTTTGCTTTCCAATACCTCTTTTTGAAAACCTTCATCAGTACCTTGGATTGGTTCCTTGTAAAAATTTAACTTACTACCGCAGTTTCCGCAAAGGGCATTTTCTTCTTTTCCCTTTTCAACAGAATTTTTTGCTCCACAATTTTCACAAATTGCAATTATTTTTTCCATTTTCTTCCTCCTTTTCTTTATTTCCACCTGAACCAGGTTTTATATTAGGCCTGGCTCAAGTTGGTATATTTAGTTTTGGAAAAATTATGTAGTTTAACAATAACCACAATAAAATTATTCCAACAAAAATAAAAATATTCATCTCATCCCTAACACTTTTTCTTCTTTTTTCAATTTATCTTTAATATAATTGCAAATCATATCACAAATTGAAGTAATCTTATTATCAGTTAAAGAATAATAAACATTATTTTTTTCCCTTTTTGCTTTTAAAATTCCAGAGTTTCTTAAAATTGATAAATGTTTTGAAAGATTTGCTTGTTTTATTTTTAATATTTCCATAAGTTCAGAAACGGATTTTGGTCCCCCCTTCAAGCTATACAATACCTTAAGGCGGGTAGGATCCGCCAATGCTTTGTAGGTTTCAGCAATCTTTGAAAAAAAATCATCACTATACATTTAAAATATTCCTATATTATAATATTGTTATTTAACAAATTTTAAAATAATTTTATTCCCTATTTTTTTCTATAAGCTTTTATAATAATAACTGGCTCCTTTGGAACATTTTCATAATATCCCTTTGTAGTTGTTTCAACTTTTGCAATTTTATCTACTACATCCATACCTTCTATTACTTTTCCAAAGACAGCATAACCCCATCCCCTTCCACTATTTTTATCTTTAAAGTCCAAATTTTTGTTATCTACTAAATTAATAAAAAATTGACTTGTAGCACTATGGGGATCATTTGTCCTTGCCATTGCAACAGTTCCCCTCAAATTTGAAAGACCATTTTCTGCTTCATTTTTAATTGGAGGATAGGTATTCTTTTCCTTCATTTCTTTATCAAAGCCACCACCTTGAATTACAAAATTTGGGATAACCCTGTGGAAAATAGTTCCATCATAAAACTTCTCATCAACATACTTTAAGAAATTTCTTGATGTCTCTGGTGCTTTGTCTTGAAAAACTTCAAGGACAATCTTTCCTAAGGTTGTTTCTAAGACAACTTGTGGATTCTTTTGGGAAAATAAAAAACTTGAAAAAATTAAAAAAATTAAAAATAATTTCATTTTGACCTCCT
>JBBISU010000107.1:0-1933 GCA_037441225.1 Acidobacteriota bacterium
TTTTAAAAATTTTAATTACCAGACAGCCTCTGAAGAACCTGCGACTACAATTTATTTATAATTGACGGGTCGCACAAGTGCGACCCCTACACTGCTCCTTTATTTTCATATATCAAATATTGAAATGCATTTTTCATCTAAATGTTAAAATATTAAAATGGAAAAGGAAAAGGTTGAAGTTTTATGGTTTAGGAATAATTTGAGGTGCAGGGATAATCCTTTATTTTTAAAAAAAGAATATAAGGTTTTGCCAGTTTTTATTTTTCAAAGGGAAAAAAATAATTTAAGGGCAAATTTTATCTTTAAAACAATTTTAAGTCTAAAAGAAGATTTAAAAAATATGGATTTGGATTTAGTTTTGTTTTATGGAAAGTTAGAAAGTGTATTTGATTATATAAAAGAAAAATTTGAAATTGTAAAAATTTATACTTCTTATGATAACAATTTTGCAGGAGAAGAAAAAAAATTAAAAGAAAAGTATGATTTAGATATAATTTATGATTCTTTTTTCATAGAGCCAAGAAAAATTTTATCAAAAGAAGCCAAGCCATATAAAGTTTTTTCACATTTTAAGGAAAAGGCATTTAAATTTTTAGATGAATATCCTTTAATTGAATATAAATCAGATAAAAGTTTAAAACTTATAAATTTTGAATTTGAAAAAATAATTTCTTTAAAAGAAAATAAAATTGATAAGTTGCCAGTAAAATTAGAAAGTTTTGATTCAAAAAAAGAAGAAATTAAATTTGAAGGTGCCCTTTCCAAACCAGAGGAGCTTTTAAAAAGGTTTGAAGGAATAATTGAAAATTATGAAAAGGAAAGAGATTTCCCTTATTTGAATTCCACTTCCCTTTTAAGTGTCCATTTAAGGTATGGAACAATTTCTATAAGAGAAGTTTTAAGATGGGCATTAAAGCAGGATAAAAGAAAAAAATTTATAGAAGAATTAATTTGGAGGGAGTTTTTTAATTATCTTTTTTTTCATTTTCCTGAAGCAGAAAATAAGGGTTTAAGGCAATTAAAAATAAAATGGTATGGAGAGGAAAAAGATTTTGAAAAATGGAAAAAAGGTAAAACGGGAGTTCCCCTTGTGGATGCTGGGATGAGGCAGCTTTTATCCGAAGGTTTTATTCACAACAGAGTTAGGATGGTTGTTGCTGATTATCTTGTTAAAAATTTGAAGATAAACTGGAAATTTGGAGAAAATTATTTTGAAGAAAAACTTTTAGATTATGAGAAGACATCAAATATTGGAAACTGGCAGTGGGTTTCTGGAATTGGTGCAGATCCAAAATTTTTATACAGGAAATTTAATCCTTTCCTTCAAAGCAAAAAATTTGACCCTCAGTGTCTTTACATAAAAAAATATGTCTCTGAACTTAAAAATTTAACACCTTCAAAAATCCATAAAGGAGAAATTTTATGAAGCCAAAAATTGTAATTTCAAGGTGCATAAATTTTGAAGCAACAAGATATAATGGAGGAATTGTAAAAGATGAATTTGCAGAAAAATTGGGAAAATATGTAGATTATATAACTGTCTGTCCTGAAGTTGACATTGGTTTGGGGATTCCAAGGGATCCTTTAATTGTCTTTAAAAAAGGAAAGGATTTTAGATTTTTACAAGAGAAAACAAATTTGGATTTAACTGATAAAATTTTAAATTTTTCAGAGATATTTTTAAGTTCTTTAAAGGATGTAGATGGATTTTTCCTCAAAAAATCTTCACCAAGTTGTGGGTACTCTGGAACAAATGTTTATTATGAAAGGGATGGTAAAAGATATGTATATAAAGGTAAAGGTATCTTTGCTTTAAAAATTGAGGAAAAATTTCCTTACCTTCCAGTTGAAGATGAAGGCAGGTTAAAAAATGAAGAGATAAAATTTCATTATCTTGTAAGGATTTTTTCTTTTTTTGAATTAAAAAATTTAG
>JBBISU010000107.1:2033-10158 GCA_037441225.1 Acidobacteriota bacterium
ATAAAATTTCATTATCTTGTAAGGATTTTTTCTTTTTTTGAATTAAAAAATTTAGAAATAAAAAAACTTTTGAAATTTCATCAAAATCATAAGTATCTTTTAATGGCATACAATCAAAGAACTTTAAATAATTTAGGTCAAATTTTAGCAGGTTATAATAAAAAAAATTTAAAAGAAATTGTTTCTAAATATCAGGAAAATTTTTATGGAGCATTTTCAAGAAAAATAAACAGGAAATCAAATGTAAATGTGATATTGCATATTTATGGATATTTCAAAGAAAAAATAAATGAAAAGGAAAGAAAACATTTTTTAAATTTAGTTGAAAAGTACAAAAATAATGAGATTGAATTAAATTTAATAATTGAAATTTTAAGAAACTTTGCTTTAAGGTTTGAAAACAATTATCTTTTAAATCAAAAATATTTAAATCCTTTTCCTGAAGAATTGATTTGAATAAAAAATAATCTTGTTTCTTTTCTTTTTAATTTTTTTTAAACTGGTTTTAACAGAAAGCAAAGGTTAATAAAAAATGGGCAATTTTAGAATTGCCCTTAAAGCGGCAAAAATTTAAGACCTATGACATTCAGTTTTTTCTCTACTTAAATTTTAATTCTTATTCTACCCAATTTCCCTGTCTATAATATAATATCCTAATCTTTCCAGAGGTTGGATAAACCCTCACAACTCCTTGAATTTTCTTTTTGTCTGTAAAATAAATACTTCCTGCTGAAGAGGAGCCGTAGGGTGAAAAACTACAAATGTTGCTTTCTCCAAATTTTATTGGATCCTCTGGATTTTTTATTTTTTTATTTGTCTCTGGTTCCCTTAAATTTTTTGATAATATTCCCGGCTTTATATGCTCTGAAAATTCTATTCTTCTATAACCCGTTAAAGGTTTGTCTATATTATTTTCAATGTCCTTCTTTCTTATTCCATTCCCATTTCCATCTTTGTAAATTCTATACCTTAAGCTTAAATCTTCATTTAAATCAAATTTAATTCCTACATAAACATTTCTTGTTATTGCTTCCTGCCTTGCACCTCTTAATATATTTACTGTATCCCTTAAACTTTTCTCCAAAGAAAATCTTTTTAAAAAATAATTTGTAAAGGCAGGGAGAGAAATTGATAAAAATAAACCAACTATGAATAATACAACGAGCATTTCTATAAGTGAATATCCTTTTTTCATATTTTCCTCCAAATAAAAAGCGGGGCTTTTGGTGCCCCGCTCTTTAATTTTTCCTCCTTGAAATTTTTATCTTTTCTTTCAAGGTTGTCTCACCGGAAATGGAAATGTAGGGTTTTAAGGTCTCAAATAACTTTTTTCCAATTCCCTTGACAAGCATCAAATCTTCTAACTTCTGAAACTTTCCATTTTTTTCTCTAAACTCAACTATCCTCTTTGCCACTACATCACCAATCCTTGGGAGAAGCTTTAAATCCTGTAAGGAAGCAGTATTTATGTTTACTGTTCCTTTTTGGCTTGGCACATCAGCCAAGAGCCCTAAACAAAAACCTAAAACCAAAATTACTGCAAAAAAGTGTTTCATAAGACCTCCTTAAAATTTTTTATTTCCCGCCACCCCTTCACACCAAATTAAAATGCATCCCTTATGCCAGAACCATCAAAATTCATAAGTTACGGATAAATGATATTTTTTTAAATTTTTTAGATAGAAAAAGATTTTTCAAAGATAGGGAAAATTTTTTTCCTTGGAAAAATTTTTTTCTAATTCTTAAAGGAAAATCAGTTTATTTAAATAAAGCAAGGATGATTGAACCAAGGAGCATTATAAGAGTTCCTAAAAGCTTTTCCAAAATCTTTTCTTCTTTAAAAAAGAATTTCCCTGATAAAACAGAAAACAAAATTGACAATCTTTTAAGGGCTATTACATATACAACGGGAGCAAGGGAGTAAGCAGTAAATTGAATAATGCTTAATAAAAATGTAAAAAACCCCAAAGGCATTAAATTCTTTAAATCTTTTATAGAAAAGAATTCCCTTTTAAAGATCGAAAAAAATAAATAACCAAGGGACATTAAGATAAAATAATTAAAAATAAAGGAATCAACAGTAGAAATTTCAATGCATTTTTTCCCAATGGCAGAATCAAAACTAAAAATTAAAGCAACTATGAACATCAATCTTGAACCCTTTTCTTTAAACAAGGCAATAAAAGGTGAAAATACTCCTTCCCTGTACTGGGAGATATTTAAAATATAACTTCCAAAAACAATTAAAAGAACTCCCACTATCCCGCTATGAGTTATTTTATCTTTTAAGAATAATTTTGAAAACAAAAATAAAGGAAGGGGGGTTATTGATAAAAGTGGAATAGTAAGGGATAGTCTCCAGAAAGAAATTGCTTTTATATAAAGAAGGAGGGCTAAAATTTCAAGGGGTACTATTAAAGATAAAAGCAAAATGTTTCTTAAATCAATAAAATTTTCTTTGAAAATTAAAAAATAAATAAAAATAAAAATTGCTGATATGAAGACCTTACCCTGAGCAATTATAAAAGGGGAAAGTTTTTCTGAAACTTTTTTTGTCCAAATATCTAAAAAAGTTGTAATTAAAGCACAAAACAAAGATAAAAAAAACCAGAGCATTCATAAATTAAAACATTTTTTTTAAAAGAAATCAAAAACTTGACTTTTGCATTTTGACATAGTATAATGTTTCAAAATGCAAAGAAAGGAGTTTTATTATGTTGAAAAAAGAAGATATTTTGAAATTTTGCAAGGAAGAAAATGTTCAATTTATGCGTTTGATGTTTACGGATATGCTTGGAATTGTAAAAAATGTAGAAATTCCAAGGAGCCAGTTTGAAAAGGCATTGGAAGGGGATATTCTGTTTGACGGCTCATCTATTGAAGGTTTTACAAGGATTGAAGAATCAGATATGCTTTTAGTTCCTGACTTGAATTCTTTTGCTATTTTCCCCTGGGAGCATAATGGAAAAAAGGTAGGGCGTCTTATTTGTGATATTTATATGCCTGATGGAAAATGCTTTGAGGGATGC
Source organism: Acidobacteriota bacterium (assembly GCA_037441225.1). Taxonomy (GTDB): domain Bacteria; phylum Acidobacteriota; class Thermoanaerobaculia; order UBA2201; family UBA2201; genus JBBFMJ01. Next base: position 5,063 of record JBBISU010000107.1, read on the forward strand.
CCAAGGCAATGTTTAAAAAAAATGGAAGAAAAAGCAAAGAAAATGGGCCTTAAAATGGTCTGTGGTCCAGAAGTTGAATTTTTCTTGTTTCAAAGAAATGAAAAGGGTGAGCCAATTCCAACAACCCATGATGTTGGCTCTTATTTTGATTTAACACCTGTTGATTTAGGCGAAAGGGCAAGGAGAGAAATTGTTGAAGCATCAGAAAGGATGGGCTTTGAAATAGAGGCAGCACATCATGAAGTTGCCCCGGGTCAGCATGAGATTGATTTCAAATATGCTGATGCTTTAACTTCAGCAGATAGAGTTATAACCTTAAAATTTATTATAAAAAGGGTTGCTTTAAACCACAATTTACATGCTTCCTTTATGCCAAAACCTGTTTATGGGGTAAATGGCTCTGGTATGCATACCCATCAATCGCTTTTAGATATGGAAGGAAATAATAAATTTTTTGATCCAAAAAATAAATATCAATTAAGTGAAATTGCTTTAAACTATATTGGAGGGATTTTGGAAAATGTTTCATCTTTTGTGGCAATTACAAATCCTTTGGTAAATTCTTTCAAGCGCCTTGTCCCTGGATATGAAGCGCCTGTAAATGTTGCCTGGTCTGAAAAGAACAGGTCACCTTTGGTTAGAGTTCCTGCAAGGAGGGGTATGTCAACGAGGTGCGAAGTGAGAGTTCCAGATCCTTCCTGCAATCCTTATCTTGCTTTTGCAGTTATGCTTGCCTCTGGCTTGGATGGGATTGAAAAAAAGATAGACCCTGGTCCACCTGTAAATGAAAATATTTTTGAGATGAGTGAAAGGAAAAAAAGAAAATACAAGATAAGACAACTTCCAGCAAACTTGTGGGAAGCACTTCAAAAATTTAAAAAATCAAAATTGATGAGAGAGACATTGGGAGAGCATATCTTTCAACATTTTATAATTGCAAAGGAAGAAGAATGGAAAAGCTACATTGAAATAATTCATCCATGGGAACATGAACAATATTTGGCAAATTACTAAATATTTTAAAGCTATCCAATAATTTACAAAATTTATTTCATAAGTTGTCTTGCAATTATAAGTTCTTGGATCTCTGAGGTACCTTCACCAATTGTACATAGTTTCACATCCCTATAATACTTTTCAACAGGATATTCCTTTATAAATCCATAACCACCAAGTATTTGAACTGCCCTTTCAGACACATAAACAGCTACTTCACCTGAATAATATTTTGCTTGAGAAGATTCCATTATAACTTCTTTTCCTTCATCTTTTAAAGAAGCAGCTTTGTAAGTTAAAAGTTTTGCTCCTTCAATTTTTGTTGCCATTTGAGCAAAATAAAACTGTATTCCTTCAAACTCAATTATTGGTTTTCCAAATTGTTTTCTTGTTTTAGCATAATTTAATGCCTCTTCAAAGGCACCTTCTGCAAGCCCTAAAGAAAGGGCAGCAATTGAGATTCTTCCCCCATCCAATATATCCATTGCTTGCTTGAAACCCCTTCCTTCTGGTGGTATTAAATTTTGATCTGGAACAAAGCAATCTTCAAAAGTCAAAGGACCCGTGTCTGATGCTCTCATTCCCAATTTGTTTTCTTTTTTGCCCCTTATAACACCTCTTGAATTTAAATCTACAATAAAAGCAGAAATCCCTCTCTTCTTATCCTCTGGATTTGTTATTGCTAAAACAACGGCTATCTCTCCAACTGTTGCATGGGTTATAAATGCCTTTGAACCATTTAAGATCCATCCACCTTCAACTTTTTTTGCTATTGTTAGCATACCTGCTGCATCTGAACCAGATCCCGGCTCTGTTAATGCCCATGCACCTATTGTTTCTCCCCTTGCCAATCTCTTTAAATATTTTTCTTTTTGTTCTTCAGTTCCAAACATATAAATATGATTTGAACAAAGTGAATTGTGAGCTGCTATTGTCAAAGAAACAGAAGGGTCAACTTTGGCAAGCTCTTCCAAGATTATTACATATTCTATATAACCTAAATTTGAACCACCATATTTTTCTTCAAATAAAATCCCAAAAAGCCCAAGTTCTTTTAAATCATCAACTATTTCCCAATGAAATTTTTGTTCTTCATCCCACTTTTCCCTCATTGGCTTAATCTTTTTCAAAGCAAAATCTCTTATTGTTTTCCTTAAAATTTCCTGTTCTTCTGTGAATTTAAAGTCCATAATACCCCCTATAAAATCTTTCTTTTAATAATATCATAAAAATATTTATTTTTAAATCTTTTTTTTAAATTTGTGAAAAATATCACAAAAAATTTTTTTCTGGTATAATATTAAACTTATGAAAAAAATTATTGGCATAAGAAAGGAAGATAAAAATGTTTGGGAAAAAAGGACACCTATAATTCCTGAACACATAGGAATTTTAATCAGGGATAATGACTTGGAATTCATTGTCCAGCCCTCAAATATAAGGGCTTTTTCCCATAAAGAATATGAACATTATGGTGCAAAAATTTCTGATGACTTATCTGTATGTGATTTTATTTTTGGAGTAAAAGAAGTCCCTGCTGAAATAATTCTTCCAGAAAAAACATATATCTTTTTTGCCCATGTTATAAAAGGTCAAAAATATAATATGCCTATGTTAAGGAAACTTCTTGAAAAAAATTGCACATTGATTGATTATGAAAGAATTGTAGATAAACAAAATAAAAGATTGGTTTTTTTTGGTTATCAAGCAGGGCAGGCGGGTTTTATGGATGGAATGTGGGCACTGGGACAGCGGTTTGACTGGGAGGACATTCCAAATCCCTTTGCGAGGTTTAGGCCTACACACACTTATTTAAATTTAAAAGAATTTGAAAAGGACTTAGAAATTGTTTCTGAAAAAATAGAAGAAGGAGAAACACCAGAAAATATATCCCCAATTGTTGTAGGAATTACTGGCTATGGGCATGTATCCCAAGGGGTTCAATCCTTATTAAACCAGCTTCCCTATATTGAAATCACTCCAAAGGAACTTTTAAAACTTAAAGAAAATAGTTTTTCAAGGTATAAAATTTATAAAGTTGTTTTTAAAGAAGAAGATATGGTAGAGCCAATAAATCCAAAAAAGAAGTTTGAATTGCAAGATTATTATAATAATCCACAAGATTACAAATCAATATTTAATAAGTATCTTCCTTATCTCACAATTCTTTTTAATTGCATCTATTGGGATCAAAGGTATCCAAAATTTGTAAAAAAAGAAGATATTAAGAATTTATGGAAATCAGGTAAACCAAATTTAAGGGTATTAGCTGACATATCCTGTGATGTTGAAGGTGCAATTGAAGTAAATGTTAAAACTACAACACCAGGAAATCCAATTTATGTATGGAATGTAGATGACGAAAAAACATACGATGGCTTTGCAGGAAAAGGTCCAATTGTTCTGGCTGTTGACAATCTCCCTTGTGAGCTCCCAAAGGAGTCCTCTACATTTTTTTCAAGAATTTTGCTTCCCTTTATTCCAGAAATTGCAAATTGCAACTGGAATGTAAGTTTTGATGAACTTAATTTGTCTTATTCTTTAAAAAAAGCAGTAATTGTTCATAAAGGGGAACTTACCCCTGAATATAAATATTTAGAAAGGAGTTTGATATGAAAAAAGTATTACTCTTAGGTGCAGGACTTGTTACAAAGCCATTAGTTGATTATTTATTAGAACAAGAAGGTATAGAACTACACATTGGCTCAAGGACTTTAAAAAAAGCAGAGGACTTAATAAAAGGGCACAAAAAAGGTACTGCCTTTCAATTAAATGTGGATAATGAAAAGGAGCTTGAAGAAGCAGTAAAGATGAGGGATTTAATAATTTCCCTTGTGCCTTATACTTACCATGTTCCAATTGCAAGAAATTGTTTAAAATACAAGAAAAATATGATTACTACTTCTTATGTGAGTCCTCAAATGAAGGAATTAGATTCTGATGCAAAAAGAGAAGGGATTTTAATATTAAATGAAATTGGCTTAGATCCTGGAATTGACCATATGTCTGCAATGAAGATTATGAATAAGGCAAAGAAAGAAGGAGGAAAGGTTTTATCCTTTAAATCCTATTGTGGTGGTCTTCCCCATCCAGAAAACAATGACAATCCGCTTGGATATAAATTTTCCTGGTCTCCAAGAGGTGTTTTAATGGCAGGAAGAAATAATGGAAAATTTTTGGAATATGGAAACTTAATTGATGTTCCAAATTCTCGCCTTTTTGCAACCCACCACATTGTTGATGTCCCAGGGCTTGGGGATCTGGAAGCATATCCAAACAGGGACTCTGTTCAATACAAAGAAATTTACGGCTTAAAGGATGCTCATACAATTTTCAGGGGAACGTTAAGAAATTTAGGCTGGTGCGATCTTTTACACAAAATGGTTTCACTTAATATGTTTAAAATGGAAGAAGAAAATTTTGAAGGGATGACTTATCTGGATTATACAGCTTCTTTAATTGGTGAGAAAGGTTTGACAAAAAAACAAACAAAAGAAAAACTGGCAAAAAAATTAAATATTTCAAAGGAAAGCGAAATATTAGATAAATTTGAATGGATTGGACTATTCGATAAGAAAAAAATTAAAAATCAAAAAACCACAAGGTTGGATCTTTTACTTGAACTGCTTTTAGAAAAAATCAGTTTAAAAGAAGGCGAACTGGATATGATTGTTATGCACCATGAATTTATAATTGAATATAAAGATAAGAAAGAAAAGATCACATCAACACTTATTGACTATGGAATTCCAAAAGGAGATTCAGCAATGGCAAGGACTGTTTCTTTGCCTGCTGCAATTGCAGCCAAATTGATCTTAGACGAAAAGATAAAAATGACAGGAGTAAAAATACCAGTGGAAGAAGAAATTTATAAGCCCGTTTTGGAAGAATTAGAAAAAAGAGTAAATTTAAAATTTGAAGAAAGGGTTCAAAAAATTTAAAATTTTTGTAACCAAAACCTTTTTATAATTTTTTATTAGGGGTTTCAGTTTATTTAAGCCTGATTATTTTACGGGTCGCACGAGTACGACCCCTGAATATTTTGATTTAATCCCTAACTCTTCATGCTTTAAGTAATATTTATATCTAATTTTTTTATT
>JBBISU010000108.1:0-9937 GCA_037441225.1 Acidobacteriota bacterium
AAAATGGAAAAAAATTAAAATATTATTTTATATTTCAAAAGAAATTGAGTTTATTATGATCATAAATTAACTTCACCCAACTTCAATATATTGATAAATTTTTATCTTTCCTTTGCCAGATTTAATAAAATTGTAATAACTTCTTTGTAAGATAAGCCACAAAGGGATAGAAGTTTTGGATACATTGAAATTGGAGTAAAACCTGGGATTGTGTTAATTTCATTTATGTAAATATTTTTATCTTCTTCAAGGAAGAAATCAACTCTTGCCATTCCATATCCATCAATTGCCATAAAAGCTTTTTTTGCAAGTTCTTTAAATTGATGGTTTAAATTTTCTGGCAGAGGCGCAGGGACCTTTAACTCTGCTTTATTTAACTTATACTTATCTTCATAATCATAAAATTCCTTTGAAGGAACAATTTCACCTGGAGGGGATATATACTCTGGATCAAAGCCACCTAATACAGAGACCTCAATTTCCCTCCCTTTTATTGCCTTTTCAATTAAAACTTTTCTTGTAATTTTAAAAGCATTCTCAAGAGCATTTTCTAATTCTTCTAATTTTTTTACCTTTGTTATTCCAATTGAGGAACCAGAATCTGCTGGCTTTACAAAAACAGGAAATTCAATTTTATCTTTAAATTTTTCAATTTCTAATTTGTAATTTTCATATAAAATTTTAAAATAGGGGACAACTTGGAGTTCTTCTCTTTGCCAGATTTTTTTACAAATTTCTTTATCCATTCCAATAGCAGATGCCTTAACATCACATCCAACATATCTTATTTTTAAAGCTTCCAAATAACCCTGTAATTTGCCATCTTCTCCAAAGGTTCCATGGATTAGAGGAAAAGTGAGTTTTAGATTATATTTTTTAATTAAACTTTCAAAACTTAAAGGTTTTCCATTAATTTCTTTCCCTTTTAATAATTTTAAAGAATTTGAAGCGGAATACCAATTCCCTAATTTATCTTGATATAAAGGAATTGGATTAAATAAATCTTTATCAATATTTTCAATTACACCCTTTGCTGAAATTATAGAAACTTCATGTTCAACGGAAGGACCACCAAATAAAATTCCTACATTTTCCATTTAAGAAAAAATTTTTGAAAGTTTTTTAAGCAAGCCCTCACCTTCTCTTTTCACAATTTCTTCCAATTCTCCTTTATCCAAAAAAATTCCTTCACAAGAGAAGCATTTATCAATTTTAACATTTTTATATTCAATTTCTTGCAAATCCATACCACATTTAGGGCATTTCATATAGTGGAGTTCCTTTAGCTTTTTTTTCTCCTCTTCCTTCATTTTCTTTTCTTTTTCTTCCTGGATTTTTCTTAATTTTTCAAACTCTAACCTTTTAAAATATTCTTCTTCTTTTTCAGAGGGTTTATTAATCATAGAAACCTCCTATATTTATTATATCTTTTAAATTTTTTGCAACTTTAAAACCTGTTTTTTGGAGTTCCTCAAAAGAATTACTTCCAGTTGCAACCAAAATACAATCAATCATAGAATTTCTTGCTGTTTCTGCATCCAATAGCATATCACCAATATACAATGCCTCCTCTTTTTTTATATTTAACTTATTTAATATTTTTAGGATCATCTCTGGATCTGGCTTTAACTTTTCCACTTCAAAGGGACCTAAGATTAAAGAGAAACTATTTGAAATTCCAAAGCTTTCAAGGATTTTTTTTGTAAAATCAGAGGGCTTATTTGAAGCAATTGCTAATTTTATATTCTTTTTATAAAGACAATCAATTGTTTCTTTTACAAAAGGAAGAATTTTTGTTCCTTTTTTATAAATTTTTGAATATTTTTCTCTAAAAAGTTTTACACCTTCTTCAATGTAGTTCTTCCCAATTGCTTCTTCTATCAATATTTCAAGTCCTCTTCCAACCCTTTTTTTAACTTCTTTCATACCCCAGGGTCTTTTGCCAAGCTTTCTCTGAGCATAATTTAATGCTTCTTTAATTCCAGCATAGGAATCAATCAATGTTCCATCTAAATCAAAGATGACTAATTTTTTCATAAAAAAATTTTAGCATAAATTAATTTTTTAAGTTAAAATTTTTAGTTATGCCAAAAGTATTGCTTCTAAACCCTGTTTCTCAAAAGATGGGAATGGAAAGGTTTTTTCAGATACCACCTTTATCTCTTCTCCAATTGGCATCCCTTTTTCCAGAAAATTATGAAATTGAATTTTGGGATGAAGTCCATAAGCAATTTGATTTTAAAAATTCCTACGACATAGTTTGTATAACTTCTATGACCCATCAAGCAAAAAGAGCTTATGAATTAGCAATTTTTTTTAAAGGGAAAAAGACAAAGGTTATTTTAGGCGGGATACACCCTTCTATTCTGCCAGAAGAAGCAATAAAATATTGTGATTCCGTTGTAATAGGGGAAGCAGAACCAGTTTTTGGAGAACTTCTTAAAGATTTTGAAAAAGGAGAACTTAAAAAATTTTATAAAGCTCCAATCTCTAATGAAACAATCCTTGAAATTCCTTTACCTAAAAGAGAAATCTTAGATGGTAAAAGATACTTAACAAAACAAGTTATCCAGACAACAAGGGGTTGCCCTTTTAGTTGTAATTTTTGTACTGTAACAAATTTTTTTGGAAAAAAATTCAGACAAAAGCCCATTGATATAGTTTTAAAAGAAATAGATTCTTTTGAAAAGAAATTAGTTGTTTTTTTAGATGATGATTTTTTTGCCAATTTGAATTATGCAAAGAAACTTCTTTTTTCTTTAAATTTGAGAAATAAAAAGTGGGTATCCCAGGGAACACTAAAATTTTCAGAAGATAAGGAAACCTTAAAACTTTTAAGAAATTCTGGTTGCTTGGGACTTTTTATTGGAATTGAATCTGCTCCTTTTTGTAATCAGGTAAATTTTAAAAAAAATGAAAGGTTGAAATCTCTTGAGGATTCTTTAAAAACCCTTCAAGATGAAGGGATTTTAGTTGAGGGTTCTTTTGTCTTTGGCTTTGATGAAGAAGATGAAAGCGTCTTTGAAAGGACTTATGAATTTGTTTTAAAAATAGGGTTACCTTCTGCCACTTACAATATTTTGACTCCTTATCCAGGGACAGAAATTTTTAAAAAATTTAAAAGTGAAGGGAGGATTTCAACTTATGATTGGGAAAAATACGACCATAACAATGTTGTTTTTATACCAAAAAATATGAGCCCTGAAAAACTTTACGAAGGCTGGAGATGGATAAGAAAAGAGACATATAAACTTAAATCAATTTTTAAGAGAATTTTAAAAAATAAACATAAAATAAAAGATTTTGCTTATAACATTTTAAGAAAACTTCCAAATGATAGGTTATAAAATTTTAATTAAAAATCCAAAGGATTTGAAATCTTTTAGTTCTTCTAAATCATAAACTAAAAGCTTTTTTCCTTTTTCTATAAATTTCAAAAAGTGCTCTTTTCCCCTTTTTAAACCTAAAAAAGAAAAAGCCCCAAGGGCTTGGAAGTGCCTCTGACACCTTGTATATTTTATGCTTTCATCAAAATCCTCTGGCAGATTTTTACCCATTTTATCTTTATAATAATTTATTAAAACCTTTCTTAAATCTTTTGAAATTTCAAAGTAAGGATCCCATAAGAGAGAAGAAATATCATAAGAAGGAGGACCTAAACGGGAGGATTGATAATCAATAAACTTAATTTTGCCTTTTTTTATTAAAATGTTCTGTGATTGAAGATCTCTGTGCAAAATTCTTTTTTCAAAATTTGATGAAATCTCTGCAAGTTTTTCAAAGTCTTCTTTAAAAAAATTATATTCTTCCTTTATTTTTAAATAATTTTTCAAAAAATTTTCAAAAAAATAATTACATTCCCATAAAAAATATTCTTTATCAAAAACATAATTTAAATATAAATCATTTTTTATTTTTAAATTATGCAAAAGCGCAACTTTTTCAATAACTTTTTTATAAAATTCTTCCATTTTTTTAACTGGCAAAAATTTTGATAAATCATATAAAGAATACTCACCACAATTTTCAAAGATTGCTTTTTTTTCTTTTAAAGAATATTTGTAAACTTCTGGAACAGGGAAGTTATTGAAACTGAAAAAATTATTTAATTTAATCAACCTTTCAAATTCTTTATCCTCCTTTGAAGATTCAAGGAATACAAAATTTTTTCCAGAGGAATAAAAATTTCTTAAAGAACCACCAACTGTAATTTTTTCCAAAAATAAAAATTTTTTCTTTTTAAAATTAGTTAAAAATTTATCTTTTGATAAAGTTTTGTCTTGAAATAAACTCCTTGAAATTTTTATTTTAAAATTTTTACCAATCAACTTATATTTTTCATTTTCTTCTATTTTTGCACCTGAAAGTAAAATACAATTTCTTAACTTCAAATTTTCCTTTATTTTTACATTTTTTTCAATTATGTTAAATCCTTCTAATTTTAATTTTTTTATTTTTAAATTTTCATTTATAAAATTTTTTTCTCCCTTTTTTTTTAAATAATAAAGCAATGTTTTTATATAAGAATTTATATTTCCACATTCCTTCCATTTATCTGGTTCTATAAAAAATGTTTTGATTTTTAATTTTTTTTCAATGGCTTTTTCCCAAATTTTTTTTATTGAAAAAATTTCCTTTTCCATCAAATTAAAAATTTCTGATTTATATATTGCAATTCCACAAAAGGTTTTATAATTTTTTGAAAATTTTTTTGATATTGAAAGGAGATTGCCTTCTTTTGAGACAATTAAATTATTTGTCTTTTTATTATCTGTTATCAAAATTGTTCTTGAGTTTTCATTTTCTTTATGAAATTTTAATAATTCTTTTAAAGAAAAATCAAAGATTATATCTCCATTTATAACTATAAAGTCATCATCCTTTAAAAAATCTTTTGCATTTTTTAAAGCACCACCAGTGTCAAGTAATTCCTTTTCATAAAAAAAATGAAAATTGAAATCATTCTTAAAATTTTGCAAAAAATTTTTTATTTTCTCTGGAAGCCAGTGCAAATTTATTCCAATTTCTTTTATACTTATTTCTTTTAGTTTTTCGAGGGTATAAAAAATTAATGGTTTGCCTAAAATTGGAATTAGTGGTTTTGGAATTTCTTCAGTTATTGGTTTTAATCTTTTTCCCATACCAGCACATAGTATAAAAGCTTTCATTTATATAAAAGATAATCCTTCCTTTTCTTTTTAAACTTTTTACAATCTTCTTCTATTCTTTCTTCTACTTCTTTTAAAGGAATATTTTTTTCTATTGCTATTCTTAAATAATCAGTCCCTGAAATTATATCAATTGGTAGTTTATTATATTCATATTCATAAGGTGGCATCTTCCATTTAAATTTTTCTGGATATAAATTATAGGAAATTTTTAAGATTAAAAAGCCAGTTTTAAAAGAATTAAATTTTTTCTTATTTAAAATATGTATTTGAAAGCCACGACAGATTTCACTTTTATATTTATTAAAAGTTGGCTCAAAATATAATGGTCTGAAATAAACGACATCAGAGTTTAAATTTTTAATTTCTTTTTCAATTTTTTCATCATAAAATGGAGCTCCAAAGATCTCAAAGGGTTTTGTTGTTCCTCTTCCTTCTGATAAGTTTGTCCCTTCTAAGAGGCACATACCTGGATAAACAAGGGCAGTTTCTTCTGTTGGCATATTTGGTGAAGGCATAACCCAGTTAAGCTTCGTATCCTTAAAATAAAAACTTCTCTTATAATTTTCCATTAAAATAAAATTTAAATTTAAATTTTTGTAAAAATTTTCTTTAAAGTATAAAGCAATTTCTGCAATTGTCATACTATGCCTTATAATCAATGGATGAAGCCCAACAAAAGATGAAAATTTTTCATCAAGTAAAAAACCTTCTATTTTATTGCAGGATATTGGATTTGGCCTGTCTAAAACCAGAACTGGAATATTTAATTTTTCACAAACTTTAAAGCATAATGCCATTGTCCAGATAAATGTATAATACCTTGAACCAACATCTTGTAAATCAATTATAAGCAAGTCCAAATCTTGAAGCCATTCTTTTCTTGGTTCTCTTTTTTTTCCATATAAACTATAAACTGGGATTTTAAGTTCTGGATGTATAAATGTTTCCCACTCAATCATATTATCCTGTGTCCCTGTAAAGCCGTGCTGTGGACCAAAGATTGATTTTACTTCTACTAAATTTGAATTTAAAATTACATCAATTGATGATTTTAAACCAGAGGAAACACCAGCAGGATTTGTTAAAATTCCAGCTTTTCCTTTGTAAAATTTTTTTGGAAGTTTCTTTTCAAATAAATCAATCCCTAAAACTGTTTTCATAAAAATATAAAAAATACTGCTAAAATTGGATAAAATCCATCCACATATAAGCTAAATCTCACTCCACCGGGTATAACTTTCCTTTGAAACAACAAAAAATAAAAGAGACAATATAAAGGAAAAAATAAAAGGAAAAATGACTTTATTATAGGGTTTGTAATGTAAATGGTAATAAATAACAAAAAGCTTAAGAAAAGAGAGATTTTAAAAAAGAGAATTGAATTTTTTAAGCCAAAATAAATGGGGATTGTCTCTTTTCCAACCATTCTGTCCCCTTGCAAATCCTTTAAATCATAAACAATTGCCCTGCAAAGGAATATTAAAAAAAAGAAGAAAAGGTATAAAGCTAAAGAATTTAAATCAAAATTTTTAGATAAAAGAAAATAAAAAATAGTAGAAAAAATTGCCCAGGCAGAAGAAGTAAAGATATCTTTAGAGCAGGGGAGTTGGGTTAAAGGTGATGGAAAAAGGTAAAGAAATCCAAGAATAGAGGCAAAAAATGTAAAAATCCCCAGATAAATTGAAAAATAAAAGGATAAAAGAATGCTTAAAAATAAAAATATTCCACTTAAAATTTTTAGCCATCTTTTGTTTTTTTCAATAAATATTTGTTGTGCTGGCTCATTTATCTCCTGGGCTCTTTTTTCAGAAAAAGAATTTAATGTATGGAAACTAAACAAAAACATTGGAGCAATAAGATATGAAAAAATTGATATTGATAAATTTAGGACTTTTGAAATTATATAAATTAAAGAAAGAGAAGATAAGAATATTAAAAGATTTGAACGGGTAAGAAAAGCAAGGGTTTTCCATAAAATTTTCCATAAACCCCTTGCCCTTATTTCAATTAATTTTTCTACAACTCTGTTTATAAGCCAGTTTGGAGTTGATGCTCCTGCTGTGATACCTATTTTTTTATATATTTTTAATTCTTCTGGAAGGTTTGTTTCATCTTCCACAAGATAAGCAGGTATTCCTTCTTCTTCAATTATCTCTTTTAATCTTTTTGTATTTGCAGAAAAAGAACCACCAACTACAACCATTGCTTCCACCTTCTTTGCCATTTCCTTTGCTTCTTCCTGCCTTGTGGAAGTGGCATCACATATTGTTTCAATAATTTCTAATTCAGGATTTCTTTCTTTTAAGACCCTTGCAATTTCTTTATATTTTTCTTCTGAAAAGGTGCTTTGTGCCAGCAAAACTGCCTTTCCTTCAAAATTTAAATTTTTTGCTTCTTCCAGTGAAGAAATGCAAATACTCCCTTCCCCTCCATAGCCAAGAATTCCCTTTGTTTCTGCATGTTCCTTATCTCCCACTAAAATCACTTTTTTCCCTTCCAGTTTTGCTTTTTTTGCTTTTCCCTGAATTTTTGCAACCCTTGGACAGGTACAATTTATAATTTCACAACCTATTTTTTTTAATTCATTCAACACCTCTGGAGTCACTCCATGTGCTCTAATTATAACATTATCTCCTTTTTTTAATTCCTCTATTTTTTTATTTTCAATCCCTAACTTTTTTAAAATTTCTAAAACCTGTGGATTGTGAATTAGTGGTCCCAAGGTGCAAAGATTTTCTTTTCCCTCATATCTTTTGGAGAGGGTCTCTTCAAGGGCTTTCCTTACTCCCATACAAAATCCAGCTTTCTTTGAAACAATAATTGCCATATTATTTTTTAAACAATCTTTCTTCCATTTTTATTTGAAGAATCCTTTAATTTTTTGAATAAAATTATGTATTTTCCATACTTTTGAAGAAAAAATCTGTGCTTGTATTGAATTCAACCTCTGGATTTCCTTATATGTTGAATCTAAATGTTTTGAAAGATCTTCTATTTTTTTTGATAAACCAAGGATTTCCTCTTCTTTATCTTTTATCAATTTCAAAATTTCATCTTTTTCCTTTTCCAAATTTTCCTTTTGAACTTTCAAATTTTCATTTTCCCTTAAATACATTTCTAATTCCACATCTTGCTTTTCTTTTTCTTTAATTTGATCATTTAATTTTTCTTTCAAATACCAGAGTTCTCCTTTTAAAATTTGGAGATTTTTTTGAAGTTCCATATTTTTATCTTTTAAATTCTTAACAACCCTTTCCTCTACTTCAAATTTTCTAAAATCTTTTGTCAATTTCAAAATTTCAATTCTTTTTTTGTGGAATTCTGCTTTTTTTTGTGGTTCTGCTCCAAGAGTATGGCTTTGGGAAAAATTTCTATATTCACAGGTTATCTCTTTTATATGATAAAAAGGAATTTTCCTTGAAAATCTTATCAAAAGTTCCCAGTCCTCAAATTCATTCAAATTTTCATTAAATAAACCAAAGGAATCAAAGAGTTCTTTTTTAAATAAGATTGTATTTAAAGGAATATAATTATCATAAAGTAAAATATCGGGGTCAAAATCCATACTATATGAAATTACTTTATCTTTTAATTCATAAATTCCATCTATTTCATTGTATTGATAAATCGAAGACAAAGAATCAGAATAAACAAGGTTGCCTTTTGATTCAACCATTGCCTTTGAAAGGACATTAAAGTGATGTGGGTATATCAAATCATCATCATCTAAAAAGGAAACAAATTCTGTTTTTGCTTTTTTTACTCCAAAATTTGCAGCATTAGATCTCCCCATTGGATTTGTTTTAAAAACTTCTGCTGGAATTCCTTCTAATAATTCTTTTGGAACTTCCATATCACCATCGTTTATAATAAGTATCTTTTCAATAGGATGATAGGAATTTTTTAAAGAATTTAAAGCATCTTTTAAAAAAGGAATCCTATTCTTTGTCCTGACAATTACAGAAATTGGAAGAATCGGAGAACTATAGAATTCTTTATCCTTTATAAAATTAGTTATTGGCCTTTTTTGGATTTCCTGAAAACTTAAACTTATAAAACCTTCTGCATATTTTGAATCCTTACTCAAAGTAAAACTTCTATATAAATTAAGCCCTTTTATTTGATTTATAAAATCCTTTATTTCCAGTTGGCTTTTAAATTTTTCCATTCCTTCAATCTTTTTATCCATTAAATTTGTTATATCAAATAATGAATTTATTTTTTGTGCATCAAATATTTCATAAAAATAAATCTTTGTATTCCACAATTTTTCTTGTATTTCATCTTCCAATCTTGTAGATTGCAAAAATTTAATTAAAGAAAAAGCCAGTGTTTTGTGATCCGGGTGAAATTCTTCAAAGGAAGGGCAAAAAATCCCATCATAATTTTTCTTTGAAATTATTTCTTTTAATTTATCTTCAATTTCTTTTCTTTTTTCAATAAATTTTCCATCTGGAAAGGAAAAAAAGATTGGTTCTTTATAATTTAAGACCTTTGAAGCATCAATTGATTCCTGAACTCTTACCTCTGGTTTTCCCCATTCTTCACCTTTTGAAAAAATGTAAACATCTATGCTTTTATTTAAACTTGAAAGGTGGAAAAGTGTCCCACCAAGTCCAAATACCTCATCATCAGGATGGGCAGCCAGGACCAAAAATTTTTCCCCTTCTTTAAAATCTAAAAGATAAGGCAATTTTTCCATAAAACTATTTTACTTTAAAATAAGAAAGCAGGCAAGTTTTTGTAGAATTCCATAACATATTGGA
>JBBISU010000109.1:0-9757 GCA_037441225.1 Acidobacteriota bacterium
TTTGAGATTCTTTGGAGATAAATTATGATTAGACACAAAATTCTTGACAAGCGCCCTCTGTATTGCTAACTCTATTGTCCTTATTAAATGCTCTGGCATCTTTGATAAATTTGCTATGGTTCTTTGCTTTATCTTCCCTTTTTCATAATAACATTGTCTTAATAAAACACTCCTATATACCTTATCTCTATATACCCTTTTATTTCTTTTAATATGCATTTTTAACCTTCTTATAATAGTGTTTATTGATTATTTTATAATTATAACATATATAAAGGATATTATAAAGTGGAAATTTAATAATTAGTGTTTATATCTGGAAATAATAAATACCTCCTTTCCCTTTTATTTCCTATATTTTTTGAGCAATTTTAGAAGTGTAATATGGACTAAAAAATGAACAACCGAAAACGGACACGGATAACGGACACGGTCAACTGCCTAATGCTCTAATCTTCAATTGCTTATTTTGGGTTTACTTATAAGAATTTTTGTAGTATCATTTTATTATGAAAGCTTTAGTTTTTGAAGAACACGGGAATATAGATAATTTAAAGATTATAAACCTTGAAGAACCTAAAATGAAAAGGAACGAGGTTCTCGTAAAGTTAAAGGCATCCGCTTTAAACCATCTGGATTTATTTGTTTTAAAGGGCTGGAAGGGACTTTCATTAACATTTCCACATATATGTGGTGCTGATGGAACTGGGACAATTTTAGAAGTAGGGGAGGAAGTTGAAAATTTTAAAGCAGGCGATGAGATTGTAATAAATCCAGGAATCTCCTGTATGAAATGCAATTTTTGCCTAAAAGGGGAACACTCACTATGCAAGGATTTTGGAATATTAGGTGAGCATTTCCCTGGAACCTTTGCAGAATATATTTCTGTACCTTTTTATAATTTAGAAAAAGCGCCTCCCTATTTAAATGAGGAAGAAAGAGCTGCTTTCCCTTTAACCTTTTTAACTTCATACAGAATGCTTTTTAAAAAAGGAAAGATAAAGGCAGGGGATTTTATTTTAATACATGGCGCATCAAGTGGTGTCTCAATTGCTTCTTTGATTTTTTCAAAGATTGCAGGATGCATTACAATAATTACTTCTTCAAAAGATGAAGCTCTTTTTAAAGGAAAGGAATTGGGGGCAGATTTTATTATAAATTATAAAAATGAAAATGTTTTTAAAAAGGTTATGGAGATAACAAATGGTGAAGGTGTTGATTTTGTTTTGGATTCTGTTGGAAAAGAAACCTGGCTTACATCTTTGAGAGTAGTTAAAAAGGGAGGGAAAGTTTTGACTTGTGGTGCAACAAGCGGACCAAACCCAGAAGAAGAGGTAAGATTAATTTTTTGGAAGCAAATAGATATATTAGGTAGCACTATGTCTTCAATTTCTGAGTTTAAGGAAATGGTAAATTTAGTTAAAGAAAAAAAATTAAAACCAGTAATTGATTCAATTTATCCACTGGAAAAAGCAAAAGAAGCATATAAAAAATTAGAAGGAGGTAAACAATTTGGAAAAATAGTTTTAAAGATATGAGTAATTTTTTTGAAGGTATTCATTTATTTGACATCCCATCCCTCCTTCCTGATTTTAACTTAAAAAAAATTAGTAAAGATATTAAATACCTTGCAATTATATTTAATTCAGATATGAATAAGGAAGAAAAAAAAATCTTTGATTTTGCAAAAAAAATGGGCTATGCTTATTTCTCTTTTGAAAATTTAAACTCAAAGCAAGTTTGCGCCAATATTGCTTATAATCTAAATCAAAGGGGAGAATTTGTATACATCTGGACAAATGATTTTCTTTTATTTCAAATTGCTGGTCCAAGGACAAATATTTTTTATCAAAAGGAAAACAATTTATATGATTTTAAAAAAATTCAAGAAAGGTTTGGCGTTGAACCCTGGAAACTCCCAGACCTTTTTTCTATAATTGGTTGTGAAGAAAAAGAAATAAGTAACATATTGGGAATTGAAAGAGAAAAGATATTGAAATGGCTAAATTTTTTTTCTTCCACTGAAGAACTTATATCCAGAATTGATTTACTTGAAATAGTTGAAGATGAAAGGACTTTTCATTATCAAAATTTATTAAAAAAACAAGAAAAAAAAATTTTGGAAAATTTAAAAAAATTAAAGATAGAACCAAGTTTTTTAATTACAGTAAAAAAAGAAAATTTCTCAGTTAAGAAGAGAGCAAGAATTATTTAATTATTGTGCTATAATTTTATTTGGATGAAATATACTAAATTTATTTCTTTGAGAACTAAAATAATCTCAATTATTCTATTAATAACAATTCTTTCAATTTTTTTTACCTTTGGTTTTGTAATTATAAATGATTTAAAAAGATTTAAAAACGAACTAATTAGCAATGCTTATTTAATTTCAAAAATTATAGGTGATTATAGCGTTTATGATTTAACCTTTAAATTAAATAATGAATCAGAAAAAAAATTAAAACTTCTAAACACAATAAAAAATGTAGAAGTAGCAATTTTGTTTGATTCAAATAAAGAAATATTTTCAACCTTTTATAAAGAAGAAGAAACAATTGATATAAATTTTGTTCAAAAAAATGGCCACTATTTTAAGGGAAATTCTTTATTTTATTTTACCCCAATTAATTATAATGGGAAAGTGGCTGGCTATCTTTTATTGAAACTTTCTGCTCTTGAAATGAAAGAAAGAATAAAATCATATTTAATTTTTATGTTTTTATTTTTGATATTTTTAATTTTTGCTATTATTTTAATTGCCTTTTGGCTACAAGGTTTTATCTCAAAACCAATAATAAATTTAACTAAAAGTTTGGAAGAGGTTGCAAAAAACAGGAATTATTCTTTAAAAGTTAAGAAAGAAAGTAATGATGAAATTGGAATTTTAAGTGGCGGGGTAAATCATTTGCTTTCAGAAATTCAAAAACACCAATTAGAAAGAGATGAATTTGAAAGGGCTTTAAAAGTTAGCGAGCAGAAGTTTTATCATATAATTGAGCAATCAAATGATGCATTATATATTTTATATAATGAAAAAATATTATTTATAAATCCAAAGTTTGAGCAATTTTTTGGTTATTCTTTGAAGGAAATCAGAGGCAAAAGTTTTAATTTTTTAAATATAATAGCAGAAGAAGATAAAGAAAAAATAAAAGAAAGATTAAGGAAGCAAAAAAACAAGGAAGATGTGGAAAGCAAATTCTTGTTTAAAGGAATTTCAAAATCAAATGTTTTAAGGTTTTATGAAGCAAATGAATCTGAAATTGTATGGGATGACCGCCTATCGATCTTAGGGATTGTAAGAGACATTACTGAAAGGGTTGAATATGAAAACAAATTAAAGGAAAATGAAGAGCAATTAAGTCAGTATTCAAAAGAACTTGAAAGAAGTAATAAGGAATTAGATCAATTTGCCTATGTTACATCCCATGATTTAAAAGCACCTTTGAGAGCAATTTCAAACCTTGTTGAATGGATAGAAGAGGATTTGAAAGGTAAATTAGATGAAGAAATTAAAAAGAATATGGAACTCCTTAAATCAAGGGTAAAAAGGATGGAAAATTTGATAAATGGCATATTAGAGTATTCAAGGATTGGAAGGATAAAAGGAGCAATTGAAAAAATTGAATTTGAAAAAATGATCAGGGAAGTAATTGATTTAATTGACCCTCCAAAAACCTTTGATTTTACAATTCAAGAGGGGCTTCCACCTTTTTATGCTGAAAAAATTCGCTTGGAGCAGGTCTTTTCAAATTTAATATCAAACGCAGTAAAACATCACGAAAAAGGTGAAGGAAAGATTGAAATTTTATTTGAAGATTTAGGGGATTTTATTAAGTTTATTGTAAAAGATGATGGTCCAGGAATCCCGGAAGAATATCATAATAAAATTTTTGAAATTTTTAATACTTTAAAACCCAGAGATAAATTTGAAAGCACAGGAATTGGGCTTACAATTGTAAAAAAAATTGTGGAAAACCAAGGTGGAAAGATATGGCTAAAATCAAAAGAAGGGGAGGGTTCATCTTTTATTTTTACCTGGAAAAAATTATCTCATTAAAAAATGTAGGAGACACCCTCGTGGAAACCTGATTTTTTGCAGGCGGGGACAAGCCCCGCCCCTACGAATTCAACCAATAACAAAAATTAAAATTGAATAAACATAAAGCGAGTTTCCAATATCTAATAATTTTTGATAAATTCTCTAAATTTTTTTTCAATTTTTTCCCAGTTTCCAAAATTATTTTCAAAGATTTCCTTTGAGAAGCCCTCTTTCTTCATTTCAATTATAAAATTTGAAAAATTTTCTTCTTTTGAGATAAATTCTAAAAAAGCCCAGGAAAAAGCATAAAATCTCTTTGTTTCTTTTTCACTTTTTTCACCTTCTGGATCAAAGAAAAAAAGATAAACTAAAATTTCCTTTTTATTTTTTTCTTTTTTTAAAATTTTTTTATATTCCTCCCATCTTATCATTTCTTCTTTTCCATAAATTTCTTTTTTATATGAATATAATAAATTTTCAGCAAAGCCTTCCCTTAAAAATAAAGGCATATTTTTATTTTCAAATAATAAATTATTGATTAAAAAATGCGCTTCTTCATGGAGCAATACATCTAAATACTTTTTTTCAACTGGAAGAAGGGTAAAGATAAGTTTTAAAGGTCCAATGTATAACCCATCTGCCCAAAAGGGAAAATCTTCTTCCTTTAAGAACTTTGAAAGGGTCTTTTTATCTGGAAAGAGAAAAATTTTATGTTCATAATTTATTTCTTCCTTTAAATATTTATTGTATGTTTTCTTAAAGTGTCCTATAAAGTCCATAATTTCAATGTGAAAATATTTTATCTCTTTAAAAAAAAGAGGATAAAAGTAAGTAATTCTATCAGCAGAAAAAATTGATAAACCATAGGATTTTATTAAATTTTTTGCTTTTTCTTCTAAATTTTTTTCATAAACCTCTATTTCTTCTTCTTTCCCTTTTATTGTTTTTAAAAAAAACTTTTTTTCTTTCCCATCCCTTCCATAATAATGCACCTCAGGTGGCGGATAATATAATATCCAACTAAAACTATAAATAAATGTGCAAGGAATGGGCTTTCCATCTTTTTTCATTGGCTTTATTTTTTTGTTTAAAAATTGTTCTTTGAAAAAATTAAAAAAGTAATCAATTTTATCTTTTTCTATATTTTCAGAGCTTATATATTCAAATTTTTCAACCTTTCCTTCTTCATTTACCTCCATTTTAACTTTTAATACGGCAACTACTCTTTTATCTATATCTAATTTTAATTTGCTTTCAGGATATTTTATATTTCCAATTATTGGCTCTTCTATTTCAAATAATAAATAAAGAAAAAAAAGGATCATTATGGTATTATATTATAATAAAAATAATTTTAAAAGGAGTTTTTTTATGAAAAATTTAAGGGAGTATATTGTTGATTTAACAAAAAGAATTGTTAGGCAAAAGACAGTTAATTATAATCCTTCTGATTTCAAAGGTGAAGGTCCTGATGGAATGGAATCACCTGGGGAAGAATATAAAGTTGTGAATATTTTAAAAGAAGAGTTAGAAAAAGCAAAGATCCCTTATAAAATATATGCAAGGGATGAAAAAAGGCCAAATTTAGTTGCTTTTGTTGGTAAAAATTTACCTGATTTTAAGAAATTTTTGGTTGTATTACATACAGATACAGTTCCCTCTGGTGTAAGGGAGGACTGGTCTTTCGATCCCTTTGAACCCTTTGAAAAGGATGGGAAATTATATGGAAGAGGTGTTCTGGATAACAAAGGTCCCCTTGCTTCTTCCTTTGCAACTCTTTTAAATTTAAAAGAAATGGAAGATCAAATCTCTGGACAATTTATCTTTGGTGCTTTTGCTGATGAAGAAGTGGAAGCAGGTTATGGTTTTGATTGGGTTTTAGACCAAAATTTGATTAATTGCACAGATGCTTTAATTCCAGACATTGCTGGTTCTATGAAGACAATAAATATTGCAGAAAAGGGGAGGATTTTATGCAGAGTAAAGTTTAAAGGGCTTTCTGCCCATGCAATGGAACCTTCAAAAGGCATCTCTGCAATTTATTGTGCTGCTAACTTTTTAAATAAACTCCAAAATTTTAATTTTTCTTATAGCCCTCATCCTGTTTTATCTCCACCAACCTTCAATCCGGGATTAATTAAAGGAGGGGAAGCACCAAATGCAGTTCCTGCCTCATGTGAGGTATCCATTGACATAAGGTATTTACCAGGTATGGATATTGAAAAAATGAAAATGGAAATTGAAGAAGTTATAAAAGAAACAATTTTAGAAGGTGCAAGTTATACAATTGATTTTGAAGGAAATCTTCCTCCTTCTGAGGTCTTTGAAAATGCACCAATGGTTAAGATAATTAAAGAATTTGTCCCAGAGGCAAAAGTTGTAGGTTCTGGTGGTATAACCTTTGCAAAGTTTTTGGTATTAAAAGGAATTGAAGCAGTTGGATGGGCGCCTGGGGATGAAGCAACATACCACAAGCCAGATGAAGAAATTGATATAGAAGAACTTGTAACCTTTTCAAATTATTTAAAAGATTTGTCCTTAAAAGTTTGTAATATGAGGAAGTAATATGCCTGTTTATGATTTTAAGTGCAAGGATTGTGGAGAAAAATTTGAATTTTTAACCTTTTCTATAAGTGAAAAAGCATATTGTATTAAATGCAAAAGTGAAAATTTAGAGAAACTGCCTTCAAGGTTTGGTTTTTCAAGCGGTGGGGAATTCAAGTCCAGTGGACCTTCAAAAGATTCCTGCTCAGGTTGTACTTCTTCTTCTTGTTCTACTTGTGGGAAATAATGAAAATTAAGCCAAAAAGTTACATAATCTGGTCGACAAATAGGGAAATTGATCTGGATAATCCCATTCAAAAAAAGTTTTATGTAAAAAATGTTTTAATGTATGGGCTTGCAGAAGATATAAGTAAACTTGATTTTGATTATGTAAAAAATATTTTGCCTGAATTAGACCTGCCAAAAGAAATAAAATCTTTATGGGAAAACTATTTTAATGCTTCAAAATAAGGGAATTATAAATATAAAAGGAAGTGAGAAATTTTATTTAACTGATGATACTGCTCTTTATGATTTCTTTTTTGCTCATAGAAGGTCTTTTGATTTGGATATATTCACAGATGAAAAGGAATTGGTTTTACCTTTTTCTTATAAATTGGAAAAAGAATTTCAAAAAAATTTTGATATAAAGATTTTAAGAAGATTTGAAACATTCTCAGATTTTCAAGTAAAGAAAGGAAAAGATGAAACAAGAATCCAAATTGCTTATGATTCTCCTTTCAGATTTGAAAAACCCTTAGAATCAAATCTTGGAATTGGTGTAAATGATTACAAAGATTTAATTGCAGATAAATTATTGACTTTTTTTAGCAGAACTGAATATAGAGATGCAATTGATTTGTATTTTATATTAAAAGAAAATGATTTTTGGCAATTGGTAAACCTTGCAAAAATAAAAGATCCCAGTTTTGATCTTTATTGGCTTGCAGTAGCTTTAAATAAAGTAAAGGCATTTCCAGAAAAAATTGAAGATTGGTTTGTTGAGATGATAAGAGAGGTTTCTGTAGAGGATATAAAAATTTTATTTTCTAATTTAGCAAAAGAAATAATGGATAAAATAAAAAACGGAGGAATTTATGATACTCCTTGAATTTTCAATGACACCCTTAGATAAAGGTGAATCGGTGAGCAAATATGTAGCAAGGTCAATTGACATAATTGATAAGTCAGGTTTTCCATATAAAATGGGACCTATGGGAACCTGTATTGAAGGTGAATGGGATGAGGTATTTTCAGTGGTAAAAAAATGCTTTGAAGTAATGTCACAAGATTGCAATAGAATTTCAATTTATATTAAGGCAGATTATAGAAAAGGAAAATCAGGACGGCTTGATAGTAAAATAAAGTCAGTTGAAGAAAAATTAGGCAGAGAGGTCAAAAAATGAAAGGACTTGTTTTAATTAAGGATTTAAAAAATTATATTGGAAAAGAAGTTAAAATTGGATGCTGGGTCACCCATCACAGATCTTCTGGTAAAATTCAGTTTTTAAATTTAAGGGATGGGACGGGCTATCTGCAGGCAATTGTAAGTAAAAATGATGTTTCTGAAAAAATCTGGAACCTAGTGGAAGAAATAACACAGGAAAGTTCAATTTATGTTCTTGGAGAGGTTTTGGAAGATAAAAGATCACCAGGGGGAGTTGAACTCCATTTAAAGGATATTGAAGTAATCCAGATAAGCCCTAATTTCCCAATCCAGCCAAAGGAACATGGAACAGAATTTTTAATGGATAACAGGCATTTATGGCTTAGGTCTAAAAGGCAGGTTGCAATATTAAAAATAAGGAATGAAATTATAAAAGCAATAAGGGATTTTTTTTATGAAAGGGAATTTGTTTTAATTGATAGCCCCATTTTAACCCCAACTTCCTGTGAAGGAACTTCAACACTTTTTGAAGTAAAATACTTTGATGAGTTTGCTTATTTAACTCAATCAGGGCAATTATATCTGGAGCCCGCTTGTATTGCTTTCGAAAAGGTTTATTGCTTTGGTCCTACTTTTAGGGCAGAAAAATCAAAGACAAGGAGGCATCTGACAGAATTCTGGATGGTAGAACCAGAGGTTGCCTTTGCTGATCTGGATGACATAATTGAACTGGCAGAGGAATTTGTTGAATATATTGTTCAAAGAGTCCTTGAAAGAAAAAAGGAAGAGTTAAAGATAATTGAGAGGGATACAAGTAAGTTAGAAAAAACAAAAAAGCCCTTTATAAAAATGACTTATGATTCCGCATCTAAATTTTTATTGAAAGAGGAAAATCAGAGAAAAATGGTTGAAAACAATGCCCCAACTTTTGTTTATGGAAATGATTTTGGTGGTTATGATGAAACACTTTTAACAGAAAATTTAGATAAGCCCTTATGCGTTACCCATTATCCAGCAAATATAAAGGCATTTTATATGCAACCAGATGAAAAGGATCCCTCAAAGGCAAAATGTGTAGATATTTTGGCACCTGAGGGTTATGGAGAAATAATTGGCGGTTCCCAAAGGATACATGACCACGATTTGTTGCTTCAAAAAATTAAAGAAAACAATTTGCCAGTTGAACCACTCCAATGGTATTTAGATATAAGAAAATATGGAACAGTTCCCCATTCTGGTTTTGGGCTTGGCATAGAGAGAACTGTTGCCTGGATTTGCAATTTACCACATGTAAGAGAAACAATACCTTATCCAAGGATGCTAAACCGTTTAAAACCTTAAAAAGAAATTTTATGTGAATTATTGAAAAAGAGTTTTAAATAAGTATAGTGGAGAGAAAAAAAATTATAAATTTTTGATAAAATAAATTTGTGAACTATAAGATGAAGAAACATTAAAAAGTGTCATAGATTATTGTTGAATTTAAAGAGAAAAAAAGTCTTTTTGATAATTTGGTGTAGAACAAGAATTATCAGAAAAACTTGGTTTGAAAGTAGAATTGTTAACAGAAAAATTAATAAGTCCATATATTATGGAGAAAATAAAAAAGAAATTAAAATGATTTACGAAGGATTACTCAAAAAATTTAATTGAAATTGAATTAACAGAAAAATATTTCCTTTATTTATAATAAATAGTTTCAAAGGAGCAAAAATATTGGTAGGGGCTTTAACCCAAGTTGCTCAATTTTATTGATTAATAGTTTTTAATAATAAAGATTT
>JBBISU010000110.1:0-9616 GCA_037441225.1 Acidobacteriota bacterium
GTTGAAAAATGTAAGGAATTTTTTGATCCTTATGTTTTAGGAGTGGCATCAAAGGAAAAAGAATGCAAAGAAGGTGAGGTATATGTAAAGACAACTGGGATTGCTTATGTTAAAGTAGATTCAAGTTTTGGAAAGATTTCAAAGGGTGATTTGATTGTAACTTCTGTAAATTATGGCTATGGAATGAAAGGAGAAAATTCTCCACAGGGAACTGTTTTAGGAAAAGCCCTTGAAAATTTTAAAGAAGGAAATGGGAAAATAAAAATTCTTCTTATGCCAAGGTAAAAATATTTAGGAGGTTTATATGAAAAATTTTGTTTGTTTAATTATCTTTTCAATATTTACATTTTATGTTTTTGCCTTTGACATTTCAGTTGAATCCATTTATCTGGGAAATTTAGACTGCAAAATTCACATTGTTTTGAAAAATTCAGGTGGGAATATACCTGATAATATTTTCAGGGAAGGAAAAATCAAAATTAAGAAACCTTCTATTAAGAGACCCTTAACCCTTTATCTTGCTAAAATTGATAAAAATAAGGAATTAAATTCTAAAAAAATTTTTGACTATAATACAGGTATAAAAATAACGAAAAATGAAAGTGTTGAAGTTTATCTGGAAAACATAAATGATTCAAATCCAGCAAACAATTCAAAAGTTGAAAATTTAAACATCTCATCTTGTAAACCAGAAAGGGACACAAAAATAGGTTTAAAAGGTGACTATGAAGAACATTTAATTTCAGGAAATCCTTTTGATAAAAAATTCCAGATCAAACTAAATAATATTTCTCCACCAAAAAGTGTTTATATATATGATGCCTTGAGATCTCCACAAAAATTTTTGTATATAGAAGGTAGCTCAAAAGAAAAAGATGCTGATAGCATAAAAATTGAATTTCTTGGAAAAAATAATACAGTTTTGCACACAAGAAACATAAGTATTTATGGGGACAATGATAGAGTAGGTGTCTGGGAAATGGTTAATTTTTCAGATTCACAGGTAAGAGATGCTCATTTTTTTAATGTCAAAGGGACGTTGAAACTAAAAAATGGAACATATTCACAAAACTCAAAAGTTATGAAACTATGGGTAAACCTTGTAAATGAATATTATTATTATCAGGACTGGGCTTCAAGGGGAACTCAAATAATGACTGTAAATGGAACAAAGGGACCAGTTTTAATTGAAGGACTTAAAGATGATGACAGAGAAGGAAATATGGAAATTCAAATATCAAGTTCAGGTGCCTGTCCTTCGGATTTTCCAGTATTAAAAAATAAAAAGATTCATTTTTACACCACACATGAAGATGGGAGAATAATTACGCCACAGACAGGGTATACAGTAAATCTTTCTGATAACCAAAGTTCCTACAATTTTACAATGAAAGATTTGATTCAAGAAATGGGGCTTCAATGGGGTGCCAGATGGTATTTTATATCTGTAAATATCTCATATCAATGTTATAAACCTTCATCTGGCTCAAATATAGAAGTAGTATTTCCTCAAAATAAAGAGACAAACACGGTAAATATTAGGTTTCTTGCACCTTTGCCCTTGCTTTAAGGAGATCTTATGAAAACAAAATTTATCTTTTCAATTTTAATTTTTTGTTTTTTTCAGTTTTCTTTTTCTCAGGTATCAAAATCAAAAAACATAAGGATTCCCTTTGATGTATCTGTTGAAAAAGTTTATGTAAATAAAAATTCCTGTGATTTAATTGTTTATTTAAAAAACAAGGGGTCTCAAATTCCAGAAAATGCCATATCCCAAGGAAAATTAAGGATTAAACTCTCATCCCAACAAAAGGAAATATTCTTAAAAGATATTCCACAAATAAATGATTTGAACACAAAAAGATATATAAATTACAACACTGAAATTAAATTAACAGAAGATGGAAATGTGGAAGTGGAAATTGAAAATGTCCTGGATGGAAATAAAAGCAACAACATAAAAATTCAGCATATTAAAAGGGAAGGAAAGTGTCTTGCTGTATTTGCTGAAAAGCAAGAAAAACCAGAAGTAAAAAAAGAAAAGAAAAAAGAAGAGAAAAAAAGTGTATCTGTTTATCCTTCAGAAACACTTCCAGTTTTTATTGAACCAGTAAAAAATTCAAATATAAGTTATGAAAAATATGTTCTTATAAAATTCAGGGTTCCTGAAGAAGTAAAAGGAAAACATTTAAAAGGAATATTTTATTTTACAAAAAGGGATACTGGGGATAAATATTATCTTATTGATCCCCGAGAGGGTTTTTGGTTTGATAATTTACCTATTTATTTCCAGCAAGATAATGATGAATACCTGGAAATCTGGTCTTTTAATTTGGGAGCAGGAAGATACTTTGATGAAAGAGGAAATATAGTAAAATTTCTTCCCATTGGTCAATACCAAATAAATGGAGATATATACAATCCTTCTGGTGTTTTAATTAAAAATTATTTAGGAGGTCCTTTTACAATTGTACAGTTACAAATAGGTGATGTAGAAGGTCCGGAAAAACCAGATATTTCAGTTAAAAATTATCCACTAATTATAGAAAACATAATAATGAATCTTGAGGAATGGCTTGATAAGGGGATGAATTTAAAAGTTGAAATCAGGGGAAGGACAAGGGATGGAAGCCCTGTTACAAAGTACTGCCATGAAAGTGGTTGCGGCGGAAATTTGAGATTTGATATTTACAAATCTGATGATTATTCTGCCAAGGTCTTCACACATACTGTTACAATAAAACCAGGGAGATTAAAAGTCAATCCAAATGTTCCTTCTACTTTTGGGACTTTTAGTGATCCTTTGAGAGTTTCAATTGCACTTCCAGAAAAGACAAGTTATACGATTGCAGCAACAATTAAATATGATTGGGCGGAAGAAAAAACTGTTTCGCAGAATTTTCTTGTTACAGAAGGTGGACCAAGATTGGGAGGAGATGGAGAGGTGGGCGTAAATGTAGCTAATGTAGTCTTATGGCCAAAGGATAATACTATATTTATATCAGGTGAAGAACTAACATTAAAATGGAGCAAAAAAAGTGGTTTAACAACAAGGATTCTTTATTCAACTGATGGTGGGGGGAGCTGGAAAAAAATAGCAGAATTGGTTGAAGAAAAAGAGTATAAATGGCAGGTGCCTTTTGATTTCACAGAAGATGGAAGAATGAAATTTCAGTGGTTTATTATAAAACCAGAAGAAAGTGGATTAATTTTGGCAGAACAAACGATAAAAATAAAAATAAGAGGAGTGCAACTGATTTCACCAGTAAGTGGAGCAATGATAAAGCCAAATAGCCATTTTGATATAAAGTGGAATTCATCAAAGGTAGGAGCACTTTTTATAAAATTATTTTACAATATAGGCAGAGGAGAAGTTGAAATAAATTGCTTACCTTCTACACAAAGTATGACACACTGGTATGTCCCAAATACAACTTATGTTAATGCAAGTGTCCGAGCAATACTTACAAATAAATGCAGTGGAGGTGTTGATATATTTGGAGAAAGCAAAGCCTATCCTGTGGAAATCAGAGATCCCTATATTTCCTTTATAAGTCCAAAGCATGGAGACAATATTTTAAGCAAATCAAGGATAAATATATCTTATACTGCTATAAAGCCAGAAGGTTTCCCTTCAAAAGGTAAAGTTTCCTTATTTTACAGACTTTCAGGATCTGATACCTGGAATGAAATTGCTTCCAATCTCCCAATATCAGGAAGTGTAGGGTGGGAAGTTCCTTCTTTACTGGACACAAGATCAGCATATCTTCGTGCAGTCTGGATATATCCTGTAGGTGATGTAAATGAAACTTTTTCAAGTGAAATTATGATAACCATCAAAGCCCAAGAAGGCGAATTTATAAGGAGATGATATGAAAGGAATAATTTTCTTTTTTGCAATTATCAAATCTTTATTCCTTTATTCAAACAATTTGGTTGAACTCAAAGCCCCTAATTCTTTTAACTATGGAGAAAAATTTAGCATAGAGGTATCTGTAAAGGTAGTTCCAAAATACACAAGGATTTATTTTAGATATTCTGGTATTGAAGAATATCAAGTAAGGGATATGCAAAAAATGAATGGAACTTATAATTTTGAAATTGATACATCTTTATATGCAAGCCCTTACTTTGAGTATTACATTGAAGTCCTTATAGAAGAAAACCCAATATATTTTCCAGAAGGTGCTCCACAAAATATAATTAAAATAGAAGCAAAAAATGAAGAACTTGTGCCAAGTATTCCTCAAGATTTTCCACTGCCTTCAGAAGAAGAAAAATTTATTTTCCCTCTGGATTTAAATGGTGATGTAGAACATTTAATTAATGAAAAAGAAGAAAGTGAAGAAAACAAAACAGAAAGTTCTGGAAATATAAGAATATATCCTTCATATAAAAGCAAAAGTGGATTTTCTGCTGAATTGGATGCAAATTTTAATATGACAAGCAATCCTTTACCAGAAGAAAAGAAAATAGATTTATCTGATATGAATTTAAAATTTTCCAAAGATAACAATAGTTTTAATATAGGGGACTTAAATATTTCAGAATCAGAATATTCCATTTCTGCTTCTGGCAGGCGTGGTTTAAACTACCTTTATCAAAATCAAAAAGCATATATAAATATTTTTGATATATCTTCCCAGCAACCAAAAGGATTTGATGGTTTTGGAATTCCAAAATCAAAAATTAGCATATATGGAAGCGCAATTGGCTACAATTTATTTGATGGCAGATTATCCCTAAAAACAATTTATTTAAAAGGAAAAGATAACCCCAATGAAGGGACAAATGTAAACTCTTCAGAATTATATCAAGCAAGGGAAGGAAGTATTATATCTTTTCTTCAAGAGTTGAAATTGTTTAAAAATACTTTTAGCATAAAATCTGAATATGCAAAATCAAAATATGATGAAAATTTAGAAGATGATTCTAGAGCTATTTCTGATAAAGCATACAAAATAGGGACTTCCTTTTCATCGGGATTTTTTGCCTTTGGACTTAATTATAACTACATAGGAAAAGATTTCAACTCCATTGGTTACCAATATTTTTTAAATAACAGAAAAGGTTATGATTCAAACATAAATTTTAATTTCACAAGATTTAGTTTAGCATTAAATCTTTTTTCTTTACAAGACAATTCAGAAGACGATCCTGATGAATTTACAACAAAAAATAAATCAGGAAACTTAAATATACTCCTTAATCCAACTGATAAATTTTCAATAAATTTTAGTTTAAGAAAAGATAAACAAAAAACATACTTAGGAGATGAAGAAGTTTTAGGACAAGATAGCATAACCAATGAATTTTCAGGAAGTTTTTCTATAAATTTATCTCAAAGTTCAACTCTTTTATTTTCTTATGCAAATTCTTCCCTATCAAGTGAGTATAACCCAGAAAGTGAAAGTTCAACTTCTACTATAAATATTGGAGGCTCCTTTAGAAAGGGAAATAACTTTTCTTTAAACCCATCAATTGGATATGGCGTATCAAAAAATGAATTTACAGAAGATGAAAATAAAACCTTTAACATTTTTTTAAATGGAAATTTTTATTTTATTCCTTCCATTTTATCTTTAAACATTTCTACTGGTTTAATTAAAAATAAAGACCCTTTGGATCAAAAAACAGATACAATAAATGCCACAGCAAACCTTTCCTTTGACCTTGGAAATCTTGTAAAAAAGTTTCAATCTGTTATTTCTATAAATGGAAGCTATATGAAGAACAAAACAGAAATTGATGAAAATACAGATTATAAAGTATATGCTCAGTTAAGTTTTTCTTTTTAAGGAGGAAAGATGAAAAAAATTATATTTCTAATTTTAATTTTTGCAAATCTTTCATTTGGAACAATTACCTATAATCCACAAATGCCAAATGTAGAACAAGAAATAACATTTAACTTAACTCACCCTGATGGAGTATATCCACCTTCTGTATTCTGGGATTTTGGAGATGGAAGCACAGCTTCTTCAAATTCAACAGTTTTAAAAAGTTATTTAACTTCTGGAAATTTTACAGTATCTGTAAATTATAGAACCTTGAAAGAACAAAATGTAACAGAAAGTATAACTATAAATGTAACAGAAAGGAGGAGAATTAGTTTTTTCCCAACAAATCCTACGGTTAATAGGGATATTGTATTTACAGCAGAAAGTTTTTTTTCTAATGATATATTATGGGATTTTGGAGATGGTTCTTCTCCACAATGTCTTCAAAGGCAAGCAGTTCATAGGTATGATGAACCTGGCAGGTACAGGGTTTCAGCAATTGATTGGTGTGGAAAATCTGTTGCAAGCATTGGAACTTATGTAAATGTTTCTGAAGAAAAAGGACCAAGAGCACCTTTTAAGATTTCCTTTATTGAACTTAAATTTGACAATGGAAAACCTTATAAAAATGTTGTAAAAGATTCAGAAGATTTAGTTGCTTATGCCAACATCAAATATGAAGGAAGTGGTATCTTAATTGCACAATGGGAAGCAGATGGTGTATTATTCAAACAAGTACAAAAAGTCCTTCCTTATGCTGAATATACAACAATTGATTCTGGAAAAATACCTTCCCTTCCAACAAATATAGTTGGTATGCATAATGTAACTTTAAAAATAATCCAGCCAGAAGTTGAGTATCCAATTCCAGTAATAAGATACTATGTTTCTTTAAAAAAAGAAAAGATTGAAGATATTACAATACCTGAAATTGAAGGTAAAACTGCTGATGGTAAAGAAGTTCAGATAAAAGAAAATACAATAAATTTGCAAAAGACAGATTATTTCATTATAAAAGGAAAAATAAAAAATAAAATAAAAGAAGAAATAAAGTATGCAGTTCTAAGAATATTCTTAAATGATAAACTAATACAACAAAATATTATAAAAGATTTAAAAGAAGGAAAAGACATTGAATTTGCAACTTCCATATTAAATAAAAAAATTTCAGGTGGGAAATTATATATAACTGTTTATGATATAACAACGAAACCACCAAAATTGATATTTTTTGAAAGATATTTTTTAAAATAATGTTTAAATAATCTTAATGCTTTTTAACCTTTTTAGAGGGCAAACTTCTCCGCCCTTAAATTTTATCATTTTATCTTTCCAGTGCCATGGCATCTATGGCACCTTCCATTTCCTTTGTGTTCACATTGTGTACAGGGACCTGAGTGTGGTATCTGTCCCGTACCCCTGCAATGCCTGCAAAGCCCTGTCCCTTTACACTCTGGACATACTTTTTCCATATTTCCTCCTCTTTTTTATTTTTTAAAATGTGCTTTTAAATTGTATTAAAAATTAAGGATGAAACAATATGATGATGGAATGTATTTAAATCGGCACTTGAAACCAATAAATCTTTTTGATACAAAAAGGCACTATTCCCATCCATTGTCTTGACATTTGGAGCCATCAGACAAACGAAAATGTTCCTTCTTATAATTTATTTAAAATAAAAGGAAATAAAAAAGAAATTTTTAAAAATTCCCTCCTTGTTATCATTTCCAGACCCCACTTATTTTATATCCACAAAACTTACACTTTCCATCAACTATATCATTGGACAAAACTTGAAAACCAAACCTATCTATTATAACTTTTTTGCATTTTGGACAATAGGTTTTTTCGCCTTTATTCCCCGGTATATTCCCAGTATAAACATATTCTAAACCAACTCCCAAACCAGTTATTCTTGCTTCTTCAATTATTGAAACTGGAGTAGGAGGTAAATTTTTAATCCTGTAAGTTGGATGAAACCTTGTAAAATGGACTGGCACATCTTTTCCTAAATTTTTATAAACCCAGTTGCAAAGGTTTTTAATTTCTTCTTTTGAATCATTTAAAGTTGGAACAAGCAAAACGACAATTTCAAGCCATACATTATTTTTCTTTATAATTTCAATTGTTTTCAAGACTGCCTTTAAATTCCCGCCTGTTATTTCTTCATAAAACCTGTCATTAAATGCCTTTAAATCAATTTTTATAGCATCTAAATTTTTAACCCATTCTTTTAATGGTTCTTCTTCAATAAAACCATTTGATATGGAAACACACCTTGTTTTATACTTATCTTTCAAAGAACAAATATCAAGTATATATTCTGTAAATATAACTGGTTCGGTATAGGTAAAAGCAATTGTTGGGGTATTATATCTTTTTGCAATCTCCTGAATATCTTTTGGGGAAAGATATTTAGAGGAGACCTGTTCTGGCCTAAATTGAGAAATTTCCCAGTTTTGACAAAATTTACACCACATATTACAGCCAGGGGTTGCAATTGAAAACGCTTCTGTTCCTGGGAGGAAATGAAATAAGGGTTTTTTTTCAATTGGATCAATATGGGCTGCACATACCCTTGAATGTACCAATGTATAATAAATGCCTCCTCTGTTTTCCCTTGCACCACAAGCACCCCTTTCCTTATCTGCAACCCTGCACTTTAAAGGACAAAGGTTACATTCAATCCTTTTATTGTCTAATTTTTTATAAAATCTTGCTTCAAAAGGTGGAAAATTTTTATCTTCTTCAGTTATAATTGCCTCAGTCCAGTCCTGAGAAAATAAAATACCTTCAAAAAAAAGACAGCCCGAGATGCAGATAAGTTCCCTTCTTGTAAGTGCCATAAATCTATTTTAGCATTTTTTTAAAGAATTTATTAAAATATTCTTGTGAAAAGGATAGTTGATATAATTTTAATCCTTAGAGGTTTTTTTTCATTATATATTCAATCCTTTCAAGTTTTCTTAAATCCTTTCCCCTTTATTTAATTCTTTTAATTTCATTTTTAATATCAATTTTAATTTTATTTTTATACAGAAAAAAAATGAAAAATTAAAAAGCTCAAAAAAAACATACTTTGCCACAACCCTTGCAGGGTTTATAAATTTTTCAATCCTTTTAATTTTTTTCAATGAAATATTCCCAAAAACAAAAACCTGGTTATGGATATCTTTAATTATCCTTATACTCATAATTCTTTTTTTTTCATTTCTTTTAATTTTTTTAAAAATCATAAGAAGTGGCTATGTGTTGATTCCACTTTTTATATTAAATATTGCATTATTTTTATATTACTTTAATGACTATAATAAATTTTTAAATAAAATAGATAAAACCATTATATCTTTTGGCTATTCTTTTGATTTGCAAAAAATCTTTCCTTTAAAAGAATCTATAAAAGAATGTGAAGGATTTATTGAAAAAACAAAAAAATTAACCTCTTCTCAATGGGATGCTTTTTATAAAAAAAATTTAAGTTATCTCCTTGATGGATACTTCAAGGAGCTTTTTCAAGAGGGTAAAAAAATAAAAATTGATGTAGAAAAAAATAAGTTAGAAGAATTTTTCAAAGCAAATGAAGAAATAGAAAAATAGATGGAAAAATGTCCTTATTTACAATGGGTAAATCCAGAGGAATATTTAAAGGAAATCTCTCATAAAAACCCCTTATATTTTTTCAATGGCAATGTGGTCAAAATTTCTTTTTTCAACTTCACAAATTTTTATGCTTGAAGGAGATATTGAAAAAGCAAAAGAACAAATTCAAATATTAAGAAATTTATATGAAAAAGTAAACTTAAAGGGACAGGTTTTTTGCCTTGCAACATTGA
>JBBISU010000111.1:0-9519 GCA_037441225.1 Acidobacteriota bacterium
ATTTTTTCCAAAATCTTTATTATTAAAAACTATTAATCAATAAAATTGAGCAACTCGGGTTGAAATTGGGTCATAAGATACAAAAAGCTCTGGATTATTAGATCCTCCAGAAATGTATATCTTGCCATTAGAATTACAATAAGTTGTCGATTGGTAAAGACCTGAAAAAGGAAATTCTATTTCTTCCTCATAACTATCCTTTAATACATCATATTTATATATTTTTTTATCTTCATAGTTGCTTCTATATCCACCTATAATATAAATAAAATTGCCAACAGTAACACAAGTATGAAACGCAACATCCAGGGGCATTTGGGATTTTTTCTTCCATTCATCATTTTTTGGTCATACTCGTACATTGAATTTAAAAGAACAAAAGGAACAAAGTAATATCCACTTAAGCCACCTGAAAAATAAATTTTATCTTTATATACAGCAGTGCAAAAAAAGTTAAAGGGTCAAATCTAACACCTACATCAGGGTATGGCTTCTTTTCAATAAAAGCTCTTTTTTCTGTGTCATAGTAAAAATTATTTTTCTTTACCACATAAAACCCACAGCCATCAATGGAAGCACCAAGGAATTGATCATAAAAAGGCAACTCTTCTGTAAAATTCCAAGATAAATTTTCACTAATTAAGTTAATTGAAATTATGTAAAAAATGATAAAAAATTTCCTCATAATTTTATAATAGCATAAAAAATTGATAAATGGTATAATATTTTTTAATTATGTCAATTAAAGAAAATATTGAAAAGGTAAAAGAAAGAATAGAAAAAGCATTAAAAAGATCTGGAAGGAAAGATACTATTAAAATTTTAGGTGCAACAAAAGGTGTTTTGCCTGAAAAAATAATGGAAGCAGCAGATGCCGGTTTGAAACTTTTTGGAGAAAACAGGATTCAGGAAGCATTGCCAAAGATTGAAAAACTAAAAGATTTAAACTTAGAATGGCACTTTATTGGACACTTACAAAAAAATAAAGCAAAAGAGGCAATTGAAAATTTTTCTTTAATTCAAAGTGTTGATTCAATTGGTCTACTCAGGCGCCTTCAGCAAATTGCACAATTGGAAGAAAAAATTTTTCCAATTTTGCTTGAAATAAACATTGGAAATGAGCCAACAAAATATGGGGTTAAAATAGAGGAATTGCCCCAAACCATTGATGAAATTTCAAAGGCAGAAAATTTAAAGCTAAAAGGCATTATGGCAATTCCTCCATATAATCCAGATCCAGAAAAAGTAAGGCCTTATTTTAAGGAAATGTATAAAATTTATGAAAAGTTATCTTCAATTTTTTCTCAATTTGATATTTTATCAATTGGTATGAGTGAAGATTTTGAAATAGCAATTGAAGAAGGTTCAAATATGGTTCGGATTGGAAGAGCAATCTTTGGAGAAAGGTTATGATTGGTTCTGCCTTTTTAAAAGCTCTTTTTTATATTTTAATTTACATAATTTCAATTTATAAGTGGATAATTGTTATAAGGGCTCTTGTTTCTTGGGTTTCACCAGATCCTTATAATCCAATTGTGAGAGCACTTACTGCAATTACAGAACCTGCTTTGAGGCCTTTTAGAAGAATAATTTCACCTTATAAAACTGGGGGGATAGATTTTTCTCCTTTATTTGTTTTCCTGATTTTGCAATTTTTTGAGATTTTTTTAAAAAATTTATACTATGAAACCTTATAAATATTTTAAAAAAATTTGATTTTTTTTAAATTCAATGATAATTTATTAAATATGGTTGATTTATATGAAGAAAATTTAACTTTTAAATTATTCTTTTCCTTCTTATTTTTAGGTCTTTTTTTGAGTTTTATCTTCCTTCCTCTAAGCTTTTTATTACATAGTTTGGGACATGGAATCTTTGGAACCCTTTCAAATTGTCAATTTATTGGAATTTATTTGCCCTTAGATAACCACTCAAATGCTGTTTTAAATTACCCTTCTCCTATTTTTTCTGGGACAAAGGGTTCTCTTATTTATTGGTTTGGTGGACACATTTTTATTTTCTTATTAATAATAATTGATTTGTTTTTTCCAACAGGTAAATCTTTGATTGAAATGATTGCAAAAGAAATTTTTGGATTTTACATTGCTTTCTTTGGGGGATCTTTACAAGCAATATTGGCTTTTTATGGAGAAGAGACAAGGGCAATTCCAGATATTATAAAAATAAATCCTTATATTTTGTTAATTATCCTTTCTGTTTTTTTCCTTATCTTTTCCTTTTACTTCTTTTACCGCCTAAATTATCTTTTTGGAAAAAGTTTTAAAGAATCCCTTTTAACACCACTTTTTTTGAATTTTTCAGTTTTTTATTTTCCAATACTCTTTTATCTTTTTTTTATTTATTTTATGAAAGGTTTTGTATTTAAAATCCATTTCCCTGTTTATTTGTTTTCTACAATATTTTTACTTATATCACCGTTAATTCCAAAAGGAAAAAATTTTTGGGTAATGCCAAAGTTTTCAAAACCAATTTATGGGCTTTTTCTTTTATCAATTTCTATTTTATTTGCTTTTTATATCCTTTTTTATAGAAAAGAATTTCCACTTCTTTTATGGGGAAAAGTTTTAAGCTTTTGTAATTTACCTCTGGAGATAAAGATATGAATCTTTTAATTTATTTTTTAATTTTTTCAATCTTTGAGCCAATTGTTAAATTTCCAGCCAAAAGTGAATTTAATCTTAATTTTGAAAAAAAATACGATTTAGTTAAGATTTATCTTGATGAGGCAGTTGTGAATATCTACGAAGAAGATAATATAAATATAAATGGTGAAATAAAGATTTATCATAGAAATAAAGAAAAGGCAAAGAATTATTTGAAAAATGTAAAAATTACCTCAGAAGAATATCAAAATTCTTTAAAAATTTTTGAAGAATATACAAAGGATAAAGAAGGAAGGGAAGCAAAAAAACTTTCAAAATTTATGGTTTTAAATATTTATTTACCAAAGAATATGCCCTTGGGAATTTATTTAAAAAAAGGAGAAGTAAATTTTAAGGATATTCAAGAAAGAAACATAGTGGTGGAAGGAAGAAACATAAAGATTTATGGAGTACTTTCAAAAAATTATAAAAAGATTGAAGCGTATAACAATTTTGGAGATATTATAATTTCTGGTGAAAATTTAATCAAAAGATACCATTTCCCTTTTGGGAAAAAAATTATTTATTTAAACCCTTATGGTGAAAAAGAGGGGTACTTTAAGATTTTCAAAGGCACAATGAATATAAAAATTGGGGATTAAATATGGAAATTCCACTATATTCAATTGAAGTAAAAGAAGAAAGCAAAAAGCTTGTCCAAGAGGTCTTATCTTCTGGAAGTTTAAAACAAGGAAAATTTACTTTAAAATTTGAAGAAGAGTTTTCAAAAGTTTTTGAAGTTAAATATTCTGTTGCTACAAGCTCTGGGACTTCTGCTTTGCATTTATCTGTCTTATCTTTATTTGAAGATGGAGAAGAAATCCTTGTGCCTTCTTTTACATTTTTTGCCACTGCCTCTGCTGTGGCTTTATCTGGACTAAAGCCCATTTTTTGTGATGTAGAACTAAAGTCTTTTGGAATTGATCTAAAAGATGCAGAAAAGAAAATTACAAAAAAAACAAAAGGGATAATCCCTGCCCATTTATTTGGAGTTCCCCAAAATATTGACGAAATTGAAATTTTTGCAAAAGAACATAATTTAAAAATTATACACGATTGTGCTCAAAGCCATGGTGCTCTTTGGAATGGCAATAATCTTGCATCCCTTGGAAACTGTTCTATTTTTTCCTTTTATCCCACAAAAAATTTATTTACTGGCGAAGGAGGAATGGTCTGCACAAATGATGAAAAAATAAAGGAAAAGGTATCTTATTTAAGGGATCATGGAATGGTAGCACCTTATGAGCATCATTTTTTGGGTTTTAATTATAGAATGACTGATATAGAAGCAGCAATAGGTATTGGGCAAATTTCACATTTTAAAGATGAATTAAAGAAAAGAAGAAAAAATTATTTTTATTTACTTGAAAATTTAAAAGAAGTGGAAGAAATAGAATTTCAAAAACTTTTAGAAAAAGCAAATCCAGGCCCAAGTTTGCTTACTGGATACTTAAAAAAAGGCAAAAGAGATGAGTTTTTAAATTATTTAAAAGGAAAAGGTATTGGCTGTGGCATATATTACCCAAAACCATTAAATAAACAAAAGATCTTTATAGAAAAATTTGGAAATACAAATTGTCCAAAGGCAGAAGAACTTTGCTCAAAGGTTTTTTCCCTCCCAACCCATCATAATTTAAAAAAAGAAGAAATGGATTATATAATTAAATATATAAAAGGTTTCTTTAAATGAAAGTTTTAAAAAATTCTTTATGCTCTTTAAACTGTCCCGATAATTGTGAACTTATAGTAGAAGTAGAAAGCAATAAAATAACAACTGTGAATGGAAATCCTAATAACCCTTATACAAGGAGTGTTGCCTGTCCTTTTATAAGTAAATATATTCAAAGAATATATAGCCCTTACAGGGTTTTGCATCCTCACAGAAGAGAAGGGGATACATACCAAACCTGGATACAATTAGATCATAAAGAAGCACTTTTGGAAATTTCAAATATTTTAAAAAAGACACTTTCCCAATATCCACCTTCTTCAATTTTGCATATACAAGGAAAAGAAAGAAGTGGAATTACTGGCTATTTAAATAAATATTTTTTTAAACTTTTAGGAGGTGTAACTACAATTTATGAAGATGAGATCCTTGATATGGGTGAAATTGCTTTTTCACAGGATTTTGGGTATGAAGATTCTTCTGATCCAAGGGAAATTTTAAACAGCAAATTAATTATTTTATGGAACAGCAATCCTTTTATAAGGGGTGAACATTATATTCCCTTTTTAAATCAAGCCCATAAAAAGGGCTCAAAAATAATTCTTATAAGTCCAATTTATTCCCCTGTTGTAAAGATTGCAGATGCTTTTTACCAGCCAAAGCCAGGAACAGAAGGAATAATTGCTGCTATTCTCTGTTATTTTATAGTTAAAAATGAATGGCATAACAGGCCTTTTCTTGGAAAGTATGCGGACAATGCAAGTGAATTTATTTCTTTTATAAAAAGTATAAATGTTGGAAACCTTATAAACCATTGTGAAATTTCTGCATCCATATTGGAAAATCTTTCTCGTTTACTGGCAACACAAAAACCAATTTCTTCAATTATTGGTGAAGATTTAATATGCTGGGAAAATTCAATAAGCACAATACGCCTTATAAATGCGCTCCATATTTTATTAGGACAGATAGGAGAAAGTGGGGCAGGGATATATTATAAAAGCATTTCTAAAGGTTTAAATTTAAAGGTTTTTGATATAGAAGCAAAATATGAAAGGAAACTAAATTGGTTTGAATTTATTGAAAAATCAAATAAATTAGATCCACCTATACAAGTTGCTTTTATTAACAGATCAAATCCTGTAAATTCTCTGCCAGCAGGTATGGAAATAATTAAAATCTTAAGGGAAATACCTTATGTTATATATTTTGGAACTTTTTTTGATGACACTTCCGAAGTTGCAGACTATTTTCTTCCAATAACTTCAATCTTTGAAGAAAAAAACTTAATTTATTCATCTTGGCATAAAGGGATTGGTATTTCACA
The DNA here is from genome assembly GCA_037441225.1 of Acidobacteriota bacterium. Classification (GTDB taxonomy): domain Bacteria; phylum Acidobacteriota; class Thermoanaerobaculia; order UBA2201; family UBA2201; genus JBBFMJ01. The sequence goes on from JBBISU010000111.1 coordinate 5,660, forward strand.
AGAAGTAATAGCTCCCAGAGGAGAAGCAAGGTCAGAGTTTTTTTACTATCAAAAACTGGCAAGATATTTAGAGATTAAAGGCTTTGATTTTAGTTTATTAAGTATATTCAATCAAGTATTAAAACCAATTTTAAAAGATAATTTAAGTTTCGATAAGGTCGTTTCAAGGATGGTACTAAATCCAAAAGAAACAAAAATTGCTTATTATGATAAAAAATTTTTAACCCCTTCTTCAAAGATACAAATGATTACTCACCCAGAATTTAAAATTAACAATCCCCCTGGCGAATTCCCATTATATCTTTATCCAATAATACATCGAGATTTTCAAAGGGAACAAGTTTTCCCAGATGAAGTAGAAGGGCTTCCTTTGGTTGCTGTAAATCCAGAGGTATTGAAAAAAATAAAAAAATCACAAAAAAATGAATATTTTGTTAAGTCAAAGGAAAGGGAAATAAAAGTAGCTGTAACAGAAGACAATTTTCAAAGAAAAGATGTGGCACTTTTATCTTTTGGTAGATCTTTATTAAATGAAGAAAACTTAAATCTTTTACTGGATTTAAGCTTTTACCATAAAACAGGAAATCCAATTTATTATGGAAATTTTGTTACTTTAAGGAGTGGTGAATAATGAATATTTTAATCATTGGGGGAACACAATTTATAGGTTTTGAGATCTCAAAAAAGCTGATTGAAGAAAAACATAATTTAACAATCTTTCACAGAGGAATACACAAATTACCCTTTGATGATGTAGAGGAAATTTTGTGCGATTGGCATAATTCTTCAAAGGTAGAAAAACTTTTAAAAAACAGAAAATTTGATGTAGTAATTGATACAATTTGCTTTTCAGAAGAAGATGCCTATCTTGCTTATAATATCTTTAGAGATACAACAGAACACTTTATCCATATTTCTTCTGCTGCTGTTTACCTTTTAAATCCAGATATTCACATACCTTATGTAGAAGAAGATGCCTTATTAGAAGTTCCAAAATTTTATAAAGAAAGCGAAAAGCACAGGTACGGTTATGGAAAAAGAGAAGCAGATATTTATTTTTTAACAAAGCATACAAGAGCAGGTTTCCCTTGTACGATTTTACGCTTACCTATTGTAATAGGTGAAAGGGATTATACGGGTCGTCTTAGTACATATTTTTGTCAAATAGCAGAAGAACATTCAATTATACTACCAGATGGCGGTCAAAACCTTTGGGGGTTTTTATATGTAGAGGATTTAGCAAATTCTGTTTTAAAAATTATAAAAAATAAAAAAGCTTTTGGAAAGGTCTATAACCTTTCTCAAAAAGAAGGAGTATCCTTAAGGCAGTTGCTAATAAAAATGGGAAAAATAATGGAAAAAATACCAAAACTTATAGACATTCCTTCTTCTTTTTTAATTAAAACCCCCCTTGGCTTGAATTTTTCTCCTCTTTATTCTTCTCAACATATTTTACTGGATACAATGAAAGCAACCATTGATTTCAATTTTAATCCAACACCTTTTTCAAAATGGCTTGAAAAAATAACTTTAAATTATATGAAAAATCCTCCAATTGACCAATTTCGCTCAACCAGAGAAATGGAAAAAGATATAATAAAGAAATATATTAGGCTTATGAAAGGTTAACAGGAAGATGAGGGAAGATATATTAAGAGAAGTAATTGAAGTTGCAATTGCTTTAACAGAAGAAAAAAATTATGATAGACTCTTATCGCTCATACTTGATAAATGTATGGAACTAACCTCAGCTGATGGAGGGAGTTTATATTTAGTTTTCAAAGATGGACTCCATTTTAAAGTTGCAAAAAACAAATCAATTGAGATAAGTTTTGAGGAAACAATTCTTCCAATTTCAAGGGAAAGTATTGCTGGTTTTGTTGCTTTAAGTGGTGAACCAATAAATATAAAGGATGCCTATTTAATAGACCCTTCTTCTCCTTATAAATTTAATAAAAATATTGATGAAAAAATTGGATATAGAACAAAATCAATCCTTGCAATTCCAATGAAGAACCATAAGGAAGAGATAATTGGGGTTTTGCAACTGATAAACAAAAAGAAAAATAAAAATTTTGTTTTAAAGACAAAAGAAGAAATTGAAAAAAATGTAGTTCCTTTTAGCTTAAAAGATGAAAACCTAATGCTTGCCCTTTCAAGTTTAGCAGCTGTTTCAATTGAAAACAACCAATTATATAAGGAAATTGAAAATCTTTTTGATGGTTTTGTAAAAGCATCTGTTAAAGCAATTGAACAAAGAGACCCAACCACATCAGGCCACTCTTTAAGGGTCTCAATCTTAACAATTTCTTTGGCAGAAAGTATAAATAAAATAAATGAAGGCCCTTTTAAAAAGATATATTTTGATGAAACAAGTATGAAGGAGCTAAAATATGCAGCTCTTCTCCACGATTTTGGGAAAGTTGGGGTAAGGGAAGAAGTGCTTGTTAAGGCAAAAAAACTATATCCTGTTGAAATTGAAAGAATATGGTGGAGAATTGAATATCAAAAAAAGAATTTACAACTAAAATATCTTATGAAAAAATTCCAAGAAAAAGATGAAAACAAACATCAAGAAATTGATAAAGAGTTAGAAGAAAAATTAAAGGAATTAGATGAAATTTACCAAACAATTTTAAGATCAAATGAACCAACAGTTTTACCTGAAGGGGATTTCCAATTTTTGCAAAATTTGAAAAATTATTTATATGAATCACCATATAATAAATTAGAACCAATCTTGGAAGAAAAGGAAGTTGAAATTTTATCTATAAGAAAGGGCTCTTTAAGTGAAGAAGAAAGATTACAAATTGAATCCCATGTAACCCATTCATATAACTTTTTAATCCAGATCCCTTGGACAAAAGATTTAAAACAAATTCCAGAGATTGCTTATGCCCACCATGAAAAATTAAATGGGAGAGGTTACCCAAGAAACTTAAAAGATAATCAAATCCCTTTGCAAGCAAAGATGATGGCAGTTGCAGATATATTTGATGCCTTATCAGCAGCAGACAGACCTTATAAAAAAGCAGTTCCAATAAACAAAGCACTTGATATTTTAAAAATGGAATCAGAAGGTGGAATGCTGGATAGATATTTAGTTGAAATCTTTATAAAAGAAGAAATTTGGAAAAGAACACTTCATCTGCGCCTTACAAAATAATTTGTGGATGCGATTGTGCCTATTCAAAGGATGGGAAAATCCAGATTTGCGCTTCTGTCCTAACAAGTTTATATAATCTTGAAATAGTTGAATACTCCATTTCAAAATCATTAAACCCTTTCCCTTATATGCCAGGAAAATTTTATTTAAGAGAAGGAGAAATTTCAATCAAAACAATTAAGAAATTAAAAAATAATTTTGATTTATTGCTGATAAATGGACATGGAAAAGGAAATGTGGAAGGGAAAGGACTTGCAACATATATTGGAGAAAAATTAAAAGTTCCAACTATTGGAATTACAAAGGAACTGCTTTTTGGAAAATTTAAGGAGCCAGAAAAAGAAAAGGGAAATTTTTCTGAAGTAAAGTTTAATGATAAAACAATTGCTTATGCTTTAAGGACAAAAGATAATATAAAACCAATATTTTTATCAGAGGGCTTTAATATAGTTTTAAAAAAAAATTTAAATTTTATAAACTCTCTATGTATTTATAAGATCCCAGAACCATTGAGATTAGCTCACCTTTTGGCAAAAGAAAATTTAAAAAAGATTTTGTCTAGATATGGTTTTTGAAAAAAGTACATAAAATTAAATTTACACTCTATCTCTGCCTTTTTTAACCCAACTTGCACAATTTTAGTCAAAAAAACAACTGTTATCTGCATTTTCTAATATCCTTTTCTCTTTTTCGG
>JBBISU010000112.1:0-9362 GCA_037441225.1 Acidobacteriota bacterium
AGCCTGCGATAAAAAAAAGGAGCATTTCGCATTTAGCATTTAGGGTAAAAAACATATTCCCCAATCCTGATATGCGATATGCGAAAAGATGTAGGGGGTCTTATCTTGCACGACCCATTAAATAAATAAAAGGCAAAATTTTAAATTTTATTTTGCGCGCTTTAAGCAGTTCAGCCACAACCAAAAAAATAAATATTATTGTATTTTACGACTATACGGGCGACCAAAAGGGTCGCCCCTACAATTCTTTTTTCAATAAAAAATAAAAGGGGCTCAAAATTTGAGCCCCAAAACCTTTAAATAAAAACCATAAAAATCTTACATATCAGTTATTATTTGTTCAACAGTTGCTTGTGGAAGTCCTTCTACAACACCTTCCTGAAGTTTTGGATTGTACCAAACATCAACTGTTCCACCACTTTGGGCATCGGCATCCCAAATCATAACAGAGCCAAAAAATCGCCTTGAACCATGAGCAATAAATTTACCTGTTAAGTATAAAACACCTTTAAAATAACCTGTAAATGTAAAGGACGGACCATACTTATCCCAGCAAAGAGTAGGTGGAGATTGAGAACAATCTGCATTTCCTGCATTTGCATCCACTTCATAAGTTACACTTTTATCATCATAATCATCTGGAGCTGGGTACTTTAAATTTAAAAATCTATCAATAAAATTATTATTATCATCCTTCTCATCATATACCCCATTCCTTTTAGCTTTATAGAAGAGGTCTGGATTTTCCCACAAGGGCTCTCCTGGGAAAAAGCAATTAGGGAAATCATGACCAGATCCACCAGCTGAATTATATTCTTTTGCACAAATGTACTGAACACCTTCACTCCAATATCCTCCTTTAACATCAACACCTTCTGCAATATTTGAACTATCAGTTTTTGGAATTTTTCCATCCTTTGTATCAAAAAACCAAAATCCCTTTTGTCCTGAAGTCCAAGTTTCAAAATCCTTGCAATTTGTAGCATCATTGGGAGGTCCCCACTGTCCAGTTGAGCACAGTCCAATTTTATTGCCATCCTCATCCTCTGCTCCACCTGGAACAAGATAATAAGCATCACCACCACCTTGCTTTACAGCATTTGTAATAACATTTTTCCAGTAAGTATATCCACGGAAACCAGAAGCAAAGGCAATTGTTGGATCAAAGCCAATAACATTATAATAGTTCCCTTCATTATATGTTGATATTGGACGTTGAATAGTGCCACCTAAAGAGCAATCATTACTGGTAATTCCACAAAGAGGGGCATCATCTCTTCCATTACATTCTTTACAATCAGAATACCAGGTTCCATCGTTTGTTGTTCTGTAAGCAATTAAGTAATTTTGATTTGGAGCTGTCAAAGTACTATTGTGTACATAATCACAAGAACAGTTTGAGGTTTTCAAATCCTCAGGCAAGAGCCAGTATTTGGCATCCTGTTTTGCACGGTTAGAGGGTACAGAGATTTCTATTGCATTTGGTCCATTTCCATAACTAACGCTTCCTTTGGAACGGATTACAAGCCAAGGGTCTTGCAATTGTCTACCTTGGAGTAGTTGTCCCTCTGTTGGTGTTCCAAAAAGGGAACCACATAATTGAGGAATTCCCTTTGTATTAATGTACCAAGGAGATCCAGCTGCTAAGTGGTTTGGGTTGTTATCACTTATATCACTCATAGTTTTAACAATTCCCCAATAAGCCGAAACAGCACCATTTATTGAAATTGAACCATCTACATCAAGGGCTACACCTGTTATTGCATAATTTATATCTGTTATAATACCTTTAACTCTCCTTGTTGAAAAAACTTCTGCAACCGTTCCATCTGAATTTCTTCTAACTGTTTCTGCTGTTATTTGAACAGTACAAATCCCATAAGGAGTGTTTGCCACATTTGTTACATCATCGGGATAAGGGGATAAAGGTGGAGAATAAAGTTTTATTTCACTTATTCTGACAGGTCCAGTTGCAGTTCCCAATATTAATGTGTTTACACTATCCAAAAATTCCTTTTGTTTTTGAACATTGCTGTAATAGCTTATTAAAATGTCAGGATTTGTTTCAGTTCCAAAAAATCTATGGAAAACAGTTGTTGTTTCATTTATACCCATAAAGGGCTTATCAAAAAGCTTATAATTTGCACAGCCATCATTATCTCCTGTGCATCCCCATTTGTATAGAGTTGTTTTACCTGCTGCTGGTTTTGTTGAACTTGTATTTTCTCTTGGCAGAATACCAATTTGGTCTGATGCGGGGAGGAGTGTCTTTCCATCACTTGGATGGTTAAACCAGGAATTTACCAAGTAAACACCACTTTGTGCTGCCACAAGTGCTCTCATTGCCATATAATAATTATTTGATATCTTATTTTCTGTATCTGCCATAAAAAGAAAGGAGATACCTGTTAAGGTTAAGATAACCATAACTAACAATGTTACCAATAATGCTGAACCTTTATTTAATCTTTTCATACAAACCTCCTATTTAAATATTTTAAGGACCCAAATAGATGGGAACTTTTTTGCATTCTAATTCTGTATTTGGATAGTAAAATGTAATTGAACCTGTGCAGTATCCACTACCAGCTGGGCAGTATAAAGAAACAAAACCCGTACAATAATCAATAGTTATGTTAGGTGATCTTGTATTAATACTATTTGTATAACCACAAATTATTTTATTTAAATTTATATTCATTGTACCTTTTTTTGGAATATTATAGGGTTCTATTTGCACGCCATCACAGTTTATATATGTAAAATCCCCAAGCAAGTTCAAAGCACCATTTGAGGAATCGATATTTTTATCAAAGTTTACTCTAAACCAGTTTTGCTTTGTTGAATCTGAAGGGTCTGGATGTAATTTTAAATGACCACACCAATTGGATTGATTATAAACAATTGGTTGATCATAGCCAATCCATTTTCCATCCAAATTTTGTGCAGTACCTGACCATAAGTTTATAGGAGTTGGGCTTCCAGCAGTAGGATCTGATTCATAGAAGTTAATATTTTCATAAAGGTAATTACCTGAAGAAGAATATGCTATCCTTTTAAGGAGCACATAATTATTTGTTATCAATCTTTGCAACTGGTAAGTTATCTCATCATTAAAAGGAGGGCTAAGAGTATTGATTTTATAATTGCCACAAGCGCTGTTTATGACGAAGTATCTATCAACAGTTACAGAACAGCCATTTGAATCAGTTGCAGATACAGTTAAAAGATATGTTCCATCTGGGTAAGTTGGGTTATTCCAGTCCCAAAAAGCAGGATTAGAACCATTTACAGTATAGCTTTCATTATAGGGGGTTGGTATTGAAAAAGTAACAGTTGAAATTGTAACCCCTCCTTGGAGATTTCTGGCTTCAAATATGAATGTGTAGGGAGAGGTAATAAGTGCATTATCCACTGGAGGTGCTGTTATAATTGGTGTCCAATTTACATTACAAGGAACAGATATTGGATCTGAAAGCTGTCCCAAATATTCATTTGCTCCATCAGCACATCTATAATATCCCCTTACTCTAAAATATCTCTTTTCACCAGAAGGGATATTAAATTCTCCAATAGCAAAAGAAACTTCTTCTGCTTCTTTTAAGTATTCTTTCCCTCCATCTACTCCTGCATCCCAGTCAGCAAGATCCCCAGCACCTGAAAGGTTTGTATCTAATATTTCTTGCCCATTTGTGTCATTATTTGCATCTTCCTCTGTATTATATTTGTAAACTTTATATCTCCATGCTTCAATTTTTAAATCAGTTGGCTCATAAGTTCCATCAGCATTCCTCTTAACTGCTGAAATGACTGGTGATACCTTTAAAGTTATAGAATAATTTTCGGGTGAGGTCTGGACAGCACTGGCATTTATAGATTGGGGTTTGCCTGGAACAATTTTGGGATCAATACTATAATCTTGATGTTCAGGTATTAAAAAAGCTACGGGTTCCCCTATTGAATCTTTTGGAATATCTGAGAAGTCACTTAAAAAAAGATTTGCACAATCAGCTTCTTTATTTTGTGGAGAAAGAATAGAACAGGATGTAGCAGAACGAATCTTATAAGTATAATACTCACAAGGACAGGCCTTAATATCAGGGAAACTTGTTTGACTTACATCAATATAAATTTCCCCTGGATTTGAAGGGTCTTTTTCCCTTGCTACACGATAAGCTTCTTCATCGGTTACAGTAAAATCACTTGCAGTGGAAGTTGGAAATCTTTTATGGTAGAGGCGGTATCCATAAAGATCTCTTATTTTTATATCAAAATAAGCATCTTCTTCCACAGGTGGTTTTTTGCAATTGTCTGGCTGAGTACTTTCATATCCTTTTGGAGGTTCAAAAGAGACAAAAAATCTATTTAAATTTTGAAATACATCTGTTTTAAAATTTTCTAAAACAAAATTTGGAGCTTTTGGTTTTATTGGATTATTCTTTATCTCAAAAGGCGGGTCATTAGCCCCCAAAGTAGCTGCATCCAAACTAAAATTTCCTGCTTTGTCTTGTGAAAATACCCTTGCATGATATGTTATACCATATTGTAAATCTATAAACCATCCAACTCTTCCATTGTAATGTGGTTCTGGTGTAGAAATAACATAACAGGATTCTGGCAAGTCATCACAGTTATATTTAAATTCACCTCCAAAGTTATTATAAGAATTATCGTCTAAAACTTGAATCCAATAAGATGTAACATCAAGAGCAAGAGAGGGTTGCCAAGTTAAAAGCACTCCATTACAATATCCATCAGTGTAGTCAAGGTCAGTGGGGGCATCAGGAGGAACTATATCTGCTAATTCATGCGGTGCCATTCCAACATTTTTTAATACTATGGTTGATTTTAACTCAATCTTTCTTTTATTTTTTGTTTGTGGGTATGGATCACTTCCATCAACCCACATTGGATCTGGGTTTTGAGTAAGCCCTTTTAATGAAAATTGAACATATTTTACATGGTTAGAAGGAGTTCCACCAAAAGGAAAACCATGAACTCTTAAATTATCTAATTCTAAGGAAGTAAGGTCTAATGGATCAGGAGTTAGTATATAGCTTGGTTCAATCCCTGCTTCGGTATAGTAAGTAAATTGAAGTGAGTAAATATTACTTGCAAGTGGTGTCCAGACAAGATCAGTGGAAGGAACTGTTCCACCATCATTTATAGTTGCATCTTTATCAATTGTTATTCTATATAAAGTATAAGGAGGGTTATTTTGATTTATTGCTACCCCTTTTATTTCTATTATTTCCATATGATCCAAATCCCCAACGAAGGCATTTCTTGGTTTTGATAAATCAGCAAGAAATTTTATTGTTTCACCAGAATCATTTGGTTTTTTTGCAAGAGCATAAATTCTTATCTCTTCATTTCTTGTTGAAACATTCAAAAAATTTCCTGTACCTCCATCGCACATTCTATCACCATTCGTATCTTCACAAATATAATCATCTCCTGCTGGTTCTTCATCAAAATCAGCCCTTATTGCAATTGCACCTGACCACATCCCTTCAATTTGCTCATCTGGCCTTTTGGATTCATCATCAGGATAAACATTGTATCCTGCTCTTCTTAAATCAAGAGAAATCTGCTCGTAAGCAAATCTCACATTCTGCTGCAAATCAGCCATTTGTTCACCTAATATATATGTTTTTTGAGATCTTTCATAAACCTGATAAGCAGCAATTAAAACTAAAACAAATATAAAAATTGCAACCAATACTTCAACTAATGTAAAACCTTTTTTCATATATTCCTCCTTGTCTAACATTTTTTTATCCCCCCCCAAAAGTAAAAGATAAATTTACCTTCCTAACTCTCTGAAGCTGCGTCCATTGTATTGTTAAATCAAATTGTATAAATAAACAATTCCCAAAGCTAAGGGTTCCAGCTTCTTTTTGTTGTTTTGGTGTTAATGTACAAATTATTTGAGAATTTTCAGAAAGTTCTTTCATTGACTGAATCCAAGAATTAAAAACATTAAACAAAACTGGCTGATCTGCTTCGCTAAAAGGATTAGTGGTTGAAGTAGTATAAGTTATTGTTTTTGTTGTATCATTTGGGGTGGCTTGAAAAATTTCATATTTATATTCGAAAGTTAAACTACTTATGTCTTCATAAATTTTTTGACCTAAGGCAACTGCTTTTGTCTGCTGTTTTCCAGAATAAATTCCCCTTTGACCCCAGATAAAAAGTCCTGCAATTACAAGAATAACCCAAGCCAAAAGAGCAATGGCAACTAAAACTTCTATTAAATTATATCCTTTATCTTTCATAAGTCCTCCTATTCATGGTATGGATAAACTCCAACTTTCCCTGACAAGGAAAAGTAAATCAAATATCTATTTTTTGCAATCCTTGCATCTGTTTTCATTATCATCTTAGGTTTATTATTTAAAGGATTGTCAGGATCCTCAACAAAATCCAATTTTTCCCCACTTGATGCAGGATAAGGACCTTCATAAAGCTGTCCATCTTGCAAAAAAACAATATCAATATATTCGTCCCCTTCTATATTCATTAAACACCCCTCAGTGCAATCTTCAAATTTAACTGGATAAGGTAAAAACCTTGGTCTATCAGCTACCTCACCACATTTTCTTTTTCCCGGAGCTGCTTCTTCCCAATTGTTCAGATTTTCTGCATTTGCATCAATCTCTGGTTTATTATAAATGTATATGGCATACCCAGTTAAACTACTCCCTGCTTGTGAATATTTTTTTGGGTCAATAAGCGTAATTTTTACAGGTCTGTTTACAGTTAAGGCAAGCTGCCTTGCTGCCCTAATATCAATTATAAATTGGTTCATTGCAGATTTAAACTTATACATCTGCAAAAAACTAATAAAATTTGGAATTGCTACAAGTACAATGAGCCCTATAATTATTAGGACGACCAAAGTTTCGATTAAAGTAAAAGCTCTTATCTTTTTCATAGCAACCAATATTATGCAAAATCAATGCCAGAAATAATTATTTTTTTAGAAAATCCTCAATTATCCGTGATTTATGATTAATATTATTTTTTTTAGTAGAAAAAACTTTTTAAAAAACTGTTTCATTTTGTAACACTTTCTTTTCTAATATTACCTTTAAGGTGGTTCCAGAACCTATTTTAGAAAAAATAGAAATTGTGCCATTGTGAAGAGTAATTATTTTATGTGCAAGAGGCAAACCCAAGCCAGTTCCATTTATTTTTGTTGAAAAAAAAGGTATAAAAACTTTTTTAATTGTTTCTTCATCCATTCCAGGACCTTCATCTTTTATTTCAATTATTATATTTTTTTCATCTTCCTGAGAGTTTATGAAAATGTTTCCTTTTCCCTGAAAATAACAAGAATTTTCAATTATTGCACGAAGTGCTTGTGAAAATAAATTTGGATCAACGAACAATTTTGAATCTTTGTCATTTATAATGAAATTAATTTCAGGAAAATTAACTTTAAATGGCTCTACGACCTTTTTTATAATTTCTTTAAATTTTACTTCTTCTTTTTCTATTTTTTGAATTTTAGTAAATTCCAAAAAGCTTGTTATTACATCGTTTATATGTTTTGCTTCCTCAAGAAGTGCTTTTAAGTAGCTTTGCTCTTTTTCTAAAAGCTCTGTCTTTTGAAGGAGTTTTCCATAACCAATTATGGTTGATAAGGAATTTCTAAATTCATGGGCAATTCCTGCTGAAAAAATTCCTAAATTTGCCATATTTTCTTTCTGCCTTAAAAGTTCTTCCAATTTTTTTATTTCTGTTAAATCCTGAAACAAAATCAAGGACCCAATTATTAAATTTTCTTTAAATAAAGGAATAAAAGCAAAATCAAAAATGTTTTCCTTTTCTTTTATTGATTTCCCAAAAACTGCTTTCTTTTCATTTAAGCAACTTCTCAAGAAATTTAATATTTCAAAATGATTTTTAAATAATTCATCAATTTTAGTTCCTTCCTGAAAATCTTTTAATTCAAGAAATTCAAGTGTATAACTATTAACCTTTATGACATTACCATTTTTATCCAATACTAAAAGACATAAGGGTATGTTTTTTGATAAAGTGTTTGATAAAATTTCCAATTCATCATACCTTTTTTTTAATTCTTCATTAGTTTTCTTCAACAATTTAATGATTGTTTCAGGGTCTTCTCCTGAAAATTTAATTAAAGGATTTTCTTTTGCTTCCCTTAGCATTGCATAATATAATTTCCCAGCCCTTTTTAAAAATAAATAAAGATATAGAGGCAAAATAAGGGCAGTAGAAAATACAAGAACACTTAAAATTTTTATTTTTTCTTCCAAGTATCCAATTATAGTTGAATCATAAATTGTCACAAAATTTTTATCTTGATAAGGGCTTAAAACAATTTGAAAATATAAGTCCTTTGTTTTTATTGGCTTTGTTGCTTGAAATAACTTTAAATCCTTTATATTTTTTTTAGCAATTTTCCAGTATAAACTCGTATAACTTGGGTAAAATTTTTCTTCTTTGCCTTTTATAATCCCAGAACCTAAAATAAATGGCTCTCCCTTAAATAAATTCTTATCTATTTCATCATTTTTGATTGAATTTAGCAGATCTTTATGTTTTTCAAACAAAAGGTTAGTAAAATAATCTTCAAAATTAGAAAAGATCAAATTTAAAAAAATAAATGTTCCAAGCAAAATTGTAGCCATTAAAATTATTGAAAGAATTGAAAAAATCCTTGTCTCTTGTAAAAAATTCATTTGTAAAAGAGATAAATTATGCTAAATAAAGATAAAAATGTTCCATAAGGAATTATCCATCTTTTTTTTCTTATCAAAAAAACAGGAATATAAAACAGAAATCCAAGTACAGAACTTCCAATAATTACATAAAGAAAATCTGGCATTCCAAAGGTTATTCCTATAAAAGAGATAAATTTTATATCTCCATATCCAATCCCGTAAATACCTTTAATTAAAAAGTAAACTATTAAGATAAAAAGAAGTATAAAAGAAGCAATAGCACCACCTGCCAATCTTTCAACTGAAGGTGGATTTATTTTAAAAATTAAAGAATAAAATAAAGAAAAAAAGGAACCACCTAAGGTTATTGAATCAGGGAGGATTCGAAATTTTAAATCCATAAAAAGCAAAATTAAAAAAAAGAAGGAAAGAAAAAAATAATAAATTGATAAATAAGAAAGACCTCCCTTCAAGTAACTAAAAAGAGCCAAAAGAGCAGTCAAAATTTCAACAATTGGATAAAAGAAGGAAATTTTTTCACCACAATTCCTACATTTACCTTTAAGCAAGATAAATGAAAGCACTGGAATATTGTCATAAAAAGGGATATTTGCTTTACACTTTGGGCAATGGGATCTTGGATGAATTATTGAAATTCCTTGAGGG
>JBBISU010000113.1:0-9328 GCA_037441225.1 Acidobacteriota bacterium
CAACGGACAACAGACACGGTCAACGGACACGGACATCGGAGACGGTGTAAGTTTCAATCCTTGTTTTAATGGAATGAGAATTTAAACCAAAGGCGTTTCCATATCCTCGAATTCGTTGTCGCCGTTTCAATCCTTGTTTTAATGGAATGAGAATTTAAACGCAAAATTTCTAAAAAATCCTTTACTTATAAGCATTTTCTAATAATTTAGAAATGCTAATTTTCCAAAATTTTCTTTTAATTTTTCCTAAAATTTCTTCATTTTTTTTAACTTTTACATAAAATTATTAAATAAAAATATATGAAAAATCCACAACTTATAATTTATTCTCTATTAATTCTCTATAAATTTGATATGTTCCAAAAAATTTTATAAATTTTCAAAGAACCAACTATATTTTAACACAAATATTTTTATAAGTGCAATCTATACATTTCATTTTACTTTTTGCACCTTTAGGGAAAAAAGAAAATAATCTAATTTTAATAACTTCTTCTATTATTTTTTTTAACTCCTCAAAGTCCTTTTCGTTTATTTTTATTTCTTTTAATAAATTTTTGCTCCTTGCATAGCAAATAAAGCCTTTTCTTACATCTTTTTTATAATTTTCTTTAATTAGAAGCCCATAAAATACAGATTGGTATCTATGTGTTTTAAATGTGAAATCCTTATACTCTGAAAATTTATAGTCCAGAGGTGCCATTGTCCCGTCAGACAAGGTCAAAACTTCATCAACTTCCCCATGAATTTTTAAATTATTAGATGAAAGATAAACATTTATTTCTTTACCAACACATCCAATTTTTTTCCTCAAATAATCAATATTTGTTTTGCTTCTCTGTTCGTGCAACTCTCTGCCAATCATTACTTTTTTCCTTTTTTCTTCTCTTTGTGGAATGCACAAAGAATTCATAAAGTAAATAAATCTTGGACAAAATAAATACTCAATTAAAAGAGATGGGGAAACATAAAATTCTGAAGAAACTTCTGCTATAGTATTCATACAAAAAATGATTTTAATTTATCTGAAACTAAGTCAGGATCAAAAGGAATTCCAATTATTTTGACTTTGTCAAAGTCCTCATTGCACATTGGGAATATATAAATAGAGTCCTTTTCTTTGTCAGCAATTTCTTTTATGGAAATTATTATTTCATCTATTTGATTTTTGTTTAATTCACCTAAAAATGCACTTTTCTGCACTCTATAAAGACCATAGTTTTTGCAAATCTTTGCAACTCTGTTTCTTGTTTTATCTTTTGATATATCGTAAACTATCCAGGTTAGCATAGTATCAGAAAAAAGAAATCAGAGATCAGATGACAGACTTTTTGAAAAGCCAAATATCATAGCTGCAATTTCATCTGCCTCTAACAATAATTTATCAAAATTTTCTTTCTTACAATAATCTAATTTCAAAGCAATTTCAAGGGAGGCTATTACTTCATAAACTGAACCCAGTGAGATATGAAGAAATTTTTGAAACTCTTTCTTTGATTTATTGGCACTTCCTTCAGCAATATTTAGAGATATTGATATTACTGCTCTCCTAATCTGAGAAGCCAAGCCATATAATTCTTCTTTTGGAAATATATTGCTTAATTTATAAATCTTTACTGCAAATTCAATTGATCTTTGATAAACTTTCAAATTTCTGAAATTATGGCTTTTCATTTTTTCCTCCTATCTATATGTTTTTTTGCTATTCATTTTCTTTTCTCTATTCTCTGATTAATTCATTTGCAATTTCATGGCAGTCCATCTGGATTATGTTTTTTTTCTGAACATTTCTTCCTTTATATCTAATTGTTTCCTCCATATTTTTATTAAATTCTTCAATTAGTTTAGCCCTGCCTTCTTTATTTAAAAGCAATCCACCTCTTACTTTATCAAAATATTCAACCTTAACCTCTCTTTTTGAAAACAAAAAGACCACCACTTCTTCTGCAAAAATTCTGTACATCTCAATTAAATCAAAGACAAGGGATTTTTTATTGTAATTGTCTGAATGCAAAAAGCCAATGTATGGATCAAGCCCTGCTATAATGCAAGATTTTTCCACAATTGAATAAAGGATTCCATAAGCATAATTTAAAAGAGCATTAAACTCATCCTTTGCTGGGTTTCTACTTCTTCCGTCAAACTTAAACCTTTCAGGCATTATAAAACTCAAAGCATCAAAATATGTCTTTCCACAAGCACCTTCAAGCGCCATAATTGTATTTCTTTTTTCTTCAACAATTCCTTCCATTTTTTCAATTTTTTCTTTATTTTCCTTTATTTTTTCAATATATTCTTCAATTTCCTTACCCTTTTCTTCTCTTGTTTTCTTCAATCTTTCCAAAAAATTTATCTGGTTTTCTATTTTTCTTAATACCCATCCTTTTGCCATCTCAAAGCCATCTTTTGTGGAACTTACTTCTAATTGTTTTCTTCTAATTGCAACTGTTGAGCCAAGTTTCGAATGCCATATCCTTGCATAAGGGTCACCAAATTCATTTAAAAATATAATATCTATGTTGTTATCCATTGCAAGTTTTATTGCATCTGTTGTTATTGTTGCAGCAGTTGCAACCAAAATTGATGAAATTTTTTTTGAGGAAATTTCTATTACTTTATCTTCCAACTTAACTTTAAATAAGTCGCCTTCTTTTTGAATAAATGAGCCGTATGTATTAACAACTAATTGCATATAAATAGTTCAAATAGTTCAAATAGTTCAAGTGGTTCAAGAGGTTCAAGAGGTTCAAATAGTTCAAGTGGTTCAAGAGGTTCAAGAGGTTCAAATAGTTCAAGTGGTTCAAGGGGTTTTTTCCTTTTTATTTCTTCTATACTCTTCAAGAAATTCATCTAATTCTTCTTTTGCCGTCTTACTTTGTTTCAAATATTTCTCGCCTTTCATTCCACTTTTCTTCAAATATTTAATAAAATTACTAAGCATTATTGAAATTTTCTTTGTCATAGCACTAATTTTTTCAAATTGATCTTTGCTTATGTATCCTTCATCTAACAAAATGTATAATTGGCATCTTACTTCTGCACAAGACCCTTTTGCAATGTATAAAAATTGAATAAATTCTTGATTTCCTCCTCTTTCAAAACCCTCTGCAATATTTGACATTATGGACACAGATGCACGTCTTATTTGTTCCTTTAAGCCAAAATCCTTTGAAAGTTTTTCATTATTAGTAATAAAATATATTAACTTTGTCAGCTCCCTTGCCATTTTCCAAATTTCTAAATCTTCAAAATATTTTGCCTTCACTCCAACCCCCTTGAACTATTTGAACTACTTGAACTATTTGAACCATTTGAACTATTTGAACCTTTTAACTTACTCGAACTAACTTTTTTCACAGTCCCAAAGCCTCTTGATACGGACTTCCCAATTCCAAAATAATCAGGAATCTCAAAGTTTACAGAAAAATTTCCTAAAAATCCAAGCATAGGCGTGCCTTTTAGGGAAGTTTGAATTTCTTTTAATTTTATTATTTCTGCCCTTATTTTTTCAGATACAGTATATCCTAAACTCTTTGACATAGAAATAATATTACCAATGAGGATTTTTTCAAGGAATTTCTTTTTCTCTTCCCATTTTTTTATTTGCCTAAATTTTTCATAATTTTTCTCATTTAAAGCAAGCCAGGGGGTGAGATATGTGTATTGAATTTGGTTTGACGATATAGAAAAGGCTGTAATATAACTTTCTAACCTTTTACTTAAAATCTCTTGCAAATTGCCATCCAAATTTATTTCTTTTAAATTATGGAATATCTCTTTAACAATTTTTAACCCTTCATTAAATGCTATCAATAAACATGCTCCTCCAATAACTTTGTATTGAACGCATGGATATTGGTATAAGAAACTTCCATCAGATTTATGTTGATGTGCATAAGGATTATCCCATAATAAATTACCAAGATAGCCTCTTATTTTTTCAGCGTCTCTTTTCCTGAAAAAAGAATCTACCGTGAGGTTAAGTTTTAAGATATTAATTTTCATCTTTCACCATATAACCACAGATTTGGTATTTTTTGTTATAAAGCCCGTTTCATTATCGTAGTAATCCTTCAAATCACCTTTTTTTATGTAACCAATTTCTCTTATCATTTCAGGCATATTTTCAGTATTTTTTGGTATTGAAATTACATATTGATAAAAATCTGCTTTAATTGAATCAAACACCTTTTTCCTTTCAAACAGATTCTCTATATTTATTAATTCTAAATACTTCTTCCAAATATTTTTTGCCTCTTCATCTAACTCTATAAAGATATCAACTTTTGGATAATCTCCATCTATAAGTTTAAAATCTGATATTGATGTGGTCTCATCCCCATTATCGGTGTCGTATCGGAGTTTTTCCACAGCTTCGAGTAGGTTTCTTGATGTATCCTGTGATTTCTTTTCTTTCGTTTCTTTGTAATAATAGTCTATCATTTCCAAAAATTCACTTTCTTTTATTTCATGTTTTGTTGATAGAATTTTCTCGGTTATACTAAGTAAAACAATATCGTAGATGTATGAAGCATACTTTTTCCCATTTTTGTTTATTAATGTTATAATAAAAACCTCGCCTTTATTGTAACTATTCCTATTGCATCTTCCTGATGCTTGATTTATAGAATCCAACGGTGCTATATCCCTTACAACAATATCAAAATCTATGTCAACACCTGCTTCAACAAGTTGAGTAGTTACAGCAACCTTATATTTTTTATCTTTTATATCTTTTATTCTTTGAAGGCGTTCTTTAGGTGTTATGTGACTTGAAAGATAGGTAATTGAACCAACTTTTTCCTTTATCAAGTTATAGAAATCCTTTGCAGATGATATAGTGTTAAAAATAAACAAATATGTTTTCCCATTATTTAAGTCAAAATAATTACTCAAATTATCAATTGTCATAGGATTGTTCAATAAAGGTTTCAAAATGACCCTATTTAATTGATTGAAATAATAGTTCTTGTTTATTAGTTCCATTGTTTCTGCTCTTTCAAATATCAAAGGTTCTGTTGCTGTAACAAATATTATATAAGTATTTAGCATCTCAGAAAGAGATTTTAAAATATTTCTCAAAAGTAACCAATATTTAATAGGTATGGATTGAACTTCGTCAAGAATAATGATTGAATTGGCAAGGCGGTGGAATTTTCTAATAGTGTTATTTTTATTTGAAATTAGAGTATGAAAGAGTTGTACGAAGGTAGTCACTATTATTTCAGAGTTCCATCCTTCAATAAGAATCTTTGCCTCATCAGATTCAAATTCATTATCTTGCTTTTTATAATAAACCTCTGATAGATGATGATGTTTCAAGAGAATGTTTGTGTCAGGTTGAATATTGTTTGCTTTCATAACCGATTCAAATACTTCCGAATTCTGTTCTATTATACTTAAGAAAGGTAAGGCATAAACAATTCTTGGTTCTATTGCATTTTTTGATTTTATGGTTTCTCTTAATTTTAAGGCAAAGGAAAGGGATGTTAATGTTTTACCTAAACCTGTTGGAAGATTTAAAGAATAAATTTTTTTGTTCAAATCAATCTCATATTTTAATACTTCATTATATGCTTTTTCCCTTAAATTATTTATAGGAGATTCAGGAAAAAATGTCTTTTTTTTATAATTATTTACTATGTCAACACTATTAAACTCTTTTCTTATAATCGCATTTTTATCCCTTAAAACTACCTCACTTTTATCAGCATCAAGGAGGAGTGAATAGAGAAAATTTAGAGTTATATATATATTAACATTATCATTTATGTTTCTGATAAATCTTTTTATTTGTTTTGATTCTTTTTCAAAACTTCCTATCCATTGACATATAATTTGTTTATTTAACAATAATGGCAAACCTCCTTTGTAAAGATTTTCGCACAGGATAGAAAATCTTTTGTTTTCTATGCTTTCAAGCTGCTTTTGTAATAATTCTGTATCTTTATTATCAAATAATACATCATCTCTAATATCACGCAAATTCCCATGATGCCTTTTGATAACAAGAAAAGCAAAAACTGAAAAAAGTGCGTCAGATAATGACAATTCTTTAGTTAAGTAATATCCACAAACTGCTGAAAAAAGGCCATGAGATGCCTCCTTTTTTTTTAGCATTTCTCTTTCTTTTTTGTTCGCTTTTAGATAATCCTGAAAATATCTGGTTGCTTTTCCGATGTCATGACTAAGTGCAATAATCTTACATAAATCTTTAAATTTTTCTCTAACTTCTAAAGGTTTTTCAAAAAGGAATAATTCAGAAAGTACAGCAACGCCTATTAAATGATTTTCTAACGGTATTTCGGGATGTGAGTAAAGTTCAGAAGAAGGTAATGTTTTCTCCATTTTCAAGTTTATAAAAAATAATACTTTTTGCCTTTACGGTTTTACCGTCTGGTTCAAATATTACATTTCCATATTTTTCTACCACCCTTTCCTGATTCATTCTAATAGGAATCTTTTCCTTAAAATATTTTTTCCCTGTTTCAATCTCAAGGCAATTTTCATATATGTTATCTTCTGCAATTGGTGTTTGAATTTCTACTAATTCTTTATTTGTTTTTTCTTCTGCTTGATATTCATCTATATATTTAAAATCTGCAAGCAATTCACTTAAACCAAGTGAAACTGTATATATACTTTTATGCTCCTTCATATAATCTGCGATTTTATTAAATATATTTTCATCCTTATGTATAAAGTAAATTCTGAAATAAGGGTCTTTTAAAAATTCAGTTCTTATTTGTGTTCTTGGCTCATGGTATTGATTGCTAAAAAGAGTCCAATAACTTCCTTTTGTGTTTATGAGATTTATACCCATTCTTACCTTTTTTACAGGATTTACAATCTTAAGGGCAATCTTACACTTATCCAGAGAGAAGACTTGCAAATATTCATTTTTATCTATACCATAAATAGCCCCAAGGATACCTGCAACGGTAGAAGGTGGTGGGAAGGAAAAAGTGAGGGGTGATGAAGTAGTATAAAATTTACGAAAATGTGCATAATCACCCCATATATCAAAAACCAGCACTTTCATAACTAAACCTCAAAAGTTAAGGGGTTCAGGTTTAAAACTAGCAAGAGCATCCTCTATTTTTATATCTTGTCCATCTTTTACAAATGAAATCCTTTTATCAACTTTTAATTGGATTTTTTCAATCTTATCCTTATGATCGTTCAATGCCTTTATAAGATTTGTAATGTCTATTTTCAAATCAGTAATACTTCTGATTGCTTCGTCATTTTTATCTGAAATTATTGATATTCTCTTATCTAACTCTCCGATATGGAAGTTTTGATTCTCTTTATAAATTACCTGCATTAAAATTCTTGGAACTTGACCAAATTTTGAACCAGATATAAGGTTTTTTGTTCCATTCCATATACCCTCAAGCATCAAAGAAACATCTTCTTCTGTTAAATTTATACCCTGAACTTGTGCTGCATTTTCATTGACAACACCATAAAAAACTATCAGCGAATAAGGGAGGATATATCTTTCAGTAAAGGTACCTTGTTGCTTTTCTGCTGCAGATGGCATGACTGTAGTGCCTTTAATGTAAGTAATGTTAACCTTATGGAGCGACCTACCATATTTGAATTGAACCGGCCCCGTTAATGCCATTGTTTGTTTTTGAACAGCCGTTGTGGCACCAAACAATCTTATATCAATACATTTTTCTATAACATTTCTTGGATTATTTTCAAAATCTTTCAATCTATCTTCTTTTGTTTTTAAATCGCCTTTTTCATCTCGTATTTCACAAATAAAGATGTCTTTCCCTTTATACTTATGAAGATAATCCCTTATAGTCCTTTTCAGTCTCACATCAGTAACAATATTTATCCCCGTTTCTTCATCAATTCTTGGTTTGTTTTCATCAACAGGATCTCCATTAGGATTGGCATCAGTTACATCATAAAGAAACAAAATTTCTAAACGGTTTTTAACTAATTTTGACATAATTTATTCCTCCTTTTTATTATTTTCTTTTGAATATACAGCTGATGCTATATCATCAACAAGGTTCATTCCACAGGCAAAATAAAAGTTTATCTCATCAACTGACATTTTCCAGTTGTCACCTGCTTCAATAAGATATTTTGACACCTCTGATGCAATAAGCCTTTTACCTTTGTCAAAGGAATCATACTCCTCAAGCTTATTCTGCACTTGTGGCAAAAGTGCTTTAATATCTTGTTCATCCATTTTGAGCCCTTTAAGTTTCTTCATAAAAGGTTTAGCATTTCTATCTGCCCACTGCTTATTGAGAAGTAATTGAGTTAATGCACCTAACAGGAATACACCCCGCTTTACAGGATTGCTAAATGTTTTACCATATCTCTCAAAAATACTACTAAAAATGCTTTCCTCCATATTTACCTCCTCATAAAATGTTATTAAATCAAGATTACTAAAAAAGATTATGTTCATTAATGCATCCTTTACTCTGAAACTATAATAACCATCATTTACAAACTCTCTTCTAATTACAGCCATAAAAAATTTCATAAGGAAAGAAAAATCAATTTTTCTACCCTTAAAAACTTTATCAACTATTTCAAGAAAGTATTTATTCAGGTCATTTTCTCTTTTGCCTTCTGTTGATTTAGAGAAAAATGTCCTTATTGTTCCGAAGGTAAATCCTTTGTCAGAATCATTATTAAAAACCCTATCAACTTCAACTTTTGCCTCAAAGATTTTTTTAATCCTTGAAGGGAAGACATCCTCTATCAGTAATAAAATTCTTTCTGCACTTTGTTCTTTGCTTAGAAATAAAAAATTAATAGTTAGTATATCTTTTTCATCTGCAAGTATTTCAAGAATATCTTTATCATCGCTTGTTATTTTCTTTTTAACTCTATCTTTCAATGAAACTGTTTTTCTTGAATCCGATAATATAGCAATTATCTTAGTTTCAACATCTACACCTTCTAAAAGCAGCTTGGGAATAAGCAAATATCTTAATCCATAAAATCCAAAAGAAAGGTTTTTCTCAATAAACTTCCGCCCTTCTTCTAATTCAAGTTTGCATTCAGGACATACAGGGTAGTTTTTCCAAGCAATATTTTCATCAAATCCTCCAGTTATAAACCCGGGCTTATCTATAGTGTAAAATTTAAATACACCGGAATCACCTGATACTAATGCTTTCCTCTCTCCACATATAGAGCAATCCTTATCACTTGCAGAAATCCCAACAATTTTTTGAGTTTCAATTTCTTTAAGTAATTCTTTAAATACATCAAAATCTCCAATATATTTCCATTCATTCTCTTGCTTAATTTTTATAGTTAAAAGCTTGCCTTCCTTTTTATCTAT
>JBBISU010000114.1:0-9250 GCA_037441225.1 Acidobacteriota bacterium
TTTAAAGTTTCTCATACAGGTGAAAAACAAACTGTATTTGGATTTGTTGATTGGAATTATGATTTTACAGATCTTAACTTTACTCTAAAAGAATTTGAAATATAAAAAATTTCTTTAAAGGATGTAGGCGCGGTCTTTTGCCTGTGTAAATTTATAGAATAAAAAGCATGAGCAACAATAAATATTGCGGCTACAAATTTCTATATTTAATTATTCAAAAATAAATGCTTCGGCTACAAATTACGGGCAGGTGGAAACGGGAAGCGTTCCAAACATATCTACCCAATTTCTTAGCTCATAATAAAAGCAACTCCCTGCGGGTACACTTTCAGTTCCTAAATAGTAGGGAACTCCAGTCATAGAAAGAAAATCAAAGGAACTTCTATTTGGATTGTTTAATTTTCCAAAAATACCATAATAACCAGTAATTTCTTCTCCACCGCAATTTTCAAAATAGTTAATTGGCGTCCAACTTATAAAAGCATCTGTATCATTTGTCCTTTGAGCATAAATTGTAAAAGAATAAGGAGGTGTTGGAAGGTAATATCCACAAGGAGGATAAGAAGAGGATGAACTCATAAGCATCTGGCACATAACTTTTTCTAAAAACCTCTTTTTTGAAGGAAAACCATCGGGTGTTCCATCTTGTAAGTTTTCAAAGGCAAAAGGCATAAAAACAAAGCGAGATGGTCTATCTTTTTTTAAGTTAGAGATTCCAGAATAAGTTCCTGGAGTATTGTAAGTCCATAAATATTGGGTTCCATCTTCTGAAAAATCAGCAAAGACCTCATCCCCATAATTTTTAAAGTATCCACCTGCATCTGGATTGTTTAATCCCATAACCATTTTTTCAGAGGGAAAGTTTCCATTTTGTCCTTTTACAATGTCAGATCTATCCTTTACATAGTCCTGCTCTACATAATCAACTTTTAAAAATGCTCTTGCAAAATCATTTTGAGGTATCTCTGTTGATCTTCCATCATATTTATCAAATAAATAATCCTGCGAAGAAAGAATTAAACGGGCTGGAACGCCTGTCTCTGAGTATTTGTTTTGTAAAAAGTAAGAAAGTTCTGCTTCTGGATCAATTCCTAAGGATGTCTCCCAAGGGTCTGGAGTTAAAGTATAAGCAAAATCATAGCCAGTAAACCATACAACAAATTGATAGTTTTTCATTAAATCATTTGGAAGCCCATACCAATCATAAGTTGGAGCAGCAAACATTGATGTATCCCATACAGCAGTTGTATAATTTTGACCTGTTTGTGGATTGTAAATGCTTTTTATTTTTTGATTATACATATCAACTGCAGTTGTATTTGGAAACCAATATTCATCCTTTACAAGTAAAACATCTGGCTGACCTACAAAGACACCAAAGCCAACTGTTTGGTTATATGTTTCTGAAATGTTTATCGTATCCACATACCAGCCAGTTCCAGAAGTTGAATTATCATCCCCTTCATGCCATCTTATAACTACATCTTTCCCTGCAAGGGCAGATAAGTCAATAATAACTTGTAGCCAACTTGTTTGTGAACCACAATATGCCTTCTTTCCTCCTATTGGATTTTCATAAGAAGAAGAAACAGTTCCATTAAAACCATTTTGAAGAAACCAACTATCTGGTATAACTGTCCAGTTTGTAAAATCAGGTCCCGTTGCATATTCAATTGTCCCACCATCCCAGCAATAAGAAGCACTTCCTTCAAAAGCATATCTGTGATAAAAAGAAACTTGTGTGTTTGTATTTGCTTTAATTATTGGGCTTTCCAAAACCTTATCGCTTACAATTCCTACATCTTGTGCAAACCAGGAATGTGTTGGGGTATGGCTTTGGGCAGTTGACCATACCCAGTCAGTTGTTCCATTTATATAATAATGGTACCACCCATCAAAATCAAAACCATCTGTTGCTTCAAATGTTTCATATATATAACTTGAAAGGTTCATCATTGGAAGAAGTCTATATCCAATTGGAGTTGTTGAATCAAGAGTCATTTGAAATGTTACTTCTGAATAACTGCCTGGCTGAATTATTCCTAAATCCTGGCACCAGGGAGATGGAAGTGTTGTGTACCAATCCTCAAAACCTTCATATACTTTTAATGCAACTGGGGAAGT
Source organism: Acidobacteriota bacterium (assembly GCA_037441225.1). Classification (GTDB taxonomy): domain Bacteria; phylum Acidobacteriota; class Thermoanaerobaculia; order UBA2201; family UBA2201; genus JBBFMJ01. Next base: position 2,125 of record JBBISU010000114.1, read on the forward strand.
TGAATTGTTTTCAACACCAAAAACCAGATCAAATGTCTCACCTGGATCTGGTATTCCATTTCCATTTCCAGAAGTTGTGTCATCAAAGTAAGCATAAGGATCTATATTCCACCACCTCAAAGTTGTGTCATCTTCTTCAAACCAGTCAAGAGTTCTTTTAAGAAGTCCTCTCAATCTTGTAATAACTGTTGTTGAATCACCTGTCCTGTAATTTGTCTCTGGAGAAAAAGCAAAAAATGCTGTCTTAAACCAGTCAACAATTCCAAGGGAAGCAGAATATCTTATACCTGCTGGAAAGGTTGTTTTATCATTTGTTGCTTTATAATATGTATCAAAAGCAGGTTCACCATATCTTGAATAAATTGAATCAATATAAGAAGCAAATGGTGCACCATTTGTTGTATTAAAAGAACAAAAGATATAAAAAGAATTATCACAAGCAAAATTATCACCTAATGGATTCCCCGGAACACCCCATACAGGTATTGAAGGATATGTGCTACTGCAAGTTGAATAAATGAATGCATCAGAAGATGTCCAAACATCATTATAGACCTCATTTATTTGAAAATAATCATTTAAAATTGAACCATCTGGAAGGCGCCCATCTTTTCCACCTGGAATATTTGAATCGTATGTATAATCCCACAAGATATCCTGACCAATAATTGCAACTCTTCCACCTAAATTTAAATATTTCTTTAAAACTTCTTCATCTTCTGGTGTTATTATATTTCTTGGTGTTGAGTTATTTCCCCATGCCTGACCAGAAAACCATATAATTGATTTGTAATTATAAAGGGTGCTTTCTTCTGGGAGCTTCCCTCCTTGTGCTGTTTTGTCCCATCTTGTATAAGTTGGAACAGGAGACATTCCATCAAGGGCTGCTTTATAAAAATAATTTGTCCCATAAGTTGAGTTTGCCCAAACATCTGTGCAATAAGAAGTAGCACACAATTTTGGTCCTGTTGTTCCAGAGCCATCAGCATCTACAACAAGAAGATCTTTTGCACAAGCAGTATAAAGTGTATATGGACCTGCATCATCTTTTGTATATCCATCTACAATTATATAATAAGTTCCTGCAGGGGCATCCGGATAAATGATTGTATGATCCCCTGCCAGTATCCAGTTTACTGTATCACAACCAGAACCAAGGTCAGGGATTAAAATTATGTCAAGATCCGGATAGGTATTTGGATCTGGGTCTATGTGTATCCTTAAATCGCAAACAGAAGTTGTTGTTATCTGGTGAACAAAATCAGGACCTCCTTCATCCCAGCCCAAGCCAGGGTAATCATCACCTGAAAATTTATTTGCCTGACTTGATGTATCACCTGTAAAAGGAACACCTGGGGTTAAAGTGACTTGGGAAGTGCATGCAGCAAGTAAATCTTGACCATTATTTCCAAAATTATTATTTCTTACAAGTGAACTTATTGCATTTTTTGAAGAATTCCTTGATATAAATTTAAAATTTTGTTTATAAAAAGATGATTTTTTTTCTAAAATACCATTCCTCCCCGCCACAAGGGCGGGGAGGAGGATTAAAAAACTAATGATTTTTATCAATTTCATTGCAATTTTATGACTATGTCGTCTCTGTCGTTATATGAACCACTATAACAAGCATTTGTTCCAGGATCTACATTATAAGTCATTTGTGCCCTAAATGCTTGTAAAGAGCCAGAACTTCCACCCAATGTTTTTGAAAATGTAAATGTCTTATATCCAGAACCAGAGCAGGTCTGTGTTGAGCCAACTTTTGACCAGGATGGGCTTGTGGCACTTGTTGAATAAAACAGAGTTACCCTATCTGCTGTACTATAGCAATATGCAGTAACTGTAATGTTTACTGTCTTTCCAACTGCAAAGTTTGTACTATCTGATGTGGCAACTTTAATTGATTCAATTGATTCATCGCTGTGGCAGGTACCATAAGTTCCATCAGCACAGGAAGTATTTACTGTATTTGGTTGATTTGGCTCAGGTCCTTTGCTGTCTCTGCATTGCAAAAGTGAAGAAGGTGCTTCGCAAGCACAAGCATTTGATGTACAGGCAGGGGCTTTGTAAGTTGAACTATAAGTTGCAGTTGTAGTTGTGCAAGAGCCACCTGATGTTGTATAAGTTGCAGTTATTGAAAAACTTCCTGCTGCATATCCATAAACACCAGCCCACCAGGTTCCAGCAGAGGGATTTGAATGTGTGCAAGTTTCATTTCCGGAGGAAGAATATGGTCTGCAGAGGTAAGATGAAGAAGTTGGTTTTGCATTAAATTGTGTATATAAGTCCACATCACCAGTGGCATTTGTTGTCTTAATTTCAAGGTTTGTTGCACCTGATGGAACTGTTATGTAATAGTACTTCCAGGCACCTTGAGATACTGATTGGCTATTTAATGTCACACCATTTGTGAGTTGTGTATCTGTTGTTCCACAACTTGCAGTAAAGTTTGCAGTTTTATTTGCACCATTTATTGTAACATTTTGAGAAGTTGGACTAAATGTACATCCACTCTTTGTTGGTGTAACTGTGTATGTTCCATTTGCAAGCCCTGTAAAGGAATAATTTCCAGAAGAATCAGAAGTTGTACTCTTTGATGCAGCACCAGTTAAATTAATTGTTGCACTTGATGTTCCAACATTTCCAGAAATTGTATAGGTTCCACTGCTTGTTGTAATTGTAGCAGTTATTGTATAAGAGCCAGCAGCATATCCATGAACACCAGCCCACCAAGTTCCAGCAGAGGGGGAGTTGTGTGTGCAGGTTTCATTTCCAGAGGAAGAATATGGTCTGCAGGCATAAGATGAAGAAGTTGGCTTTACATTAAATTGTGTGTATAAGTCAACATCAGCAGTGGCATTTGTTGTTGCAAATACAAGGGATGTTGCACCAGATGGAACTGTTATGTAGTAGTATTTCCATTCACCCTTTGCAACAGAACCACTTACACCAACACCAGAGGTAAGTTGTGTATCTGTTGATGAAGCAGTTGCTGTGAAGTTTACACCAGTTACGTTGTTACTGCTTATAGTTACATTTTGGGATGTAGGTGAAAAGGAATAACCACTTTTAGTTGGTGTAACTGTATAAGAACCATTATTTAAATTTGAAAAGGAATAATTTCCACTGGTATCTGTTGTAGTACTACCTGAGGAAGTGCCAGATAATGAAACTGTTACACCCGACAAGCCAGTACTATTGTATGTTACAGTTCCACTTATAGAATAAGTAGTTCCGCCACCACTTGTTGGAGTTGCTTGCTTGCATGCAGAAAAGTTAGACATACAAGCAGCAGAAGAACCAACTGCCACTACTCTATAATAATATGTAAGTCCATTTCCAACTTCTGTATCTGTATAAGAAGTTGATGTTGTTTCAGCAATTTTAATGTAGCCATAATCACATCCCAGGTCATTTCTTAAAACATAATATTTTGATGCACCAGAAACTGCTGACCAAGACAAAGAAACTGAACTGTCACTTGCTGAAATATTGACTGGACTTACTGCCGGAATTGAAGAACAGCCAGAGTTTGTTCGTGTTGAAGTTGTGCAAGCAACACCATGTCTGTTAAAGGCATTGTAAATTGCACTTGCATGGGGGGTTCCATTTGATAAGTTTCCATCGTTGTCATCGGCAACTAAAAAGGTCTGGTGCCAGTTTGAAGCAGAACAACCAGAAGCGGTCTTTGTTGAAGTATTGCAAGAATAACCAGAACCAGAAGTTGACCTTGATAAATAGTACAATCTTTCAAATATAAACCATGCACTATTTAAGTCGCCAACCTGACTATTTAAATCCCTTACAGCAAGGTCCCACATTGCTTCTGATAATGGATAGGACTCACAATGCCCTTCCCTTCCACAGGGACCTGCATAAGAATAATCACTTGGGCATTTTGAAAAAACAAAACCATTTATTGTATGGGCTGAACCAGATGAATGTTTTGCATAATCAATATCTCTTACTCCAGTACAAGATGTGCAGGAATCACCATATCCAGAACAATTTGAAGATAAAAAGCCCGGTCCAATACAGGAATTGTGTGTCAAAAGTGCTGCATAAGTATCTCCGTATGTTTCACCAGTTGCATAGTCCCCACTTGGGGAACCATCATTTGAATCAAGCCCATGTCCAAATTCATGCAAGAAAATTGCTGCAATTTCACCAGTGTTTCCACATCCACCACCTGACTTGAAAAAGTTTAATGTTGAACCATTCCAGTATGCATTACAGGTCTGGTTTATATTTACATTTGCTGTAAGTTGACCTGTAAGCCAACTATTTGAAGTAAGCCATTTCATTGCTTTATATTTTGCATTTGTTACATGATAAAAGCAAGAACGAGAAGAATGTGTATTTCCTGCACCACCAAATCCAGGTGTTGTGCAATCAGTTCCAGAAGATGTTCCAAAATCTAAATTATAAGGAGATGTACTTGAACTCAAAGAAATTGAACCACATTTGTCTGAAATTTTTACATATTTCCCTGCCAGTGTTGAAGTAACTGCTGATGTAACTGAATATCCACCACCACTGTTTGAATACCTTGAACTCCCCAAATCAGCAAAGGGAAGACCTCTTTTTACTTCTGATGTAACTGTTGGTGAAATTGGATAAATTCCACCTTGAATTGTTCCATATCTGTTGTCATCCCAAAAAGATAAAACCTCACCTGTATGTGCATCTATATAGCCAGTCCAGGTTCCAGTTATTCCCTGTCTTGAAAAAGCAACTTCCCAGACAAGTGGATATTCAAAGGTTTGAACACTTCCAACTGTTTTAAGGCGTGGGATAAATTTTAATGTTCCCTCATTTACAACTACATCTGTTTTTGGATTAAATCCACCAGCATAACTTGTCAAAATGTCAAATGCTTGTAAATTATCTAAATTTGGAATTGGATCTAAGATCTTGCCAATGGCATCGTTGAAAGGAATAATTCCTTCAACACCAAACTGAATTAAATTTCCATGATTGCATCTGAAAACAACCCTTGCTCCTTCAATTGGAACACCTTGATATATAAAATCATAGTCCACAAACCAAAGATAACCATTTTCTCCAAAGGGACCAGATCTTCCATTATTTAAAACAAGATATTCAAGTGGAATGTTTTGAAAAATTCCCCAGTTTTCCTTGATGAATTCCTTTGCCTTTTTGTCCATTTCCGTTTTCTGAATTATAGATAAGGGATTTCCAAAAACCCATTTTTCAACTATATTATTCACAAGGGTTGGCATTCCCGTATAGGAATCAATATAAACCTCAAGATTTGGATATTTTTCCAAGAAAATTTGCCAATCTGTTCTATTGGGAATCTGGAATAAGACATTTTTAAGGTAAATAGGATTTGTTTTTACACCAATGTTAAAATCCTTAAAGGCAAGGGTGTCAAAATAACTTGTCTTTTCCTTCATAACCTGAGAAAATGCTAATGTTGAAAGGAAAAGAAGGACTAAACCTAAAACCTTTAATTTTAAAGATAAACTACCCATATGCATCCTCCTTTTTAAATTAGAGCCTACTACCAAAGCTCTTGAAATCATCTCAATTTTAAAATAACTCAAATTAGGCATACTTGTCAATAGAAGTTTTAAGTCAATTAGTTAAAGCACTTTCAAGGAGGGGGGACTTGACAAAAAAACAGGCATTTTTTGTCAAAAAATATTTATTTCTTAAATATCCCATTTATCCGTAACTTATGAAAACTAATAAATTTAAAAAAATCAAAATTTCTTCCACTTTTTTATTTTTTTCTTTAAAAAATTTTTTCATAAAAAATTTTAATTCCCCTCTTGACAAAAAACTGGCTAAAAAGTGCATATTTCATAAATATATCAATTATCCGTAATTTATGAAAATTTATTAAGGCATAAAAACCCGAATTTCTTCCACTTTTTAAAAAAATATATTTTCAATTTTCGATTTAAAATTTTTCCATTATAAAAACAGCGCAAACTGAAGAACCTGAACCTCTATAATTTTTTTGCAATTTTGTTTTTGGTAGGGCCGGGGCTTGTCCCCTCCCTCAAATAATTTATTTTTATTTTCTATTCCAATTTCTTATATAAAAAATTTTTCCATTGTATTTTAATTTTTTTAAAAGAGCCATTTCCAATAATCTGGAAACTGAAATCCAATTTTTTCCATATCTTTCTAAAATTTTTGATAAAGAATCTTCTCTTATTGGATAAACAGAAGTAAATTTCAAAATTTCTTTCTCCACATCATCTAAGATTGTAAAATCATCACCTTCAAAAGATATTAAATATTCAACATTTTTAATTTTTTTCTTAAAGATTTGATAAATTACATTTAATTTTTCTTCATCAAGTGGTAAAACATATTTTTCAGCAGGGGGTCTTGTTGGTATAGAAAGGTAAGAAATTGAAGGATTTATTTTTTCTATAAATTCTGCAGTTTTTTTGAAATTTTTAATCCATCATTAAAATTTTTTAAAACCATTGTTTCTGTTACAAGTTTTCCTTTAAAAGTTTTTGCAAATTTTATTATTCCTTCAAGAATATCCTGTAAAATTATTTTTTTATGTGGTCTGTTTATTTTTCTCCAAATATTTTCTTCAACTGAATCAATTTTTAATGAAACCCAATCAAACTTTAAAAGAGCTTTTCTTACATTTTTATCAAACAAAAGTGAAGCATTTGTAATAATACCTTTTGGAAAATTGAATCTTTGAAGTTGCTCAACTTCCTCAAGCAAATTTAAATCAAGGGTTGGTTCACCATCTGGAACAAAACAAATGTAATCAATATTTTCATTTATCTCTTTTGTCCCAGCAATTCTTTTCTTTAGTCCATCTAAAATTTCTTTTACTTTATAAAAATTATTTCTCTCAATTGTCAAATTTTTTGTTCTGCCTAACTGGCAGTAAATAGAGGAATAAGTGCAAATTTTGTATGGAATATTATTTATGCCTAAACTCTTGCCTAATCTTCTGGATGGGACTGGACCAAAGGTGTGATCCATAATTTCAAATATTTAAGGTCTCGCCCACTTTTAATTCTAAAAATTTATCTTTATATTCTTTTTTAAATAGTTCCAATGCATTAAAACCTATGCAATGGATTGGGCAGACATTGTTGACTTTTAAATTTTTTAA
>JBBISU010000115.1:0-8661 GCA_037441225.1 Acidobacteriota bacterium
GACAGCCTCTAAAGAACCTGCGACTACAATTTATTGATTTATATTTCACGGGTCGCACAAGTGCAACCTCTACACTGCTGCTCTGCTGCTCTATTTTGATCTATATCATTTTCTGGCTTAATAAATAGAATTGAAAAAAAATTAAAAATAAATTAAAATTTAGATAAGGCGCATTCGTCTAGTGGACCAGGACGCTGGCCTCTCACGTCGGTAACGGGGGTTCGAATCCCCTATGCGCCGTTTTTTGTTCCTTCTAATAATAGATTACTTTTTAATAATTCTTTTCTTCAAGATTTCTTTTTGACTGTCTATTAAGTATGTTTCTATCTTTCAGGATATGGAATTAAATTGAGAAAATAAACTTTTTATCCTCTAACAAAAGCATATTTTTTATTTATTTTTTTAGGAAAAATTTTGATGCCTTTTTCCATGCCTTATTTCTATGAGAAATCTTATTTTTTTCTTTTATAATCATTTCTGCAAAAGTTTTCTTTTTCCTTTCAGGAATAAAAACAGGGTCCCATCCAAAGCCGTTTTCACCTCTTATTTTTTTTGATATTATTCCTTTAACTTTCCCTTCAAAATAATGAAACTCTTTTCCATCAAAAGCACAAACCCCACATATTGCTTCTGCTTTAAAATCATTACAACCTTTACAAATTTTTATTATTCCCTTTGGACCTCCTGATTTAATTAACCATTTTACAAGGGGACCTGGAAAATTATTAAAACCTTTTAAGATAAGTGAAACATCTTCAACCACAACAGGTTTGTTTATTATTTTATATGCTTCTTTTGCTTTTTCTTTTAAAATTTCCTTCAAATCAAGAGATTGTATTTCCTTTATCTCTAAATTTTCAAAGGGGATTTTAAAACCAAGGATATGGCATACCTCTTCCCATTTATTTTTATTTGAAGTTATAAAGGTAAACATATTCCAATTACTTTAAATTTAAAAATATTTTAAGTTTTTTTGCCCTCGAAGGATGCTTTAATTTTCTTAAAGCCTTTGATTCAATCTGCCTTATCCTTTCCCTTGTTACATTAAATTTTTTCCCAACTTCTTCAAGGGTATGTTCATGGCCATCATTTAAGCCAAACCTTAATCTTAAGACCTGCTCTTCCCTTGGGGTTAAGGTTTTTAGGATTTCATTTATTTGCTCCTTTCTGTCTCTGGATATTACCTCCAATTCGGGTGATTCTATCTTTCCATCTTTAATGAAATCCTTTAAATGCGTATCTTCTTCATTTCCCACAGGGGTTTCAAGGGAAACAGGCTCTTGTGAAACTTTTAATATTTTTCTAACTTTTTGAACTGGCAAATCCATTGCCTTTGCAATCTCCTCAGGAAAGGGCTCTCTTCCCAATTCCTGAACCAAATTTCTTTGTATTTTATTTAATTTATTTATTGTTTCAATCATATGTACAGGAATCCTAATTGTTCTTGCCTGGTCTGCGATTGCCCTTGTTATTGCTTGCCTTATCCACCAGGTAGCATATGTTGAAAACTTATAGCCCCTTTTGTACTCAAATTTTTCAACTGCCCTCATAAGCCCATGGTTTCCTTCTTGAATTAAATCTAAAAACTGCAAACCTCTATTTGTATATTTTTTTGCAATTGAAACAACCAACCTTAAATTTGCATTTATTAGTTTTTGCTTTGCTCTTGAAGCTTCTCTGTCCCCTAATTTTATCTGATTTAAATCATTTTGTAATTTATTATAAGAAATATTGTGCTTTTCCATCAATTCTTTCTTATTTTCTTCTAATTGATTATTAAGTTTTGCTATTTTTTGTTGTATTACCATTTGTTTTAACTGAGAAATACAGGATTTTGATGTCAAAATTTTTAGTTTTTTCTTTTCAAGAGCTATACAATGTTGAAGGTTTGAAAAATTTCCTTCTATATCCTTTAAAATCCTTACAAACCTATTTGTTGTCTGCCTTGGAAGAGTGAGCCTTGCTGCTATCTTTGATATTTGACTTTGAGCAAGTTTAATTCTCCTGTTATAGTCCTTATAAGATTTTCTTTTTTTCCTTGCTTCTTCCTTTTGTGCTTTAAGATTATTAATTGTCTCATTAAGATGTATAATTTTTTCATACCACCCTATTATCTTTTTGGCTTTTTGTTTAATTTTATTTTCATCCATTTCTTCATTTATTTTTATCAATTCCTTTGTGAAATATGCATTTTTCTTTGCTTTTTCAACATAATTTTTTATTTCTTTTAAAATTATAGGATTTCTAATTAGAACTTTAAAAATTCTTTTGTTTCCTTTTTCAATTGCCTTTGCTATTTCTATTTCACCATCCCTATCCAAAAGTTTTTTGGCTCCCATTTCTTTGAGGTATAACCTAACAGGGTCTATTGTATGCTCAAGACCCACCTCTCCCAATTTTTCTTCCATCTCTTTAAATTTTTTTGTTAAAACCTCCTCAGCTGCCTTTTCATCATCACATAAAGAAATTTGGTAATCCTCCAAGAGTGTTAAAACATCTTCATAAGCATTTTCGTCTATTCTCAAATCTTCTGGAAGCTGCTCATAAATCTCATCATAAAGAAGGTATCCTTTATCCCTCCCTAATTGAATCAAAAATTTTATTTCATTTCTTTCTTCCAGTTCCAAAGAAATTACCTCCTTTCTATATCTTTTAATTTCTTTATCTCTTTCAAAACTTCTTTTTGTTCTTCAAGCAATTTATTCTTTTCTTCTTCCTTTGAATTTCTTAAGCTTAAATTTATCTCCTTCAACTTCCTTTTTAAAAACCTTTCCTGCAAAACCTTCCATAATATTTCTAAATCGGAATTTGTTTCTGGCAAAAGTAATATCTCTGAAATCAACTCTTCTTCCTCTTTAAACTCATCAATTATAATGTGTGGCAAATTTTCATTTTTGTCCACTTTTTTTTCAAGAATCCACCTTGCAACCTCTTTTAGTTCCAAATTTTGAAAGATTTCTGGATGAAATCTTTTTTCAAACTTTTTTCTAACCTCAATATTTTTTATATAATTAGAAAAAAATGACTTTTCTGCATCACAAACAGGCTTTTCTTCTTTTTTAATATCAATGGTGGAAGGAGAAATTACCATTTTATTTAGAGTAGAATAAGGAATACCTACTCTTTCAGAAAGGTTTGTTATATAAGATATTTTTATAATTGGATCCTTTATTAAGTTTAAATACTCCATAATTTTCTTTATTTTTTCACTTTTTTCCATTATAGAAAACTTAAAAGGTGGCTTAAAAAATTCCCTTTTGAATAAAAATTCATAAAAATCCACTTTTTCAGTAAATTTTTTGTCAAAAGAACCTTTTCCTTTTTTCAATACAAAGGAATCAGGGTCTTCCCCTTCTTCCAAAAAAATTAGTTCAATTTTAAAATTAAAGGGTAATAAATTTTTTAAAGCAGAAGCAGCTGCATTTTGTCCGGCAGAGTCGCTATCAAAACATAAAATCAGATTATTTGTAAACTTTTTTAAAACCATCCCATGCTCTTGTGAAAGAGCCGTTCCCATTGTAGCAACTGCTGTCTTAAAACCTGCTTGCCACAATCTCAAACAATCAAAATAACCTTCCACAATTATAAAGTATCCAAATTTATTTAGTTCCTTTTTTGCTCTATTTAAACCAAATAAAACTCTGCTTTTTTTAAAGCTTAAGGTCTCTTGGGTATTGATATATTTTGGCAAATCCGCTGTAAGAATCCTTCCTGCAAAACCAATTAGTATATCATTTACTGAATAAATTGGAAAAATAAGCCTGCCTCTAAACCTTTCATAATAACCTTTATCTCCTTTTGCATAGACACCAGAATTTAATAAGTCCTCATCACTATACTTCCCTTTCAATTTTTCTTTCAAAAAACCATATTCAGGAGGAGCAAAACCCAATTCCCATTCTTTTGCTTCTTCTAATTTAAACCCTCTATTTAAAAGGTATTTTTTTCCTTCTGAATTTTCTGAGAAGAGTTCTTCTTTATAAATTTTTAGTACATCCTTAAGGATTTCTTCAATTTTATACTTTCCAAAATCAGAACCTTTCTTTTCAATCTTTGGAAAAGGGATACCATATTTCCTTGACAAAAACTCTAAAGTTTCTTTAAATGTATATCCTACCATTAAAGAATAAAATTTAAAAATATCCCCTCCTCTCCCACAGCCAAAACAATGGAAAAGCCCTAAGTTTTCATCTATAAAAAAAGAAGGTGTCTTTTCTTTATGGTCTGGAAAAGGACAAAGGGCAACAAAGCGAGAGCCAGATTTCTTTACCTTTGTATAACCTTCAACTGCATCTTTTAAGGAAGCAATACTTTTTACTTTTTCTATAAAATCACTAAATTCATTCATTCTTAATCTCCACCCAAGTTGCCCCATCCCCTTCTTCTGCTCCAAATTTTGAAACAAGGGGATGATTTTTTAAATATTCCCTTATACCTCTCCTCAGTTTCCCTGTTCCATGTCCATGGATTATTTTAACTTTTTTTATACCATATTTTATTGAATTATCCAAAAAAATATCTATTTCATCTTGTGCTTCCTCAACCCTTTTTCCAATCAAGTTTAAAGAATTCTTTACTTCTTCTTTTTTTAAAACAAAATTCACAGTGGATTTCCTTTCCTCATCAAATCTGCTTTCCAGCTCCTTTAAATTAACCCACACATTTTTCCCTTCTATCTCTACAATTCCTATCTCGCCTTCAATTCTCTTTAAAACTCCAATTTTTTTTAAGGTTTTATGAAAAACCTTTGAATTTATAAAAAAAGGGAAGGGAACTTCTTCTTTTTCTTCTAAGGGATTTTTAGGTGTAAGGTTTATAATTAGTCTTTCTTCTTTCCTTTTACCTATATGAAAACCTTCTTTCCTCAAGTTTTCAATTTCAATATTCAACTTTTCCCAATATTCTTTTTTAAAGTTTTCAAAGTCAGAGATTAATTTTTCTCTTTCTTTTACCCTTTCTTCGTTTATCTTTTCTATCAATCTTTTTGTATTTTCTCTTTCATTTTTTAAATTTTCCAATTCATCCATTCTTTCTTTTGTCAACCTACCAAGTTTTTCCAAAAGGGTTTCAATTTCTATTGATTTTTTATTAAGGTAACCTTTTGCCTTTTCAATTATCTCCTTTGGAAGCCCAAATTTTTCTGCTATCGTTATAGCATTTGATTTTCCTAAAAAATCCTTAATAAATTCAAAGGTTGGAAACCCTGTTTTTTCATCAAAAGCCATAGAGCCATTCAAAAATCTTTCATCTTCTAAGGATAAGAATTTAATATAATCAATATGAGTTGCAGCAATAATATAACAATTTTTATCTGCAAGCCCTTTTAAAATGCTAATTCCCAAAGCTGCCCCTTCATCAGGGTTTGTTCCAAAACCAACTTCATCAAGCAAGCAAAAACTCTTATCATTTGCTCCCTGCAAAAAAACCGAAAGGTTTGAGATAACAGAAGTAAAAGAAGAAAGCCCTTTCGTTAAGTCCTGTGAATCACCTATTGAAATGAATAATTTTTCAATATGTGGTATTTTAGTTCCATCTCTTGCAATCAATGGAAATCCCATAAGAGCTAAACCAATCATAAGCCCAACTGTTTTTAAGGCAATTGTTTTTCCTCCGCCATTTGGACCAGTTAAAATTAAACACTTTTTTGGTGGTTTTAAATTTAAGTTCAAAGGAATAACTTTTGAAGGATTGTCCTTATTTAACCATAAAAGGAGTGGATGATAAGAATTTACTAAATTTATACCTTCTTCCTTTTCAACTATCTCAGGCAGGACACCTTTAAAATTTTTCTTAAATTTTGCCAAAGAATTGAAAAAATCAATTTCATATAAAGTATCAAGGGATTTTAAAATTTCCTCCAAATATCTCTTTATTTCATCCGTAATCTCTTGACAAATCTTTTGTTTTTCTGCTTCAATTTCACTTAAAACAGACCTGTATAAATTATTTAAATTTAAAAGAGAAGTTGGTTCAATAAAAGCAGTTTCCTTAGAATTTGAAATTCCCCAAAAAATTCCTTCTACTTTCCTTTGATGGATTTTTTTTACTGGAAGGCAATACCTTTCATCTTTAAACATAATTGTATGTTCTGATAAATAATTTCTATATTTTTCTATTTCTTTTTCCAGTGTCTTTTGTATTTGAGAAAATATTAATTTTTCTTTCTTATTAAGTTTTTTCAAATTTTCATTGGCATCTTTTTTTAATAGACCTTCTTCTGAAAAAAGCTCCTCAAAGGGTTCTAATTTTTTGGTATCAAAAATTGATGAAATAAATTTTTCTGCTAAAGGATCTTTTAATTTTTTCAAATTTTCCTTTAATTTTTCTAAATATCCAATCCTTTTTAAAATAAGAAAAAGTTCCTTTTCATTAAAAACATAATTTGGTTCTTCTAAGATTGGTCTTAAAAATATCTTTAATTCAGAAATCTCAGTCAGATACTCCTCTTCAAAATTTTCAAACAATTTAATAAATTTATGTTTTTCTTCTATTTCTTCCTTTGATAAAAATTCCCTTTGGTTTAAAATTCTACCTTTACCTTCTTCTGTTTTGGCAAAATTAGAATAAATACTTAAGGCTTCTTTAAGCTCAATTTGTGCAAAATTATAAATCACTTATAAGTTATAACCTATATTTTATTTTTTCTTGAAGGAGTTTTCGCCTTTGTTTCTTTTTCGCTTCTAAGATTTTCTTTTTTTTCTGTTCGCTTGGCTTTTCATAGTGTTGTCTTCTTTTAATTTCAGAAAGTATACCTTCCCTTTCACAAAGCCTTTTAAAGCGCCTTAAAGCATTTTCAAAAGATTCATTGGATTCAACAACAACAAAAGTCAAAAATTTTCACCTCCTTCATTTAAACAATTTATTAAAGTAGCAAAGGTTGCCCCTGCCACTCCATTATCTATCCCTACAACAGCAATTGAAGCTGTGCAGGAATTAAGCATAGTTAAAAGAGGCACAAAACCTTTTAAATTTGTACCATATCCAGCACTTGTTGGAACTCCAATAACAGGGCAGGAAACAATACCAGCAATAACAGAAGGAAGAGCACCCTCCATTCCAGCAATAGCAACAACAACAGAAAATTTATTTGCTTCCTTTAAGAAATCCAGAATCCTGTGGATTCCTGCAACCCCCATATCAGTAAATAATTCAAAAGGCTCAGAAAAAAAATCACATACAACAGCAGCTTCTTCGGCAACAGGAATATCAGAAGCACCAGCAGTTATTATAGCAACTTTTCCTCTAAAAGTAAAGTGGCTTAATTTTTTATATTGAAGTACCCTTGCAATTTTATGATATTTAATATCTTTATTCTTTAACTTTAATTTTTTATATTTTTCTTCAGATAGCCTTGTTATAAGAAAAGGAATCTCTTTTTTTAAATTAAAATTTATTATTTTTTTTAATTGTTCTTCACTTTTTCCTTCTCCATATATTATCTCAGAAATTCCTTTTCTTAAAACCCTATGGGTATCAATTTTTATATCTTCAAATTTGCTAAAAGGAAAAATTTTGAAAAAATTATATGCCTCTTCTATTGAAATTTTATTTTTTTTTAAATCTTTTAAAATTTTTATTACTTTATTTTTATCTATTTCTGTGGCTCCCAGAGCTTATTATAAACCTTACCATTAGCAAAAAAAATGCCTGCTGCTTTTTGATCTTCCTTTGGATAAAACCATGCAATTATTTTCCTTCCTTTTTCCTCCTTTTCCTGAATATAAGAGACATTTGGATAACCACAAATTGCCTTTACTTCCTCCATCGTCATTCCATTTTTTACTTGATCAAACCTTTCTTTTTTAATAAACCTGAAATCTTCTGCTTCTTTTATTTTATTTTTTAGCAATTCATAATTAGGATCCAAACTTAAAGCTTGGTTATATATGTCTATTGCTTCTTTATATTTACCACCTTCTTTTATAAACTCTTCTCCTGTAATAATGCATTCATCTGAATATAATCTTATTGCCTTTGCAACTTCTGGTTTTCCTTTTAACTGCTCATCATTTAATGTTTTATCCAAAAAAATTGTTAAGTTATCCATAAGGGCATTATATTTTGTTTCATATTTTGTTTTTTTAATTTCTTCTAAACTTGCTTTCAAGGTCTCCAAACTTTCTGCTGGCAATTCTTCTTTTTTATATTTTTTTGGATTTATATTATAATCCTCTAATATCTTTATTTTTTCTTTCAAAACTTGCATTTCTTCTCTAAATTTGTTGATTTCATCTTTTTGTTTTTTAATGTTAGAAAACTCCTGTGTTACATCAAAAGTTATTTCTTTTGATGTCTTTTTACAGGAAAAGTTAAGAACCAAAAATACCCCCAAAATTAAAAGAAAGAATTTTTTCATTTAAACCTCCCTTTTTTATTCAATTTATTATACCACATATCAAATTTTTCTTCTCAAATAATCTTTCAGCCTTTCAGTTAATTCATTATAAGGAAAAAGGAAACTTTCAAAGAAAGAATTTTCTATGCTATCTCCTTCACCAATTTTTTTTATAAAATTTGAAATTGAACCCATTGATCCCCTTTCATTTAAAAAATTTACTGCCACAAGGGAAATTTCATACAAAAGGATGCTTTTTTCTTTCTCTACAAGCAAAAAAGAAGGAGAATTTATTGATGGAATATTTTTATTTTCCAAAGCTTTAA
>JBBISU010000116.1:0-2075 GCA_037441225.1 Acidobacteriota bacterium
CTTTGATTTTGAAGGGAAAGTTGCACTTATAACAGGCGGTTCTTTAGGGATTGGAAAGAAATGTGTGGAGATTTTTTCATCTTTTGGAATAAAAACATATTTTACATATAAAAAACATAAAAAAGAAGCAAAAGAAATAGAAGAAAAGACAGGTGCAAAGGGCTTTAAAGTTGATTTATCTTCAAAAAGGAGTTTGGAAAATTTTGTTGAAAATTTTAAAAAAGAAACAGAGTATCTGGATTTTTTAATTCATAATGCAGGGATCTGGGATTATTTTGAACTGGGAAAGACAGATTTTTCTGTCTGGGAAAATTTAATTCAAATAAATTTAAACTCCATTGGATATTTGACAAATAATTTAATTGATTTAATGCTGAAGAAAAAAGGCGGGGCAATTGTCCTTGTCTCTTCAACAGCAGGCAGGCGTGGGGAAGCATTCCATTCCCATTATTCTGCAACAAAGAGTGCATTGATTGGTCTTACAAAATCCTGGGCGGCAGAACTGGGACCAAAAGGCATCAGGACAAATGCAGTTGCTCCAGGATGGGTTGACACGCCTATGAGTGAAGAATCATTAAAAGATATAAAATTTAAAAGAGAACTGATTAAAAAAATTCCACTTAGGAGAATTCCCAAACCAGAAGATATTGCTTATCCAATTTTGTTTTTAATCTCTCCATGGGCAAAACATATAAATGGTGCTGTCCTAGATGTAAATGGTGGAGCAGTTCTCCTGGAAGGATGAGATATGGAAAAAACATTTTCAGAAGAATTGGATAAAATCTTGGGCAAAATGTTTAAGGTTTTAGATGATGGATTTGTAAGGGTAGTTGATTATATGGGAAATGATTCAAGCATAGTTCAAGCAGCAAGGGTCTCTTATGGAGAAGGGACAAAAAAGGTAAGAGAAGACAGAGCATTGATAAGGTATCTTTTAAGGCATAAACATACATCACCATTTGAAATGTGTGAGATAAAATTTCATTTAAGAGTTCCAATGGACATCTGGCGGCAGTGGATAAGGCATAGGACTGCTTCTGTAAATGAATATTCCACAAGATATTCAAAGGCAATTGATTCCCAGCACAAGACAAAATCAAATGAATGGAGAATACAGTCAAAGGATGCAAAACAAGGAAGTAGCGGCTTTATAGATGAAAAAATTGGAACATATCTTTCAAAACAAGAAGAAGGGCTTCACATTTTAGCAAGAGAAGTTTACAATGAAAGGTTATCCTTTGGAATAGCAAGGGAACAGGCAAGAAAGGATTTGCCTTTATCAACTTATACAGAAGCATACTGGAAAATTGATTTAAGGAATTTGCTCCATTTTTTGGAACTCAGATTAGATCCAACTGCACAATTTGAAATAAGAGAATATGCAAAGGTTATTGGCTATGAAATTGTCTCAAGATGGGTTCCTCTGACCTGGGAAGCATTTGTAAACTATAATTTAAAGTCAATTGTGCTTTCTTTTGAAGAACAAAAACTATTAAATTATATAATTTTAAATAAAAAAGAAGAAGCATTAAAATATGCTGAAGAAAATGAATTCATTGAAAGAAAGGAAGGAAAATTAAAATTGACCTTAGAAGGAAAAGAGTTTGAAAAGAAAATGATTTTTCTTTCTATTAAAATTCCGTTATAAATAATTTCAGAAAGGACGGGAATGTTTTCTCTTTCCTTCTCCCTCCTTAATTTTAAAGACATGAACAACAGGTTTATATTCATCTGCAAAGAGTTCTAAGATATATAAAATATTATTTTCTCTGTCATAAGCAGGTGCACCAAATCTGTTTTTCCTTTGATTGCCCTTTGCATTATACATAACTACATCCCACATATTGGCATTCAAGTATAAAAAATTATCCAGATTAAGTGTTGCATATGGCTGTGGCTCATATGGCTCCATATTACCTTGAGCAACTTGAGCAAGGTTAGAAGGATTATAAAATAATAGTACTGCATCAAAACGAGAAGACCACCAGCCCCTGCTTTCCTCTTGAACATCTGCTCCAAGGCAGGGTGCCAAATCTGCTTCTGTACAAGGAGTAAACCCATCTGGTTGATTGCAC
>JBBISU010000116.1:2175-8647 GCA_037441225.1 Acidobacteriota bacterium
GCACCTTTTGTGTTTGGGTTTTTAAGATTTAAATCGCACCAGGCATGCGTTGGTCCTACAGTGCTGTATGGATCTTCATGAAAGTGCTGACCCCAGGTGAGATAAAGTTTTCCACTTGTCTGTCCCTGTTTTGCAGGAAGATATTCAATCCCTACTCTTGGAAGTTCAGTAAAATTTGAAAAAAGACCTCCTCTTACATCGCTAAATGCTTGTAATGTCGTGCTCACTGGTAAGTTATTGACATTTGATGAAATAATGGGCGCAGGAATTGAAATTTCAGATACCCAGTTTTCAATGTCAATTCCAGTTAGGAACAATGAACCAGGGAATCCATCATTTGGACCATTTGGATCACCTTGTGGATAATAAGTCATTGCCTGTCCACTCCAGTCCCATATTGCTGGATAATCTGATTGAACTTCTGGCAATCTAAAAGCACCCAAATAAGTAAAATCTGCAGGCTGTACCAATCCACCAAAAATGTTTAAATTTAAAATCATTAACAATAAAGAGAAACTCAAAAAAAGTTTATTTTTCATATGACCTCCATTTATATTTTAGCACACTCTTTAATCTCGTTTCTTCTGCTACTGATTTTCTATTTATCAATTAATGGTTATAATCTATCGTAAAGAATGTGTAAAAATTTTTACATCCTTTGGGATTAGGACATATTTCACTTACAATAAAAATAAAACAAATGCAAAAGAAATTGAAAAAGAAAAAGGAGCAAGGGAATATAAAAAAGTTACTTTAATTTTAAATTTAATTGGAAAAAGGGATTGTCTGAACCTTTGGTTACGGGGTATAGGGCAAAAATAACTGGTGAATCTGAGATAATAATTTTTTAATCTGCCAAAATGTATACCTAATACTTATTTTATATAACCTAAACTCTTAAGTTTTTCGTAATCTTCTTCTGTAAGATTTACCTTTTCTAATGCGTTATCACAAAATTTTGGAATATTTTTTAAAATATTTATTATTTCCTTTTTAAATTTTAAGCATAACTTTTCTTTATCTTTTTCAATGTTGTTTTTTTCTCCCTTATCATTTAATAAATCATATAATTCAATTTTTCCATCAGAACTTAATATAAACTTCCACCTCTTTGTTCTCAAAGAATATCTTCTATCTTCATATTGCGAAAAGATAAATTCTCTTTTTTTCAAAGTGAGTAAGTTTTTGCCTGGCATATAATTTAACTTTTCTGCTCCAGTATTATTTAAAATTGTAGTTGCTATATCAATGTGATTGCATAAGGTATAAATTTTTTTATTTTTTGGAACCTTTGTCCCTGCAATGATCAAAGGGATATGAATTAGTTCTTCATATAAAAAATCTCTATGCAATAGCCCCCCATGTTCTCCAAATTCTTCACCATGGTCTGCTGTAAGAATTAAAAGATAATTTTTAAAGAAGCCAATTTCCTGAAGTTTTTGAAAAAAGATTAATAAATTATCATCCACATATTTTATTGAACCATCATATCTTGCCTTTAAAAAATTCAAATCTTCTTCTGATAAATCCTTCCAGGCAGTATGGGCAAAGTTTAATAAAACTTCATTTACTGGATTTATCTTACTTTCATATTTCCCAAAAATTTCATCATAAGGAGGTGGAGGAGTATAAGGTGAATGGATATCATAAGTATGATAAAAAACAAAAAAGGGCTCCTTTTTTATATTTTCTTTTAAATACTTTATGACTTTATTTGTCCCCTTTATAATTCCTTCGCCTTGATCATCATAGATATCAAAACCCCTATCAAAACCATATGTCTTTGATAAAAGCCCTCCATCAGTTACGCCTAAGCAAAAATATCCATTTTTCTTCAAAAACTCTTGAACCATTGGAATATTTTTATTTACTTTAAAATCAATCCCTCCTTTTCCACAAAAATAAGAACTTTGATAAAGCCCTGTTAAAATTGTTGTATGGGATGAAAAAGTTCCATGTGTATTTACAAAACAATTTTTAAATAAAATTCCCTGGGAAGAAATATAATCAATAAAAGGAGAGGTATTCCTATTGTAGCCATAGCAACCCAAACTATCTGCTCTTAAATCATCAAGGGAAATTAGAAGTATATTTGGTTTTTCAAATTTATTTCCTTTACAGGAAATTAAAAAAATTAAAAGAATAAAATTTAAAAAATATTTCACATTCTTATTTTATCAAAAAAATTATTTTTATTTTTGCAAAAAGTTTTTTAATGTCTATTTTTTTTAAAAAATGCTTTCCAAAATTTTTATAAATTGTAAAAAATAAGAATAAATCTATAAAAAATGTTAAAATAATTAGATGGAAAGGGAAGATTTATTTAAACTGACTGAATTGGCATCCTGTGCTGGTTGAGCAGCAAAAACAAGCCCAGGGGACCTGAGCTTATTTTTAAATGTTTTAAAAAGCCAGATCCTTCCAGAAGAAGTGTTGTGTGGAATGGAGGGCTCGGAAGATGCAGGTGTATATAAATTAAATGATAAAACTGCTTTAATTTTTACCCTTGATTTTTTTACGCCAATTGTTGATTCCCCATATCATTTTGGAAAAATAGCAGCAGCAAATAGTATGTCTGATATATATGCAATGGGAGGGAAGCCATTACTTGCATTAAATATATTATGTATTCCAGCTAATTTATCCCACATTGCTGTTGAAGAAATTTTAAAAGGTGGTCTTGAGAAAATAAATGAAGCAGGTGCTTATCTTTTAGGTGGGCATTCAATTCAAGACAAGGAGCCAAAATTTGGGCTTGCTGTTTTAGGGATTGCAAAGCCAGAAGATATAAAAAGAAATAATACAGCAAAACCAAAAGATCTTTTGTATTTAACAAAGCCCTTAGGTGTTGGGATTTTAACAACTGCCTTAAAGAGAAAGAAAATAAAAGAAGAGGACTTAAAAGAAGTAACAAAAGGTATGGAAAAATTAAATAATTTATCCTCTGAACTTGCTTTAAAATATAATGCAAATGCTTTGACAGATGTAACTGGTTTTGGCTTGATTGGGCATATCTCTGAAATGTTAAGGGAAAATTTAGGAGTAGAAATATTTTTTAGCAAAATTCCTTTTTATGAGGACTCCTTAAAATTTGCAAAAGAATATATTTTTCCGGGGGGAGCTTATTCAAATCAAAAGTTTTATGAAAATTTTTTAAAAGTAAAAGGAAATTTTGAAGATGAAAAAATTTTTGCCCTTTTTTCACCTGAGACATCGGGGGGACTGCTTTGTGCAATTTCAGAAGAGAAAAAAGAGGAATTTGAAAAGGAAGCAAAGAAAAAAAATCAGGAGGTCTTTTTAATTGGTAGATTTATTGAAGGAGAAGGGATTTTTTTAAAAGATTGATATGGTCTATCTTTATATTCTTATTGAAATCCTACTTTTTCCAGTTGCATTAATTTTTATCTTATTTAATAAAAAAACGAGAAAAACATTTTTCCATCGCCTTGGATTTTTTCTCCCAAAAAGTAAAAATTGTATCTTATTTCATACTGTTTCGGTTGGAGAATTCCTTGCTTCAAAAAAAATTGTTAAAGATTTTACTTCAAATTATGATGATATCTTTGTATCAACAGTAACTTTAACAGGGATGGAACTTGTTAAAAAGGAAAATTTAAGTCATATTTTTTTCCCCTTTGATTTCCCTTTTATTATTGAAAAATTTTTAAATTCTTTGAATCCAAAGGTTGTTTTTATTTTTGAGACAGAAATCTGGCCTTACTTTATTTATAAATGTTTCAAAAGAAATATTCCAGTAATAATAGTGAATGGAAGGATATCTGATAAAAGTTTTAGTTTATATAAATTTTTTTCTTTTTTCTTTAAAAGTTTTTTTGAAAAAACTGAATTAGTTATTGCAAAAAGTGCTGAAGATGCAGAAAGGTTTAAAGTTTTGGGAGCAAAAAAAATAAAAACCCTTGGAAATTTAAAATTTACTTTTGATATAAAACCTTTAAGGGATGAAATAAAAGATTTTTATGAAAATTTCATTGATGAAAGGATTGGGTGGGTTGCTGGTTCCACTGTAAAAGGAGAAGAAGAAATTGTTTTAAAAGCCCATAAAGAAGTTTTAGAAAATTACCCTGATTCCTTTTTAATCCTTGCTCCAAGACATCCTGAAAGGGCAAAAGAAGTAGAAGATTTAATAAAAATTTTTAGTATGAGTTATATAAAAAGAAGTGAATTCCCAAAGGCAGAAAAAGCAGAGGTTTTGCTTATTGATTGTATAGGGGAACTTGCCTTTCTTTATTCTTATGGAAAAATTGCTTTTGTTGGTGGGAGCTTGGTCCCAAAGGGTGGTCATAATATTTTAGAGCCTGCTTATTTTAAAAAGCCAATTATAATTGGTCCTTATTATAATAATTTTAAAGAAATAGTAGAGGAATTTAAGAAAAAAGATGCTTTATTGATATTAAATAAGGAAGATTTTTCAATAGTCGATTTAATGGAAAAAGATTTATCAGTGATTGGAGAAAGGGCATATGAAATATTAATGGAAAACAGGGGAAGATTTGAAGAGATCTTTAAAATTTTAAAAGATTATATAAAATGAAAATCCTTTATTTACTTTACCAATTTATAGCATATAATAGAAGAAATATATATGAGAAAAATATTTTTAAAAGGAAAAAATTAAAAAAAGCAGTCATATCAATCGGGAATTTGACATTTGGTGGGAGTGGAAAAACACCTTTTGTTATTAGATTAGCAAAAGAGTTATTGGATAGAGGTTTGAGGGTAAGTATTTTATCAAGGGGGTATAAAAGAAAATCAAAAGGTCTTGTGCCTGTCTCAGATGGTAAACAAATTTTGACAAATATAGAAGAAGCGGGAGATGAGCCATTCTTAATTGCAAAAATACTTCCAAAAGCAGTTGTAACTGTTTGTGAAGATAGATACATTGCTGGAAAGTTTGCAGAGGAGGAAAATGATATAGACATTCACATATTAGATGATGGATTTCAGCATTATAAAATTCACAGGGATTTTGATATTGTTTTAATTAGGAAAAATGGGGATTTTAATAAGAAAAGGTTCAGGGAACCAATAAAGGTACTAAAAAAGGCAAATTATATATTTTTTGTAAATGATATAGATGAGTATTTGAAAAATTTTTTAGAATTGAATTTTATTAAATTTTCAAAGATAGATGTTTTAAATTATGGATTTTTTTCACAAAATGATAGGGTTCTTGATTTAAACTGGATAAAAGAAAATGAATGGATTGCCTTTGCAGGAATTGAAAACCCTGAAAGGTTTTTTAATGATTTGACTAATTTTGGGATAAAAATAAAAAAGACCTTTTCTTTTCCTGACCATTTTTACCCCACTGTAGAAGATATTAAAAAGATGGAAGAATATGTTAAGGAAAGCAAAGTAAAAGGTATAATTACAACTCAAAAAGATATTTATAAATGGAATGGTAACTTTGAAATAATATACCATAAGATTGGTTTTCCACCCCTTGATTTAAAATTTTTGGAAAAAATATTAAAAGTATATGAAAGAAAAATTAAAGCATAAATTTGAATATATTATTTATATATTTTTTTTATCTCTATCAAAAATTTTACCCTTATGTTTTTTGCAAATCTTAGGGAAAATATCAGGTGTAATTTTTATAATTTTTTCCAAAAGAAAAAAGGTAATTTTTAAAAATCTGAACTTAATTTTTCCTTCCAAAAGTATTATTGAAAAATTAAGGATTTTAATTTCTTGCTCAGCCCATTTTGGAAGAGTTGCTTTTGAGTATTTAAAATTTTCCTGCAAAAATAATCTAATTGAAAAAAAAATAAAGATTAAAGGGATAGAAAATTTAAAAAATGCTTTTGATTTTGGAAAAGGTGTTTTTATTGTCTCTGCCCATTTTGGAAATTGGGAAGTAGCAGCTCTTGCCCTTTCTAAGAGGGGTTTTCCTCAAGGGATGGTTTACAGACCACTGGATAATCCTTATCTTGAAAAAGAACTTTCTTTAAGAAGGACTCTTTATGGGAATTGGCTTATTCAAAAAAAAGGAGCATTAAAACAAATTTTAAAGGATATAAGAGAAGGAAAAATTATTGATATTTTGATTGATCAAAAATCTTTATCAGAGCAAAGTTTTAAAGTAAAATTTTTAGGACAAGAGACATACATTATTTCTTCTCTTTCAAAAATAGTAAAACTTACTGGCTCTGCTGTGGTTTTTTTATTTTCCTATCCAAAGGGAAAGGGCTATGAAGTTATATTAAAAGAGCCCTTTTTTTATAATAATGAGACAGAATTAGAACTTACACAAAAATATGCAGATATATTATCAGAAGAGATTTTAAATTTTCCCCACTTATGGCTATTGCATCATAATAGATTTGAAATTCTTGAAAAGCAATAAAAGGCATTTAAAAAATAAAAATAGAGCAGTAGAGCAGTAGTTCGTAGGGGTCGCACGAGGGCGACCCCTACATTTTTGAATATTAAATGTTAAAAATATTAT
>JBBISU010000117.1:0-7977 GCA_037441225.1 Acidobacteriota bacterium
GATTTAAGAAATGGAATTGAAAAAATGATATACATAATTCCAAGCAATTTCCTTTTTGGGTATTCCGTATCTAATAAAATAAGATATAATCTTTTGCCCTTTTATAGAATAAAAAAAGCAATAATTTTTGAGAAAAAAATATTTGAATTTACAGGAACTAATGTATGCATATTTTTCTTTGAAAGAAAGGAAAAACCATTTCATGAAGAAATTATTTTTAAGGCATTAAAAATTAATGATAGAGTTAAGGAAAAATTTTATAACTTACTCCCAGAAAATTATTATAGAGCTGGTGGTGAATTTGAGGAATTTATTAGAAATTTCAAAAGAATCCAAGTACCTAAAGTTTCATTTTATCTAACTTTAAATGAGATACAAAAAAACAAAGGATCATTTTCCATCAAACTTTTAGATGCTAATAGCTATTCTAATGGATGTTATAATTATGAAACATTTTATGTAAATGCTAAAATCTATAAAAAAATTCTGAAAAATCCCCTTTTTGTAAGAACAATTGATACAGGTGGATGGGAGGGAAGGGCTGGGATTTATAATGTAAAAGATGTTTACAAAGTAGACGGAATACTTGTAACCAAAGAGAAATATAGGACACATCCAATACAAATTTTTTTAGAACCAGAGGTCAACCTAAATGATATAAACATTCTTAAAGAATATTTTAATTTTGTATTGGAATATTTAAGAGCTTTAACGGATAGTGAATTTTTAACCACCTTTAAATATTCTAATTCTATATATGTCAGAAAATACATAGGACTAAGCCAAGTAAGGAAATTAATACAAACATTTCCTTTTGATATTTCAATCAGCCAAAAAGAAATTTTGAGAAAAATAATTGAGCAAAAAAATATAAATTTATTAAAAGAAATACTATTAGGGTTTAAATATGAAAAAGAAAAAGAAAGAAGATTACTATAATGAACACCTGGATAAAAAAAAGCATAGAAATAGCAAATAATGAAGGATATTTGGATAAGATCTATGATATTTATCCTGCTGAAATAGGTTAGGTTCGGGACATTAAAGAGGATATAATAAAAGAAATTAAAAATGCCTATAGAAAAAAAGATAAAATTCAAGTTTTAAAAGCGCTTTTAAAACTGCCTAAATTTCCAATTGAACACCCTTATGTTTCAATTTTAAGAAATCATTCTTATTTAATAGAAAAAAATAAAAAGATTGTTACAAAAATTTCAAATAGATTATTATCTATGGATATTTATAACATTTTAGTTTTAGCATCCCGACCAAAATCTCCTTCAAGACAGTTAACCCATACATTCAAAAGGTGGCTAAAATCTTTAAATTTTCCCTTTCTCAAAGAAGAAGAATTTTTATTAAGTAAAAAGATTTCCTTCCTTAAAGGGAACGAAGAAGAACTACTAAATTTTGCTTATAAAAAACTCACATTAGAAAATTTGAAAAGAAGGCCAGATTTTATCCTAAAAATTGGCAATAAGTATTACATAGGTGAAGCAAAGTTTCTGAGTAATTATGGAGGTTCTCAAAACAATCAATTTGACGGTGCAATAGAAACAGCAAAAATAAAAACAAAAAATGCTATTGGTATTGCTCTTTTGGATGGGATTGTTTGGTTTAAAAGTAAAAGTTATATGCATAAAAAAATTACCAAATTTAATGGTTTTGCTTTAAGTGCCATTCTTCTTAAAGATTTTATAAAGAAAGAAAATGGCGATTAATATTTTTAAAAATTTTAATATGAAGTAATGAATTTAATGCCCTAAAAAGTGCATATATAAATTTTTTTTAAGTTCTCAATTTGTTGGTCGAATGAGATCTTTGCAATTTTATCAGAAGGTTTATTTCATTTTCACCTTTAATCTTTTTAGCAAAAGATAAAATTTCTTTTTTAAATCTTCTAAGCTTCCATTGTTTTTTATAACAATATCTGATTTTTTCTCTTTTAACTTTAAGGGAAGTTGAAAAGAAGCTCTCAATTTTGCTTCTTCAAAACTTATTTTCTTTTCTTCTGCAAACTTTTTTAATGCTTCTTTTTCATTTCTTGAAATGCAAATTATTAAATCAAAATAACCTTCAAGTTTTTTTTCAAACAAAAGGGGTACTTCTGCCACAGCAATTTTTCCTTTATTTTTTTCTCTAAAATCAAAAAGTTCCTTTAATACTATGGGATGCAAAATATCTTCTATTTCTTTTAAATTTTCTTCTGATTTAAAAATAAACTCAGAAAAATTTTTTTTTAAAAATAAATCCTTTTTAAAAAATTGAGGAAATTTTTCTTTTATTTTCTCCAAAACATCTTTTTCTTTATATAAGTTTTTTACAACTTCATCACTTAAAAAAACAGGAATTCCTTCCTTTTTAAAAAAAGAAACAAAGGTGCTTTTTCCAGAACCAGGAATGCCTGTTATTCCTATGAGCAACTAAATTATTCTCCTTCCCTGTGCTGCTTTCAAGCAATTTGACATCAAAACTGCAACAGTTAAAGGACCAACTCCCCCTGGAACAGGGGTTATGTATGAAACTTTATCATAAACATCATAAAAATCCACATCTCCAATTAAAGCACTCCCCTTTTCCATAAACTTTTGCAACCTTAAAGGATCTTTGCTAAAAAATTTTATTGCTTCATTTTTATTTTTTATTGTATTTATTCCTACATCAATTATAACAGCTCCTTTTTTTACCATATCCCTTTTTATAAAACCTGGCTTCCCAATGGCTGCAATTAAAATATCTGCCCTTGAAGTAACTTCTTTTAAATTTTCTGTCTTTGAATGGCAAATTGTAACAGTTGCATTTTCTTGAAGAAGCATCATTGCCATTGGTTTCCCAACTATATCACTTCTTCCAACAACAACCGCTTCCTTTCCCTTAATTCCTATATTATATTCCTTTAAAAGCTCAATTATCCCTGTTGGAGTGCAGGGCTTTAAGCGTGCTTTTCCTAACTGGAGAAGACCAATATTGTAAGGGTGAAAACCATCTACATCCTTTAATGGATCAATCTGATCTAATATTCTGAAAGGGTCAATTGTCTCGGGAAGAGGTAGTTGGACAAGTATCCCATCTATATCATCATTTTCATTTAAATTTGAAATATGATATGAAAGAATTTCTTCGGTCACTGAATTTTCAAATTTTAAAACTTCTGATATTATTCCAACTTCTTCTGCTGTCTTAATTTTGTTTTTTACATAAATCTGGCTTGCTGGATTTTCCCCTACAAGCACTACTGACAATTTGACATTTATTTTTTTCTTTTTTAAGTTTTCCACTTCTTCTTTAACCTTAAGTTTTATCTTTTCCGAAAGCTTTTTCCCATCTAATATTTTTGCCATCATTTTATACCTAATTTATTTTCAAAATAAGGGATTGTTTTTAAAAGCCCATCTTTTACTGAAACTTTTGGCTGCCATCCAAGTATTTTCTTTGCTTTCTTTATATCTGGCCTTCTTTGTTTTGGATCATCCTGTGGAAGGGGCTTGAAGACAAAATCACCTGCTTGAGGAATTAATTCTTTTACAATTTTTCCAAACTCAAGGATTGTTATTTCTTCTGGATTCCCTAAATTTATTGGCTCTGGCTTTCCTTTTTCAACAACAAGCATTATTCCATCAATTAAGTCATCTATAAAGCAAAAGGATCTGGTTTGCCTGCCATCTCCATAAATTGTTAAATTTTCACCTTTGAGTCCCTGACATAAAAAATTTGGAACAACTCTTCCATCTTCAAGGCGCATTCTTGGTCCATAAGTATTAAATATCCTTATGATCCTTATATCAAGTTTATGGTATCTGTGATAAGCCATCGTCATTGCTTCTGCAAACCTTTTTGCCTCATCATAAACCCCCCTTGGACCAATTGGATTCACATTTCCCCAATATTCTTCTGGTTGTGGGTTTATTAAAGGGTCTCCATAGACCTCAGAAGTGGAAGCCAAAATATAAGTTGCTTTTTTTGCAAGGGCAAGCCCTAATGTCTTGTGCGTTCCAAGGGCACCGACCTTTAATGTCTGGATTGGATATTTTAAGTAATCTTCCGGTGAAGCAGGTGAAGCAAAATGGAAAACTAAATCAACATTTTCTGGTATATGCAAATAATTTGTTACATCTTGTTCTATGAATATAAAATTTTTTTCTTTAAACAAATTTTCAATGTTTTCAAGGGAACCAGTTATCAAATTGTCAATACAAAAAACCTTATAACCCTTTGAAATTAACTTTTCACAAAGATGAGAACCAATAAAGCCAGCACCTCCTGTTACAACGGCAACTATTACCATTTTTCCTTAATCCTTCCAAGTGGATAATATGTAAAACCAATCTCTTTTATTTTCTTTACATCGTAGATATTTCTCAAATCAACAATTATCTTTTCTTTCATTAAACTATAAATCTTATTTAAATCCAGATATCTAAACTCATTCCACTCTGTAACAAAGACAAGGCAGTTTGAATTTTCAGCAACTTCATAAGGGTTTTTACAGTATTTTAAATTTGGATAAAGCTTTTTCACATTTTCCATTGCTTTTGGATCATATACTTTTAAATTAATCTTTTTA
Source organism: Acidobacteriota bacterium (assembly GCA_037441225.1). GTDB lineage: Bacteria > Acidobacteriota > Thermoanaerobaculia > UBA2201 > UBA2201 > JBBFMJ01. The sequence goes on from JBBISU010000117.1 coordinate 4,565, forward strand.
TCAATAAAATTATCTATTATGTTTAAACTAATTGATTCCCTTATATCATCTGTCTCTGGCTTAAAAGATAGCCCTAAGATTCCAAGTGTTTTATTTTCATATTTATAATTTAATGCTTTTTTTATTTTCTCAACCATCCTTTCCTTTATTTTTTCATTAACTTCAATTGTTGCTTTCAATATTTTAAAATCATATTTATGTTTGTTTGATATATCCAAAAGGGCTAATGTATCCTTTGGAAAACAAGAGCCACCATAACCAGGACCTGGCTGCAAAAATTTAGGACCAATTCTTACATCAAGCCCCATTCCCCTTGCCACATCTATTACATCCCCTCCAACTTTTTCACAAAGAGCTGCAATTTCATTTATAAAGGAAATCTTTGAGGCAAGAAAAGCATTAGAAGCATATTTTATAAGTTCTGCTGATTCTACATTTGTTATTAAAACAGGGATTTCCAAGTGATATAAGGGCTTATAAACTTCCTTCATAATATCTTCTGATTTTTTATCGGGAACACCAATTACAATCCTATCAGGCTCCATAAAATCACCAATTGCAGAACCTTCTCTTAAAAATTCTGGATTTGATACAACAGAAAATTGTGCCTTGGGATTTTTTTCTTTAATATATTTTTTCATTTCTTTTGCAGTTCCAATTGGAACGGTTGATTTATTCACAATTACTTTATAGCCATTAATTTCTTTTGAAATTGTATTTGCTACTTCCCAAACCTGAGATAAATCTGCTGAACCATCCTTTCCCTGAGGTGTTCCTACTGCAATAAAGATAACCAAATTTTCTTTAATTGCCTTTTTTAAGTCCGTTGTAAACTTTAATCTACCATTTTTAACATTTTTTAAAACCAAAACCTCAAGTCCAGGTTCATAAATTGGAATCTCTCCCTTTTTTAAAAGATCAATTTTTTCTTTAATTTTGTCAACACAAGTTACTTCCATTCCAAAATCAGCAAGGCAGGCGCCTGTTACAAGCCCAACATAGCCAGTTCCTACAATACAAATCTTCATTTTATACCTCCTTCTGTTTTAATAAACCATTTAGTAAATTCTTTTATCCCTTCTTCTATTGGAAACTTTGGATTATAATCTAATAATTTTTTTGCCTTTGAAATATCTGCATAAGTAATTGGGACATCACCGGGTTCTGAAGGCAAAAAATTTATAATTGCTTTTCTTCCTAAATTTTTTTCAATTAAATTTACAAGTTCTATAAGTTCAATTGTTTTGGATTCACCTAAGTTTATAATTTCAAAGGGATAGCATTTTACCATTGAAGAAAGGAGACCTTCAATTATGTCATCAATATATGTAAAATCCCTTTTTGCACTTCCATCTCCAAAGATAGGGATTGGTTTTTTATGATAAATTAAATTTGTAAACTTATAAATCGCCATCTCAGGCCTCTGTCTTGGTCCATAAACAGTAAAAAATCTCAAAGATGTAATATTTATGCCATATAAATGGTGGTAAGTATAACACATAAGTTCATTTGCTCTTTTTGTTGAAGCATAAGGTGAAATTGGTTTCTCAATTGGATCATCTTCTGAAAAAGGAACCTTTGAATTTATTCCATAAACAGAAGAAGAAGAAGCAAATATAAAATTTTTAATATTATAATTTTTTGCACATTCCAACAAATTTAAAGTTCCAATCCCATTTACTTTTTCATACAACAAGGGATCTTTTAAAGAAGGTCTCACACCTGCTCTTGCTGCAAGATGAACAATTATAGAAAAGGGATATTTTTTAAAAATTTTCTCCAAAAATTCTAAGTTACAAATATCCCCTTCATAAAGTTTATAATTTTTATTTTTTAGATGCCTTTCTACATTTTTCCTTTTAATTTTTGGGTCATAAAAATCATTAAAATCATCAATTACTATAATTTCTAAGTTCTTCTCCAATAATTTATCAACTAAATGAGAACCAATGAAACCAGCACCACCTGTTAAAAATATTGGACTTTCCATTCTATGCCTTTACCACATTTGGCCCTTTGGGCAGGACGCCTCTTGTATCAATTATAAGTTTTGAAAAGTTCTTCACCAATTCATAATCCACCTTTGAATGGTCTGTTGTTATTAAAACAGCATCTACAAACTCCAAAACTTCTTTACTTAATTCAACACTTTCTGCTTCAAATTTATATTTCCTTGTCTTTGGAAATTTTGGAATATAAGGGTCATAATATAAAACTTTTGCACCTTTTTTTTGCAAAATATCCCAGATTTTTAAAGCAGGAGATTCCCTTAAATCATCTACATTTTTTTTATAAGCAATTCCCAAAAGCAAAATATTTGAACCCTTTAATGTCTTTCCCCTTTCATTTAATACCTCTTGCAATCTATCAACAACAAAATATGGCATTGAAATGTTTACTTCACCTGCTAGTTCAACAAATCGTAAATTCAAATCATATTCCTTTGCTTTCCAGCTTAAATAAAAAGGGTCAATTGGAATACAATGGCCTCCAAGTCCAGGCCCTGGATAAAAGGGTTGAAATCCAAAGGGTTTTGTAGAAGCAGCTTTTATAACTTCCCATATATCAATCCCCATTTTTGTAAATAAAATTTTTAACTCATTTACCATAGCAATATTTACTGCTCTATACATATTTTCAAGAATTTTGCAACTTTCAGCAACCTTTAAAGAAGATACTGGAATTACTTTTTCAACAATCTTTTCATAAAAAGCAACTGCAACTTTTAAACTATTTTCATCAAGCCCCCCTACAACCTTTGGTATTATTCTTGTATTAAAAGTTGGATTTCCTGGATCTTCCCTTTCTGGACTAAAAGCTACATAAAAATCCTTCCCTGCTTTCAAACCAGATTTTTCAAGGATAGGTATTAAAAATTCTTCTGTTGTCCCTGGGTATGTCGTAGATTCCAAGACAATTAATTGTTCCTTTCTTATATTTTTTGAAATTTCAATTGCAGTTTTTTCAATATATTGCATATCTGGCTCTAAGTGATCAGTTAAAGGCGTTGGGACACAAATTAAAATTACATCACATCTTGAAAGCTCTTGAAAATTTGAAGTTGCTTTAAAATTTTTATTTATTGATTTTTTAATATCTTCTTCCTTTATATGCTTAATATAACTTTTCCCTTCCTTTAATCTTTTAACCTTTTCTTCATCTACATCAAAGCCAATTGTTTGAAAATTAGAATTTGAAGAAAGGATAGCCAAGGGAAGCCCCACATAGCCCATTCCAATGATACCTATAACTGCTTTTCTTTTTTCAATTTTTTCCAAAATTTCCATTTTTTTCCTTCCTTTATTTTTATTTTATTTTTAAATTATATCACAAATCAAATTTTTTCAAAATTTTTTTGCAAAAAAACTGCAATTGAATTTTTTGTATTTTTAAGTTAAATTATATAGAAGGAG
>JBBISU010000118.1:0-7880 GCA_037441225.1 Acidobacteriota bacterium
CAGTTTAACAGGATGAGGTACTATAATCCAAATTTGGGAAGGTTTTGCAAAAAGGATATTTCCTTTGAATTTTTCAATAAGTATGTTTATACAGAAAATAATTCTTTAAATTATTTTGACCCCTTTGGAAGTTCAATTCTTGGGTCGATAGCATGTATCTTTGGAATAACTTTTGGTGCTCCTTGTGAAGATTGGAGAGCTTATGCTAGCTGCGCTGCTGTTTGTGGTGGTATGGCTTGGATGTTTAGCACGATATGTTCTGAGCGATTTGATAAGTGTATTGATAATTGTCCTGAATATGATATAGATTGCATAAATAATTGTTGGGAAGAATGGGCTTCCTGTACAAAAGCAATTGGGGCATTTTTATGTTCTTGTTTTGCAGAGTGTAAAGCGCTAACTTGTGGGGCTGATTCTGATTATCCAAATGAAGATATTCCATGGACATAGGAGGCAAGATTATGAAAAAAATTTTATTTCTTTTAAACTTTATATCACTGTATTTATTTTCTATGACTCTTACCTGGAATGCAATAATACCTATTGCAGCAAATACACCTGGAGGGTATGGAACCTATTGGAAGACAGAAGTATGCATTTATAATTCTATGGATTATGAAATAGATGTAGACATTTACTTTTATTCAAATGATGGAAAATTTAATGATTCTAAAAATATAAGTATTGATAAGAATTCTGTTTATTGCAAAAAAAATATTCTTGCTGATATTTTTTCATATGAAGGGTATGGATGGCTATATTTTCAAACAGATACAAATAATTCTATGGGTGTATGGGCAAGAATATATACAAAAAATAAAGATGGTGGGACTTATGGACAGGCAGTTGATAATCAGGTACTATACACAGCAAATAAGAAAACTTATTTATTTGGAATAAGGGTAAATGATGAATTTAGAACAAACATCGGAGCCTCTTGTTATTACTACTGCGGTGATTTAGATGTTGAAATATATGATAAATATGGAAATTTTTTAAAGAAATACTCAATTAAATTACCTTTAAATGGGGTTGTGCAGTTTCCTGTTGATATAAATGTTGAAAATGGCTTTGCTATTATTATCCCAAAAGATCTTGTTTACTATAATGCTTATATGTCAATTGTAGACAACAAAACAGGAGATGCTGTATTTATGCCTGCAAGCAGGAAAATAGAATGAGCTTGATTGAAAAATTTCTCATTTTACTTTTACAAATAATTATTTTTTTAATTACTAATATATCAATTCAGTTTGATGGAAAAAATAAAATTAAAGAAATAAAATGCCCTTGCAAATATAAAGGTCCTTGCATATTAAAGTTTATTGATATAGAAGGGAAACCAGTGGAAAATGCAATAGTTATTTTTTGGTTTAGTATTAAAATTGAGAAAGAAGATAATAAATATTATGAAAAAATCTTAGAAGTTCATAAAAAACAAACCAATTCAGAAGGGGAAGTAATAATTCCAAAATATGAAGGGGAGAAAAAAGGGGTTGTATGCTGCCCAAAGTTTTTTGCTTATAAAGAAAACTGGTGTACTTATGGATTGTTTTTAGAAATCAAAAAAGGAAATTTTAATTACCTTGAAGAAATTAGATGCAGCAAAGAAGGAAAAAAAATTATTTTTCCTCTTATAAGAATTGAAGAGGAATATAAAAAATACATAGAAGAAATTTATATAAAAAATTTACCCATAGAAGTTAAAGAAAAAATATTATAATTATGCATTGAAAGTATAAAAAGTTTAAGAGATAAATTTCACAGATTTTTCATTTGACATAAACTTTGATAAAATGTAGAATTTTTAAAGTTATGAAGAAATTGGATTTAAAGGAATTATTAAAAAATGAAGGTTTAAAGATTGCCCTGGAATTGGCAAATTCCTTAGGTTCAAATCTTTACCTTGTAGGTGGAACAATAAGAAATTTAATTTTAAATAAAAAATTTATGGATTTTGACCTCATTATTGATGCAAAAGGGGAAAAATATGCCCACTGCCTTGCTTCAAGATTAAAAAGCAAATTGATTATATTGGGAAAAGAAAATTTTCAAACTTTTAGAATCCCTTTTGGAGAAATATATCTTGATATATGGGATTTAAAGAATAATGCATTAAGGGATGACTTATGGAGAAGGGATTTTACAATAAATTCAGTTGCCTTACACCTTCAAAGTGGAGATTTGATTGATCCAACAAATGGCTTAAATGATTTAAAATTGAAGACAATAAGATGGGTCTCTCCTAAGGTTTTTGAAGAAGATCCTTTAAGAATTTTAAGAGCTTTTAGATTTTTATCACAACTTAAAAATTTTACAATAGAAGAAGGAACTCTAAAAGGAATTGTCTTTTCATCTCATTTAATTGGGAAAGTTGCATCGGAAAGAATCTTATATGAATTGGATTTGATTTTTTCTCAAAAGGATTTAAAAAGGGTTTTGTTTTTAATGGATGAAACAAAAATTTTATATTTTCTTTTCCCAGAAATCCACAATTTAAAAAATGTTCAACAGGGTTTTTATCATCCCGACAATGCTTTTGAACATACATTGAATTCTTTATTTTTAAAAGAAAAGGCTTTGAAATGGATTTATAAAAATTTGAAAAGATTTAAGAAACTTAGCAAGGAAGAGGAATTAGATTTAAACTATGCAATAATATTGCATGATATTGGTAAAGCCCAGACAAGGATTGAAAAGGAAGGTAAAATTCATTTCTATGGCCATGAGAAAGTTGGGGAGGTTATGGTTAATGATATTTTGTTTAGATTAAAATTTTCAAGCAAGAGGAAAGAAAGGATTTGTAGTTTAATAAGGAACCATATGAGACCCTTGAATATAATCTTAAATGGTTCCTCTGAAAAAGCATTGAGAAGTTTTATACATTATACGGGCGAAAATTTAAGGTTGCAGATGGCTCTTTTTTTAAGTGATTTTTTAAGTAAAAGCAATGATGAAGAAATTGCCTTTCAATTTTTAAAAAATCTCTGGGATATCCATCTAAAAGAAGGGAAAAAAATAATAAAACCACCAAAGATGATAAGTGGTGAAGAAGTAATGAAAATATTTGATATACCTCCTTCTGAGGAGGTAGGTAAAATTTTAAAGGCAGTTCAAAGAAAACAGGTATTAGGAGAGATAAAAACAAAAAAGGAAGCTTTAAATTATTTAAAGGAATTAAAAGAAAAAAGAGAAAATAAAGATTAAAGAGAAAAAATTTTTTATGCTATAATTAAAAAATGGCAAATTGTAAAGGTTGCGGGAATGCTATTCCTTCTGGTGCAAAAAGTTGTCCTTTTTGTGGAATGGAATTTATTTCCTCCCATATGTTTCAAATTGGAGAGATCTTTGATGATAAATATGAAATTTTGAATTTTTTAGGGGCAGGTGGGATGGGGGAAATTTATAAAGTAAGACATATCCACTTGGAAGATATAAGAGTCATAAAAATAATGAGACAAAGTTTTGCACAAGAGGAGCAGGACTTAAAAAGATTTCTTCTGGAAGCAAAGATTGCAACAAAGCTACATCACCCAAATGTAGCAATTTTATATGATTTTTCGCAATATAAAACTGGGCTTTTTTATATGGTCTGGGAATATATCCCTGGTTTTGACATTTCAGTTGTTTTAAGAAAATGTGGAAAAATGCCTCCAGGGATTGCAATTTACTTTATGTCTCAAGCACTTGATGGACTTGGCTTTATCCATAAGAACGGAATTATCCACAGGGATATCTCCCCTGAAAATTTAATGATTTATAAAGATCAATTGGGAGAATTTAAATTAAAGATAATTGATTTGGGAATTGCAAAAACAACTGGACTTGTAGATCAACACTTAACGCAAACTGGAATGTTTTTAGGAAAACTTAAATATTGTTCACCTGAACAGGTAGGTGCCTTGGAAGAAGGAGAAAAGATAGATGGAAGGACTGATATATATTCAATTGGCCTTGTTTTATATGAGATGCTTTCTGGAAAATCAGCAATTTATTCAACAACACCTTATGGATATATCCATAAACACATAACACAAACCCCTGAACCTTTAAGCATAAATGAATTAGATGAAGAAACGAATAAAAAGTTAAATGATGTTATTTTTAAAGCCCTTGAAAAAAACAGAAAAAATAGGATTCAGACAGCTGAACAATTTAAGGAAGAACTTTTGTTCCTTCCAATAAAAGAACCAGAGTTAGAAGAAATTAAAAATTATTTAAAGCCAGTTATATCTTTGGAAGAAAAAGATTTAGAAGAAAGACCTACTATAATTACAACTCCAATTCCATCAAAAAAAGTTAAATTTGAGGAAAAGGCAACAATATTAAAAACAGAACAAAAAGAAACCATTTATGCACCCCCCTCAACAAAAAAAATAGTTGAAAAAGAAAAAGAAAAAAAAATAATTGAAGAAGAAAAACCACCTCCCTTAAAAGTTGAAAAAAAATTTAATTTAAAAGCAGTTCTATTTGGTTTTCTTGTTATTTTTTTTGTTTTAATATTAATTTTTTCATTATCAAAAATTAAATTGAATAAAAATGTCGAAAATAAAATTGAAGGAGCTGTCAAAGTTGAAAAAACTGAAGAAAAGAAGGAGATTTTGCTTGCTGAAAGCAATGGCTTTTTAAAGATACATTTCCTGCCATTTGGGAAGATTAAAAGTTTAAAAAATAAAAAAGGGGAAAATATTGATATTAAAGAAACAATAACGCCTCTTTATTTATCCCTTCCAGAAGGAGAATATGAAGCATTAGTTGAAGTAGAGCCAATAAACAAAATAGTTAAAGTGAATTTTAAAATTGAGCCAAATAAAACAACAGAAATTATTAAGGCAGCCCCAAGAGAAACTTATGAAAAAGTTTTGGATAATCTTTTTTAGTTTAATTTTTTCTTTAAATCTTTTTTCTGCATGGGAAAAGGACTATCTTTTGGCTTTAAAAAAATATGAAAAAAAGGACTTCTTTGAAGCAATTAAGCTGTTAGAAAAGGCAGTAAGAGATAATCCAAACTCTTGTGAGAAATGTATAAGAGAAGGGATGTTTTTTTATGATTACTTTCCCCATTTTTATTTAGCAAAGAGTTATCTTTCAATAAATGATAATGAAAATTTTAAAAAAGAGATGGAGATTTTGAAAAGGGAAGGTAAAATTATAAGTAATTCGAAGTTAAGTAAAGAATATCATTTTTTGCTGCAAAGCATTAAAGAAGAAGAAAAAATAGCAGAAAAAGAACCAGAAAAAAAAGAGGAAATAAAAACTGAAAAAATAGAAGAAAAAAAGGAAAAAGAGCCAGAAAAAATTGCAGAGAAAAAAGAGGAGCAAAAGGTTGTTGAAAAAACTATAGAAAAAAAAGAAAAGCTCTTTGAAAAAGAAAAAGAAGAAAAAACACAGCCATTAAAGCCACTTCCTTTTCCAAAGGTTTTTCAAGAAATAGCAGAAATTGAAGAAAGTTTGGAAAATTCATCAATAAAAAATTATCCAAGGATGGAAAAAAGGAAAATGGAGCTTTCAGGGGAATTTATATTCTTAAAGAAAAACTGGAAAGAAGCTAAAACAGAAAAAGAGAGGAATATAATAAGAGGAAAAGCAGAAAATTTAAAAGGCAGATTTCTGGAACTTCAAAGAAGATTTTTTGTTTTAGATAAGATAGTTTCTTTGAAAGAAAAAATTGCTGAAAGGATTGATCACTTAGAAAAAAATAAGGAAAAAATTTCAAAGGAGGATCTTAAAAAAGTTGAAAAGGCAAGGGAAATTTCTTTGAAAGAGGTTGAAGAATTAGATGAAAATGAATTAGAAAGCTCATACAATAATATCTCTGATATAAAAATAATAGAAAAAAAAGAATATGAAAATTTAAAAAAAGCATATTATTTTTATTTTGAAGGAAAATTTAAGGAAGCAGAAAATTTTATTAAAAGTATGCCTCCAAATGAAAAAGAAAGCCCTTATTATGATTTCCTTTTTACTTTAATTAACCTGACAAGATATTATTTAGAAAAAGAAAACAATTCTTTCCTTCAAGAAGCAAAAAAATCTTATTATAAAGCAAAGGAAAAGGGACTTCAAAATGAGGACATTAAAAATTTTCCCCTTTCTCCAAAGATCTTTGAAGCAATTAAAAACTTTTAATTAGGATTCCTAATAAGTTATGATATAATATCCTAATTTAAGATTAGGAGGCAATATGAAAAGGATTAAATTTTTTATTTTATCTTTTTTTGTTTTGTCATTTTTTGCCTTTTTTTCAAAGGAAATAAGGGCACAAAAAAAGACGATTCTTTTAAGGGATTATAAAGTAGAAGATTGCTACTCCTGCCATGATAAAATTGAAAAGCTTCATACCTCTGGAAAACACTCTAAGGTTTATTGTGACAATTGTCATAAGGGAGTTAAAGAACATTTGAAAGACCCTTCGGAAGAAACAAGACCTGAAACAGATTTTTCTTGGGATGTATGTGGTAAATGCCATAAAGAACAATATGAAAGTTTTAAGAAAGTATCATATCACAGGCCTGGAAGGGATGAGAAATCTCAAATAACAGGAAGGGCACCAAATCCTTTTTGGGATAAATTAATGATGGGACATGGTTTTACAAAGGAACATTCTTTGACAAGGAGTCACCCTTGGATGCTTGTAGACCATTTGGTTGTTGATAGAGCTTATGGGGGAAGATTTCAAGGGAAAAAGGGCTGGAATTATTTAATAGAAGTAGGGCCTGCTTGGGAAATTTTAGAAGATAAATTTCCTGATATAAAAGAAAATAAGCCATTAATTGCACAATCAGCAGCTGCAGCAAACCCTGTCTGCTTAAATTGTAAAACCCAAGACCATATACTAGATTGGGCTTATATGGGAGAACCAAATACAAAAGCAAAGTGGTCAAGAAATTCTAATGTAGTAGAATTTGCAAAGAATTTAAATTATGGATTAAATTGTTTTATCTGCCACGATCCCCATAAGGCAGGACCAAGAATTGTAAGGGATGCTTTAATTGAAGCATTGACAAGAAAAGAAGAAGATACATTGTGGCATAAGGATAAAAATAAAACAAGTATAGAGATTTTAGATTTAGGTGAAAGAGGTTTTACAAGAAAGATTGCCCTCCTTGAAAAATATGATTCAAAACTTATTTGTGGTCAATGCCATGTAGAATACAATTGCAATCCCGGGTATGATTTAAGAAATCCAGATAAGTCAAAATATACCATTACAATGGAAGATAGAAGGACAAACCATTTTCCTTTCAAAGAGGTCTTCCAGCTTTATGACCACTATGTAAATCAAATTTATTTTTTGGATTTCAAACATCAGCTTACCGGAGGGCTCTTATGGAAAGCACAACATCCAGAAACAGAGACATATTATAATTCAAAGCATTCAAAAGCAGGTGTCTATTGCTGGGATTGCCATATGCCAAAGGTGAAGGATAAAAGAACAGGAAAAATTTACACATCCCATTTTGCTCAAACTCCAAGGTTGATTTTAAAAGAAACCTGCTTGAAGTGCCATAAAAATTGGAGTGAAGAAGAAGCAAAATATTTAATTGATTCGATAAAAGCATATACAAAAGGGAAAATGAGAAAAGCAGAATTTTGGCTTTCATATTTGATTGACAAAATAGTTGAGGCAAAAAAGGTGGGCTTGAGTGAAGAAGTTATAAAAAAAGCACAGGACCAGCATTTGAAAGCCCATATTTTGTGGGAATTCTGGACAGCAGAAAATTCAGATGGCTTTCACAATCCAGAGATGGCAAGGGAATCTTTAACAAGATCAATAGATGAATCACAAAAAGGGATTAAAATTATAGAAGAAGCAATGGAGAAGTTAACCCAAGTTGCTCAATTTTATTGATTAATAGTTTTTAATAATAAAGATTTTG